>JAFTJI010000012.1 GCA_017456495.1 Lentisphaeria bacterium | reverse complement strand
TTGAGTGAAGATGTGAAGGTGTGAAGAGTTTGCCTGCGGCAAACGTGAAGTGCGCCCTGACGGGCGTAAGGATGTGCAGTTTTTATGAATTTTTTTGAGGCAATACAACGGTAAAACACCTATTTGACAAGTAACACTCACCAGCAGTTCGATAAGAGTAAATACTTTCTTTGTCTTCTGTACGTTCATCATCTCTCTCCGTAAGGGGTTAATATTACTCCATAAATGAACTGAGATCCTGAACTCCGCCGTTTACGATGGAGTTATAAACAGCATCTCCAATGGAAATCGCTCTGAGTCCATCTACTGATTTTGCAAGAATATCATATTTTCTGTCGGGATCTTCTCCGATGAAAATATCTTCCAGAATCTTCGGGTCGCCGCCGCCATGACCGCCGTAGGTTCGCGGCATATGAATCCGTTCACGTCCTTCAAAAATCGGATAGTAATCAATATACTGGGAACCGCCTTCATGAAAATCAGAAATGATACTGCCGCCGATTCCTCCGAATTCCGTGGTTTCCAATCTGCCATGGGTTCCGTTGATGGCAAGACGGTAGCCTTCATAAGGTGTCGAGAAGTTCGCGGAATAATTCAGAAATGCACCGCTTTTGTACCTGACATTCACAACATAGGTGTCAAAAATATTGATTTCTTTATCAAACAGACACTTGTCGGGGGTGTAGTCGGTGAATATCTTTTCCCAATCCTGTTTGAGCGGACCGAAAAAGTCATCGCTGATCGTTCTGTTCTTGACCCGGTTCGTAAAACGAGTCTGATAAGCACATTTTCTGAATTCCGGACATCCGGTGCAATGACGTCCATCTTTTTTCGACGGGTTGAACGGACCTTCCGGGCCATAGTGATTCAGAGCCCCGAATGCATGAACCTCCTGCGGGATTCCATTGATCCACCAGTTGACCAGGTCAAAGTGATGACTGGATTTGTGAATGGAAAGGCTTCCGGAATTTTCGCGCATACGGTTCCAGCGGTTGAAATAACTGGCTCCATGATGGATATCAATGTACCAGTTCAAGTCAACGTGGGTAACTCTGCCGATTTTTCCATCCAGAATCATCTCTTTCAGCTTTGTATGTGCAGCTGTATAACGGTAATTGAAGGTGCAGATCAACTTCCCTTTGGACTTCTTCTCAACTTCACGGATTTCCAGCGCATCTTTGGTGTTGGTCGTCATGGGTTTTTCGCAAATGACTTCCAGATCATGTTTCAATCCTTCCACGATATAGTGTTTATGAGCAGAGTCCATGCAAACAACGATCAACGCATCCGGTTTCTGTTCTTCCAGCATTTTTTCAAATTCATCAGCCATATAAGTCGGAACATCTTTGGTGCTTGGGATCCGTTCCTTGCAAAGATCAAAGCGGAGCGGATCTATATCCAGCATAGCCACAAAATCTGCATAAGGACTGAAATTTTCCATCATCGGTTGGATGTACATAAAAATCGCCC
Organism: Lentisphaeria bacterium; assembly: GCA_017456495.1. Taxonomy (GTDB): domain Bacteria; phylum Verrucomicrobiota; class Lentisphaeria; order Victivallales; family UBA1829; genus SIG79. The sequence goes on along the minus strand of JAFTJI010000012.1, from coordinate 29,488 downwards.
GCATGGAAACACCGCAAACGGCATAACGTTTTTTCATTTTTGAACCTCTTTTTTTGGTTGTTTATTGGCTTAATCGTTACAGCACTTTTTGTAAATATAGCATTAATCCCAGAGAATGCAAGCAGTTATTACAAAAAAAAATTTTTTGGGTTCAAGATTGAAATTACTGAAAACGTCTGCTACATTACAAAAAAACAGGAGGTTTTCATGAGAAACAGCGTAAAAGTTTTAACGATCGGAAACAGTTTTACTGACAGTCTGGCTGAATTTTTCCCGAAGGTTGCAGCCTCCGCCGGATGTGAACTGGTTTTTCAGCGGGCAAATTTCGGCGGCTGCGAACTGGAACGGCATTGGAGCTATATTTCAGCAGAAGAACAATCAGAGATCTGCCGGATCTATAACGGCGGTGTCAAATTAAAAGATACTCTTTCCAAAACCGATTGGGATTTTGTCACGATTCAGCAGGCAAGTCACGCAAGCTGGAACTGGAGCACCTACATGCCATTCGCACAGGATATTCATGATTATGTGAAAAAATATGCCCCCGGCGCAGAAATTCTCATTCAGCAGACCTGGGCATATCATCCTTATGATTCCAGGATCCGTCAGGGCGGCGAATGGGGCTTTGATCAAACCGGCATGTATGAACGGCTGACAGAATGTTATACCCGGCTGGCTGAAACACTGAATCTCCGGATCATCCCTTCCGGTTATGCAGTTCAGAAACTCCGGAAACTCCGACCGTTCCGGTTCATGGATTATGACCCGGCACAGCTTTCTGAACTCAGCTGGCCGGACCTGCCTCCCATGGCAGACGAACCCGTCGGAAGAGCATTCTGGTATAAAATGAAAGACGGCAGCATGAAGATCTGCATGGATCTGATCCATCTCAACGAACGGGGAAGATATCTCCAGGCATGTCTCTGGTTTGCATTCCTCTTTGAACGCTCTGCAGAAGAGATCAAATTTGTTCCGGAGATGATCGCAAACGATGATGCAGCCGTTATGCGGAAACTGGCTGATGAAGCAATCAAAGAATTTGTACAGGTAAAAAAATGAACTTTTTTGAAAACCGTCCGACAAAAGACGCTCTCTACTATTTCGGACTGATCTGTTCCATTCCACACCCAAGCGGACACGAACAGAAACTGGCTGAAAAAATCATCTCTCTTGCAAACGAACACGGCTTGCCCGCCAGAATGGACAATGCCGGAAATGTCAGGATCGACCGTCCGGCAGCTCCGGGATATGAAAATGCCCCCAGTATTATACTGCAGGGGCATATCGACATGGTTCCGAAGGCCGCCGCAGGAAAAGAGTTCGATTTTGAAACTCAGCCTCTGGAACTGATTGAAGAAAACGGCATTCTCCGCGCCAACGGAACAACGCTTGGGGCTGATGATGGCGCAGGTGCCGCCTGTATCCTCGCCCTGCTCTTTGATCCGGAAGTGAAAACCGGCGCACTTGCCGGGTTGTTCACCGTTCAGGAAGAGACCGGCTTGGTCGGCGCAAATAACCTTGATCCGGAAATGCTGGCTGGAGACTGGCTTCTCAACCTCGATGCAGGAACATTTCATGAATTCTGCATCGGCTGTGCCGGCGGCGCAAGGCTCTCTTTTGAGATTCCCCTGAACCGTACAGCAGCTCCCGCCGGAACCTGTTACACGGTCAAACTGCGGGGTCTGAAAGGCGGTCATTCCGGCACAACGATTCACGAAAAACGGGGCAATGCCCTGATTCTTCTTGCTCAATTTCTGCAGAAAATGAGTGTTCATGCTCTCTGCTCTTTCAACGGCGGTTCCGCTGACAATGCGATCCCCGCTGAAGCGGATGCGGTCATCGTCACAGAAAAGACTCCCGAAGAACTCCGGAACGCTGCAGAACAGTTCCGGGAAGAGAGTGCAGTAACTTTCAATGCGCCGGAAGAGTATCACTTTGAAATCGTCCCGGCAGAGAGTTCTGAAAAGATTCTCGATCCGGTTTTCACGGAAACATTCCTCCGTCTTGCGGCAACCGTTCCCAATGAAGTTTTCGACTCCGATGAAGAGCTTGGGATCGTCAAAACAAGCAGCAACTTTGCCTCGATCCATACCGCGGAAAACCTCATGGTCATCCACACCAGCCAGCGCAGTCTGGAAGATAAGCAACGACAGGAAATCACGGCAGGAATCAAAGCGCACTTTGCGCCGCTGAATGGAACGGCAACTGTCACCGGAGAATATCCCGGCTGGCCCGCCAATGCGGAAACAGAACCGATAAAAGCCGTCAGCGAAATCCACAAACAGGTCTATGGCAACCTGCCCGGAGTTTATGCGATCCATGCAGGTTTGGAAACTGGTGCTTTCGCCAAAAAGAATCCAACCCTGCAAATCATCTCTTTCGGTCCGCCGGAAGAGGATATCCACACAGAACGGGAGTGGATGGATCTGGCAAAATTTGAAGAATTCAACAACTTTTTACGCGTTATCATCGAAGAGACAGCCAAACAATAAGGAACTTGAAAATGGCTCTTATCAAATGTGATTTTTATTCTGAAACTCTCGGAATTTCAACAGAATTTGCGGCAATTCTCCCGCAGAACACCACAACACAGATCGGCATGGACGGCAAAGAATCTTCCGGAAAACCGCCGGTGCTTTATCTGCTTCACGGAATGAGCGATGACCACACGATCTGGGGTCGCCGTACCAGTATCGAACGCTATGTTGCTGCACTGGGGATCGCGGTCATCATGCCTTGCGGTGCCCGCAGTTTCTACAGGAACTGCAATCCGCAGATGCGCTATTGGGATTTCCTTTCACAGGAACTTCCGGAACTGGTCAAAAAGTTTTTCAATGTCTCTGACCGCCGGGAAGATACTTATGTCGCAGGACTTTCCATGGGCGGCTACGGTGCTTTCAAACTTGCCTTCAATCAGCCCGAACGGTTTGCAGCTGCGGCGAGTTTTTCCGGATCCTTTGAAAACCGCTGGCTGGAAGAGTGCAATCCGACAGAATATCACTACATTTTCGGCAATCGTGAAGATCTTACCGGAACGGAAGATGATTTGTTAGGCAAAGCAAAAGCTCTGGCAGGATCCGGCAAAGAGATGCCGCGTCTTTACATGGGCTGCGGCACAGAAGATTTTCTTTATGATGTGAATGTGGAATACCGTGATAAACTTCAGGCGATGGGATATGATTTGACCTACAGGGAACGCCCCGGAGTTCACAGCTGGGATTTCTGGGATGTTGAGATCCAGACAGCCCTTGATTGGATGTTCAAGGACCGGAAATGATTTTTGATTCGGCAAACCTGCCCGGGTTCTGGGAATACTGGGAATACTGGGAGAGTGCGGGCAAAGAAAAGGTTTTTCGCAAGATCATTTCTTTGCGCACCCCGGCGCAAAAAACAGGACTCCCAGTACTCTTAGTACTCCCAGTTCCCCAGCCGATCCTTTGCTAGTGCGCCAGTCTCTCCGGCTCTGCCGGATAGGCATAATAGGTCGTATAAGTCGTATAAGCCGTATAAGCCGTATAGGTCGTATAAGCCGTATAGGTTTTTGATGCGCACCCGGGCGAAAAAAAATACAGTGCTCCCAGAACTCTCAGTAATCCCAGTGCTCCCAGCTCCCCAGACAATCTTTGGCGGGTGCGCCAGTCTCACCGGCTCTGCCGGAAGCCCCAACGGGGCGGGTTGCTCCGCATCTTACGCTCTCTTGCTGACGGGCTTTCACGGTGCTGTTCCTCAGCACCGTCCTTAGCCCGTCAGCCGGAGAGCTCCCGTTGCTCCGCGGATTCCGCCTCCGGCGGCAGCTCAAAAAATGGATTTCCAGTTATTGAACTGGGACGAGGGCGACGCGGAAGCCGACGTAGTTGAGCCGGTACGTCGGATCGAAGCTGTACCGACCCGCTGAACGGCAGCTCTGCGCGCAGTCGTCCCAACTGCCCCCGCGTAATACGCGGGACGAGCCTGAAGCAAGACCTGTCGGGTCTGTAACTGCACCGCTCGGATAATTCGCATACAAATCGTTGCACCATTCCCAAACATTTCCATGCATGTCATAAAGCCCCCAGGCATTCGGCTTTTTCTGTCCGACAGGATGAGTTTTTCCGTCTGAATTTTCATCATACCACGCAACTTTATCCAAATTAGAACAACGTCCATCTTCTGAAGTTAAATTCAAGCCATTATTCAATGCAGTTGTCGTTCCGGCACGGCAGGCATATTCCCACTGAGCTTCTGTGGGTAAATCAAAACGATATCCTGCGGGAAGTTCATCACGTTTCAAATCATTCAGCTTACTGCAGAATCTTTTGGCATCATCCCAACTGACTTGTTCCACGGGAAGATTATCTCCCTTGAAATAAGAGGGATTATTTCCCATTACAGCTTGATATTCTTTCTGGGTAACAGGATATTTCCCAAGATAAAATCTTTTCGTCAGAGTTACCTGATGTTGTTTTTCATTATCCCACCGACCAAGTTCATTCGCAGGACTTCCCATAGTAAATGTTCCCGGTTCGATCTGAACCATTTCCAGAATATGTCCGCCGGGAAGTTCTACTTTTCCCGCAATTAATTGATTTTTATGTTTATTCAGGATATTGCAAAGTTCTGCTAAAACGGTTTCTGCCGCTTCATAACGCCCCATGAATAGCAGTTGATCTGCAACAATCTTCTTTTCATGATATTCTTTCGGGTACGTGATTTTATTCAGAAGCAAGGATTTTTCCAATTCTTCCAAATCCAGTTTTCTTTTCAAAATGCTCTGATAGCATCCGGTATTTTTCTGAATTTCTTCACAGCTTGCATAAATATTCCGGAACGCTTTCAGGAGGACAGAATCCATGGGATTCTCTTTGCACTGATTAAATTTTTGCTGAAGAGCCTCTTTTTCTGAATCGAAACACTCAGCACTGAAACTATTGAAAAATGAAGATATTTTCATTCTCAATGTCACACATTCAATGATTTCGGGATCAGAAAGTTTTTCCCCGATTATCGTTTTCGGTTCAGGTGCAGGTTCCGGCTTTGGCTTCAGCTCAGGTTCCAGTACAGGTTTCAACTTCGGTGCGTTTTCCCAACTTGGGAAAAGAGGGACTCCGTTCCAGAGAGTGATGGGACCTTTCCAATCCACATCCTGATTTTCAACAGAAAGAGTGAGGGCGGATTGAAGCTGAGAAAAGGAAACAGTTTTCTGATCGCCGACAATGGAAATAAATTTTTCGGTGAAATATCCACTTTTTGTCTTCAAATTCTCATATGCCATCTGACCGGTACTGCAGGAACTCAAAATCAACGGAGGAATAATCCGTTTATCGCTATTCTGAGTTACAGCATTTGTCAATGCGATATTTCTACTGTTATTGCATTGAAACGGTTCTCCGGCACGGTCGGAAGTAAGATTTTTACGACAGCAGTCAAGGATAAAAAACCGTTTAAGACCGGGAACCTTATCAGTCAGAGAGACAACTGCTGAAAGAGGAAGAGAGCCAAACATATACAGAGAACTGTCGCTGAAACCGTTAGCACCGATAAGATAATGTTCAGAATCATGTTCGCGTCCATGTCCTGCAAAATAAAACACAAAGAGATCTCCGGCTTTCAGAGTTGTCATAATGCTCTGAATCTGTCCGATTATCACTTCACTTGCCGCCTTACCGTCAAGAAGAAGATCAGCAACAAAACCAGCAGATGTAAATGCCTTGAACATATTTACAGCATCGGAAGAAGCACAAGATAATTTTGGAATCCCGTTCTGATATTCATCAATTCCGACAAAAAAACCTATTCGTTTCATTTTCTTAATATCTCCAATAAAAATTTCTGTTTTTCAATAATATAACAGAAGTTTTCTAATATTTCAAATCAACAGTTATGAATTAAAATCATAAATATCCCATATTTTTTCTGAAACAATACCTTTTATACAGGGCGGAGTGCTCTTTTTGTTTTCCTGACCAGGGGCTGCGTGGTCCTATAGACCGCTTACCCCTGGCTATGGTCTGTCGCCCCGGTGGGGCTGTTTTACACCGACATGCCGGATAGGCTGGTCTGCCCGGGTTCTGGGAATACTGGGAATACTGGGAATGCTGGGAGAAAACGGGCAAAGAAAAGGTTTTGCGAAAGGCATTTTCTTCGCGCACCCGGGCGAAAAAAATACAGTGCTCCCAGAACTCTCAGTAATCCCAGTACTCCCAGAAACCCAGTCAATCTTTGGCGGGTGCGCCATTCTTCTGGGCTCTGCCGTCTCAAAGATACTGGAAAATCTCCGGCAAGTCACCGGCTCCGATGACTGCGGCAACATCGTTTTGCCGCAACTCTTTTTTCACAGCAGAACCAATCGCTGCCCAATCACCATCCAATGCAGTCGCTTTTTCTCCGATGGCTTCTGCTAATGTATGGGAATTGACCGGTGCATCTGCCGTCCATGCAGCAAACACAGGCGTAATAAAAATGCGGTCAGCACGGGAAAGAACCGTTTTGAACTCGTCAAAATACCGCTGGAGACGGGCGTATCTGTGAGGCTGAAACACGATCACAAGCCGTTTATCCGGATAATTTTCGCGGAACGCTGAGATCGAAGCAGCCAGTTCCGTCGGATGATGTGCATAATCTTCGATCACAAGATATTTTTCATTCTGTTTCCGTAAGGTCATGCGGCGTTCAACTCCGGGAAATGTCAGCATGGCTTCGATGATTTTTTCCATCGGGATCTCCGGCAGGATCATGGAAACTGCTTTGACAGCCGTTGCAGCATTTTCCCGCTGAAAACCACCCCAGCCGGCACGCTGCTGAAACGCGGCAGGTATCTCACTCATCCGGGCACTTTTTGCGGAAAAATCCTGAAAAAGCCGATCCGGATTTTCGCCGGGAACATACAATAGCCGTCGGGCATTGGCTGCAAATGTACGGAAACTGGCGAAGAGATTTTCCACTCCGCCGACACTCCAGCTGTGGTCATCTTCCACATTGGTCACGACCCCGAGCGAAGCATGAAAGCAGGCGATCGTGGAGTCACTTTCATCGACTTCGGAAACAAAAATCTTCCCTGCTCCGGCGGTCCCGGATGCGGCATTCCCGCAGAGATTTCCCCCGATCAGATATCCGGGAGCCTGCCCCAGTTCGGTCAGAATATGAACGATGGAAGAGGTCACAGAAGTTTTTCCGTGAGATCCGCCGACGGCGATAGTTACAGGAAACCGTTCTGCAATGATGGCAAGAGCTTCTCCGCGGCGAACTGTCCGGATCCCGCGGGCGCGTGCTTCCTGTATTTCCGGATTTTCATCCGTTGCAGCGGAAGAGAAAACCACAAGAGCATTTTCCGCATTGGCTTCTGCCGGAAGATTTTCTCTCCGGTGACCGGGAGCGGCAACCGTTACTCCGGCAGCTTTCAGGGCTGCGGTACGGTTGTTTTCGATCAGATCAGAACCGGAACAGAGATATCCCAGTTCATGAAAAATCAGAGCCAGCGGCTGTGTTCCCGCACCGCCGCAGCCGATAAAGTGAACGTATTTCAAAGACATGATCAGGGCTGATCCGGACAATAGATCATGCGGGAACAATTATCGCAGAGAGTGATATCGCCCCGTTTTGCGTTGTTGATGGTCTGAGGAGTCAATTTCAAACGGCAGAATCCGCAGGAAACGCCATCGACCACAGGGACAAGAGCTTCCCCTTTCTTATCGGCAATGAGTTTTTTATAGATCTCAAGGGTACTCTGACTGATATTCTGTTCATGAGCCTGCCGTAAGGAAAGGGTCTCTTTATATTTCTGCTTCAAGGTTTCCGCATATTCTTTGAGTTCAGCGACCTCTTCGCGGAGATTTTTAACGACGACTGCATGCTGTTTTTCAGCGGACTGCAGTTTTGCTTTCAAAGGTTCCACACCGTCCATCATGGTCAGAGCTTCCGTTTCCAAAGCGGACTGTTCCTCTTCTTTGGATTTGATCACGGACATCATCGCCTGATATTCGTTGGTCTTTTTGATGGACCCGGATTGAATTCTGAGTTTCTGCACCTCTTCCTGAGCGGCAGCAGCTTTTCCCTCCACGCTCTTGATCTTCATCTGAAGATTCTGCAATTCACTGCGGACTGCAGTTACGTTTGCTTCAGACTCCTTTGCCTCGGCAGTAATGCGGGCTTTTTCAGAGGGGAACGTAGCGATCTTTGTTTCGATTCCGCGCAGTTCCATATCAAGAGACTGCAAAGAGAGAAGGCTTTCAATCCAGGGTTTCATCGTTTCAGCTCCTTATGATTTGACGATTTCGGTTCCGATTCCCCGATCTGTGAAGATCTCAAGCAGCAGAGAGTGTTCCACTCTTCCGTCGATCATGTGAACTTCGCCGACACCGTTTTCGAGTGCCTCGACAGAGCTGTTGATCTTGGGGAGCATTCCGCCGGAGAGAACGCCATCGGCAATCAGTCCGGGGACATCTGCGATCTTGATGGAGGAGATAAGAGTTGATTCATCTTTCGGATCGCGCAGGATACCGGGGACATCGCTCAGGAACATCAGCTTTCTTGCTTTCAGAGCTTTGGCAATATCACAGGCAGCCATATCTGCGTTCACATTGTAGGGCTGTCCATAGAAGTCGGTTGCCAGGGGAACGATCACGGGGATGAAATTGTGACGGAGCGCATCCAGCACCGGAGCGGTGTCGACAGCAATAATGCCGCCAACGAAACCGATATCAAGTTCTTCGCCGGTCTGGGGATCTTTGGAAGTCAGACGTTTGGCGCGGAGGATCTTCTTTCCGGAGATCTGAGTTCCCTTTCCGCCTGCGCCGAGAATACCGGAAACAAGATGACGGTTTGTCTGATTGTGCAGAACATCATCCACAACAGCGATTGTCTTGTCACAGGTTTTGCGGAGACCGTTGACGAAGACTGTTTCGATGTTCAATTCTTTCAGGCGTGCGGTGATCGCTTTGCCGCCGCCGTGAACAACGACCGGCTTCATGCCGATGGCTTCCAGCAGCACGATATCGCGCATGGTCTTCAGAGTGAGCTGGGGATCTTCCATGGCACTACCGCCGAATTTGACCACAACGATCTGGTCACGGAACGCCTGAATATAAGGAAGTGCTTCATTCAGCACTTCTGCTTTGTCCATTGCTTGCATATTGCTAAATTCCTTTCTGTTGGATCAGGTATGATAATCTGCGTTAATCGTTACATATTCATGAGAGATATCACAGGTCCAGACTGTGAATGTTCCGTTTCCTTCGCCCAGATTCAGGTGAATGGTGAACTCATTCCGGTTCATGACTTCGCAGAGTTCAGATTCCGGGGTTCCCGCATCCACACCGTTGCGGACGACCGGCATATCATCGTAATCAAGAGAGACATTTTCCGGAGAGAACGCTGCCCCGGATCTTCCGGCAGCGGCAAGAACACGTCCCCAGTTGGGATCGCAGCCGAACCATGCGGTCTTGCAAAGCATGGAGTTTGCAATGGTACGGGCACAATATTCAGCTTCCTTATCGTTTGCGGCTCCGGCGACTTCCACACTCACGAATTTTGTTGCGCCTTCCCCATCCATCGCAATCGCTCTGGCGAGGGTGACGGTCACGATATCCAGTGCGGAACGGAAACTTTCAGCTGCTGATGTTCCGGCTTCGATCTTTACCCCGGAAGCACCGTTGGCAAGGATCAGAACCGTGTCATTGGTGCTCATATCACCGTCGACATTCACACGGTTGAAGGATTCGGAAACAGATTCGCCCAGCATTGCGGAAAGGGTTTCGTTGGAGACTTCTGCATCGGTGGTGATATAGCAGAGCATGGTCGCATGGGGAACTGCCATGAGAGGAGCAATCATTCCGGCACCTTTGCACATTCCGCCGATGGTCACTTTCTTACCATCGACGAGGAAAGAAACAGCCAACTCTTTCGGGCGGGTATCGGTAGTCATGATCGCTCTTGCTGCAGCGGCTCCGCCTTCATAGGAAAGCTCTTTTGCCGCCATGCCGATCCCCTTTTCGATGATGTCCATGGGGAGACGGTTTCCGATTCTTCCGGTGGAGGAAACCATCACTTCTTCGGGAGCTACGCCTAATTCACGGGCAGTGATTTCGCACATTTTCACTGCATCATCATAACCGCCCAATCCGACACATGCGTTTGCAACGCCGCTGTTCACAACGACAGCACGGACGGTTTTCTGGTTCAGGACGCGTTCTTTGCAGAGCTGGACCGGAGCTGCAGGAAACAGGTTCGTGGTAAATGTTCCGGCAAAATTACAGGGACAGTCCGACTTCAGCAGTGCAAGGTCCGCAGCCTTGTTCCGTTTCAATCCGCATGCGATCCCGGCAGCCTGAAAACCAGCCGGGGAGACAACTCCGCCATTTTCCACAAAATCCATATTCATTTTCCGGAAGACCTTTCCATTTTTTTGTATGTTGCTGTTCCCCGGATTTACACATCCGGAAAACTTTTCTTTCTGACATTGGTAATTTACCACTCTTTAGATATTTTTTCAAACGTTTTTTTCCTGAAAAACAGCGTTATGCAAAAAAAATGGGAAAATATTTGATTGAACATTTCCCAAACCATGCTATATTAAACCGAAAACATGATTTATGAGGTAATTTCAAAAGTCCGGAGTTCCGAATATGGGAAGAGATGCCACCAGTTTGACCAACAGTTTGTATAAAATCAACGATAAAATCGCTCAGGCAAGCAAGCAGCCCCTGCCCGGGGTCCCCGAAGTGCCGGCTCAGCAGAATATCCCCGGCGTACAAAACGCTCAGACGGCAAAACAGGAACTTTCTCAGGAACGGATCATCGAATTCAACCGGATGCATCATGATCTGGAAATCCGCGTGGAAAGCATGCTCTCCGAATATCAGGCAGAAGCGGAAGTCCTGAAAATCCGGGAACAGGAGTTGACCCAAACTTCCGATCTGGTCGCAAAACTCAAAAAAGAACTGGATGAAATCACCCTGCCCGGAAAAGAAGAACAGGAACCGGACAGGATCCTTACAAAAAAACTCCGAGCACTGGAACTTATGCGGCTCGAAACAATCCGTCTCACCAAGAAAATGGATGCTTCAAAAAGCAATTCCGGTACAGCAGCGGAACAGCGGGCAAGCGTTGATTTGACAGAGATCCCCAACAGCGACATCATGAAAAAAGGCTTTGCCTTCTTCTTCCCTCTCTTTCTTGCATTGCTTTTCTGTACAGTCTTACTGGGCGTTGCGTTCGTCCTTGCCTGGAAGGTGGCATTCTGACAATGAAACCGAGATATCCGATCGTAGACTACTCCAAGAACAGCCATAAACGCCAGGCGATGACCAATTATTTGCGCATCGGAGCGTTTCAGCAGATCAGCGGAAGAGTGGTTCAGGGAAGAAAGATCTACCGGAGACGGATTATTCTTTCCATTATTGCAGCAGCATTTTTCATTATCGGACTGTGCGGACTTTTCCGTTAAGTCTGTTCAAACCAAAAGGAGATTATATGAAAATCGCACTCAACACTGATTATCTCGAAGGAACCGGACAACCTGAAAAATACCTCCGCATGATGGCGGAAGCAGGATTCACGCACGTTCACTGGTGCCATCACTGGAACACAGATTTCATGTACAGCCTCAGCGAAATCAACGAATATAAAAAAGTCTTCAAACGTCACGGGCTCACACTGCTGGATATCCACGGTTCCGCCGGACAGGAAAAAAACTGGTTCTCCACTGTTGAGTATCAGCGGAAAGCCGGGGTGGAACTTGCCATCAACCGGATGCAGATGCTTGCAGAAATGGAAGGCGAAGGCGTGCTGATGATGCACCCGCCCTACTACAACGAGTATTATGACGGAGAGACAAAGAAACTCATCCCCGGACGGATCGAGGCGATGATGCGGACTCTTGATGATCTGATCCCCGCAATGGAAGAGTACAATGTAAAAATCGCTCTGGAAAACCTTCCCGCAGATACCTTTGAAGTTCTTCCGTCATACTTGAAAGAGTTTCCCGCTGAATGGATCGGGGTCACTTTCGATTCCGGGCATGCCAATATGGCGGAACAGAAAGGTCTCAAGCTGATTTGGGATGTAAAGGCCCGGATCGAAGCCCTGCATCTGCATGACAATGACGGAAGCGGAGATCTTCACCAGCCGCCCTTCTACGGGACCATTGACTGGAACGGAATCGCAAAGCTGCTCAAGGAATCCTCCTACAGCAAAACCGGACGTCCTTTGAGCTTTGAACTTTCCATGAGAAACACACCGTTCTTTAATCCGGAACTCAAAGCGGCACAGCCGGAAGAAAAGATCAGAGAGTTCCTTGCAGATGCCCATGAACGCTGCAAAAAAGTTGTGGAACTCTACGAGGCACTCTGAATAATCAGAAGAACACTTTTCTGTTGAAAAATCTGAGAATCGCTTCTCCGGTGATTTTCGGGAAACGCAGATCCGGATGATTGCTCCTGACAGTTGTGCGCTGGAACGGAATATCATCCGGAAGAGTTGTACTTTTGAACGAAACTTTTCCGTCATTGCTTGCGGCAATGATTCCCACAGGCGGATAATAAACCGGACGCGGGATCTTCAATGCAGGAGAGCCCGGAGCCATATCGCCCAGAGAACGGTTGTACTTTCTCACAAATCCCGGTTTTCCGATCACCGCAAGCCCGGAGCCGCCGTTCGGGGGTCCCATCATGATAACAGAATCAATCTGACGGCACTCCTGTTCTGTCATGGATGCCAGCACATAACGGATCACCAGTGCCCCCATGCTGTGGGTCACGAAATGGACTTTCCCCTGTATGTTTTCAGCCCGGTACAATTCCAGAAACTGTCTGGCGTGTCCGGCAATATCCAGCTCGGAAGTAGCATAATCATAGTTCAGAACATTGTAGCCTTTTGACTGAAGAAAAACAGCCATGCGGCTGACATAGTAACTGCGGACGTTCCAGCCGTGGATCAGAACAACGGTCTCGCCGTTCGTTCCGGAATAACGGTAGAAACGGTTTCCCTCCAAACGGTAATTTTCATCCAGAGAAATGGGGTGTCCGCGAAAAAATTCATCCAGCCCGTGTGCAGAGTCCCCCCTTGCTCTACGGATCCCGTTGGGGTCAACAATCCGCCAGTTGTTGTTGATTTTACTTTTCTGCAGTTTCCATTCGCGGCAGGAGACCGTCTCCCAGAACCAATCTCCGCCGAAAGCAAAAAAGGGGATGCACCATGATTCCCGGTTCCGGCAGAGGCTCAGGATATCACCGGTTTCAATGGCTTCAGTAAATTGTTTTTTCAAACGGTCATCCATGTTTCCTCCCGCATTTACTGCAGCTGTAAAAAGTACCATGAACAGAAATATAAAACGAATCATCATTTCTCCCGGTGCCAGTTTCAAAAACTCTTCAATATATCATTTCTTTTGATTTTTTCAACCTCCCGATCCCTAAAGTCATATTTTTTTGAAAAAAAACTGCAATGCTGCTTGACAAGTTATCAGAAACGTGTAGGTTATCCAAAGAAGACAAAATAAGGAGGCAGAACTATGGCAAATGAATTAGATGAATTGACGGGTCCGGTGAATGCTGCAGGACGTGATGTGAACGTGATTGAAAAACAGCTGCCGGTCAAAATCGGCGTTGGTTCCGTGATTTTTGAAATCGCGCTCTGGGTCTGCGGGATCCTGCCGGGATTGATTTTTCTTTTCATGAAGACCGGTGCTGCCAATTATTTCCGGAAATTACAGCAGAAAATTCAGGCAGATGCTTCCCAGATCGACAATTATCTGGAGCAGCGCGTGCAGATCCTGCAGAACCTTGCCCCCCTTGTCGCAAAAGCAATTGATCTTGATAAAGATATCATGAAATCAGTCGCGGCATTCCGCGGCGGAGTTTTGCCGGATGAAGAACGGAATGCCGTTGCAAACCAGATCGACAGCGCATTCGGACGGCTCTTCCCCCAGGTGGAAGCTTATCCGGAACTCAAGGCTCACGAAGCAATCGCTGAAGCCATGCGGCAGAACAATTATCTGCAGAGAGAGATCACCGCCGCGCGGACTCTTTATAACGACACCGTCAATCAGTGGAACACAGACCTTTTCTGCTGGCCCACAAAAATGATCGTTGCCGCCCGCGCAGGTTATACAACCAGAATTCCATTCTCCGCATCCGCTGAAACGAAAGCCAGAGCAAGGGAGACCTTCTTTTGATTGAAGACATCTATGAACCAAGGACCCGTTACAGGGATGAACTGGAAGAAAATTTTGCTCAGCTGACTGAGGAGGAATTTAACCGTCTTTTGAAAAAATCCGGTGTCAATGAGGCGGAAAACCATGCAACTGTAACGCAGATCGAACAGAAAACCAAAGAGAAAAACAGGCTGGATCTGAAACGGAATTTCTGGCTCGTATGTATTATCATCATGATCGTTCTGCCGATTGTCGGCATCTTTATGCTGATACTGGATCTCAAAGCCGGAAACGGTTTGACAAAACAGGGCTTCATCGGTATCGCACTGATGTTCGTCTGCACTGCTCTGCTGTTTGGAATTATTCTTCCGCTGCACAAAAAATATTCCTCGCTCGTTGCCGCGCTGGAGGCTGAAATCTCAAATCTGACGCAAAAAGCGTGGGATCAGATGCGCCCCCTGAACGATCTCTATCCCTGGGATATCACAACAAAACTCATTCAGAAAATCTGTCCGCAGTTCAAATTCGATCCCTACTTCACAGCAAACCGCCTCATTGATATGAAAAAGGCGTTCGGATGGAATGACGATTACAATGAGGAACGTTCCGTTGTCTATGCACACAGCGGAGAACTCTACGGGAATCCGTTCGTGTTTGCGGAAATGAAAGAAATGCACTGGGAAACAAAAGTTTATACAGGTACAAAAACCATTTTCTGGACAGAACGGGAGCGCGGTTCAGATGGAAAAATGAGATCTGTCACAAAAAGCCAGACGCTTGTCGCAACTGTAGAAAAGCCGATCCCTGTTTTCTACAGCGATAAGTTCCTGCTCTTCGGGCATGAAGCTGCACCGAATCTCTCTTTCGGAAGAGAACCCTCGGAACATTCCGGCAGCGGAAACGGATTCTTCGCTGCGATCGGGAAAAAAATGGAGCTCAGCAAACTGAGAAAACTCTCCCGGAATCTGGATGATGATCTGGACTTCACTATGATGAACAACGAGGAATTTGAGCTGCTTTTCCACGCGATCAACCGCAATAATGAAGTAGAGTTCCGCCTTCTTTTCACACCTCTTGCCCAGCAGCAGATGGTACAGCTTCTGAATGATAAGGAAATCGGATACGGCGATGATTTCTCATTCTTCAAAATCGAAAAAATGAACATGATCCGCGCCAATCATCTGGATGAGCTTGGATTCCAGACACTCCCGGAACGGTTCCATCATTACTCCCTCAAAGATGCAAAAGAACTCTTTCTCTCCTACAACAGAGCGTTCTTCAAATCTTTCTATTTCGCGTTTGCTCCGCTGCTGACGATCCCCCTCTATCAGCACAGCAGAAGCGCGGCAGAAACCGATTGCAGTTATCATAACAAGGCATCTTTCTGGGAACACGAAGCGATAGCGAATTATTACGGTGATTCGGAACTCGCCAATCCGGAATGCAATACGGAAACGATCATGAAAACTCATGTTTTGGAAGATTTGCCGGACGGCTCCACAAAAGTAGCGGTCCATTCAAGCGGATTCAAAAAAGAACCGCGAGTCGACTATATCTCGGTCTATGGCAATGATGGCAGATACCATACGGTTCCGGTGGAATGGGATGAATACCTGCCGTCTGACAGGGATTCGGTGCTAATCATCATGGAAGATGCGGATCCGCAAATCCAGGGCGATGCAGAACGGGTCCGTTCCAATCTGGATATATGGCAATGTCTCTACCGCAATTCTATAAGATACCGGGAACTGTTCGCCTGTATCGTTGAATGAGTTCTCCCCGGAAAAACTTCAGCATATGCAATAATAAAAGGGCTGCTGCAATTAATTTTTCTCGCAGCAGCCCTGAAAATTTTCAGCAGTCAGGATGAGCTTACTGAGCTTCTTCCAAACGCCGGGTGATCCGTTCAACATCCTTTGTTTTCAAATTATATATCCGGGTCAGGAACAAAACAGGACTTTCTGAGGTCTTATGGGTTTCCACATGACCATCCAGAAGAAGAACATTGATCGTTTTACCATCATGGTGACCATCACGCTTGCAGATCGCAATGGGATACCGGGACGGATTTTGAATCTGCCCCAATTTTGTCTTTTCGTAAGGTCCGATATAGACAAGATGTTTCAAAACCTCAGGAGAGAGGTATGCCTTCTGGACAATAACCTTCAAATCTGCGGGAAGATAATCATTATTGTCTGAAGCATACAGGTTGATTCCTATGCCGAGCCGTTTCAGACAGTTCAGGCAGTTGGCCGCACGGGCACGGTCTCTGGCAGAATCCAATGCAGGAAGAAGCATTGCTGCAATGACAGGAAACGTTGTTCCGCCGCACTGAATAACCTGTCCAACCTGAGCAAAAGAAATATTGGAAGCTGCCACGGTACGATAACCATCCTGCTGAGCGACACCGACAGATGCAATGGAGACCGGCTTCAAGAAAAGGTCGATCAGCTTGACTATTTCGGGTTGTTTTTTAAATTCAGCTTTCAAGAGAATGATCACTTCTTCCGGAATGTCAAGAACAAAATAATCCGTGCCGTTTGCGGGCAGATACTTTGCCATTTTCTGATACCGGGGCAGAGACGCAAGCGTTTTCTTCGGAGGAGCAAGAAGCTTCGGAGAAGTATATGCAACGATCTTTCCGGGCATGAATTTCACGGTGATCGTGAAAGAAGGTCCCATCGGAATCACAACAGTATTGTTTTTGACCTGATCACCGACCGCTTTTTTGACTGCCGCTGCAATATGACCGTTATTGTCCGGGATCGATGCAAAGCAAGCAACATCGTTCAAAGAGGTTCCGGTCACGAGAAGCTCAATATCACCGTGGAAGTTATTGAGAACAAGGTTCAGTTCCGGATGTTCAATGATTTCGCCGAACTGTTTATACCAGGGTGTTGCCGCAACTTCTTTTTTCACGAGTTTCCAGATGTAGGCAAGATTAAGATTCATTCTGAACGCAATACGGGTATCAGCAGGGAGAGCAGCCCAGTTCAAGGGTTTGTTCTTTGCTGTCGGATCAATGAAAATACTCTTGGCATTTCTGTCGAAAAGAACAAATTCTTTGCTGATATAAAGATCTTTTTCCGCTTCGACAGAACTAAAAGCAACGGCTCTGAATGCTTTGACGTTCAAAAGGTTCAGAACTGCTTTGACAGTAGGATCCGCGATTGCTGCAGCCTGGGGATCACCCTGAGTGAAAATTTTGACTGTTGCGGGAAGCATCTCATTGACAAGCTTTTCGATTCCCACCGTATTGGTGTACAAATACATTTCGCCGTTGGGATCAATGTAACGGGTTGCATTTCTGAAATTTTCAGCGGCGGAGTTTGCAAGACAGACTGATGACAGCATCAATCCGCAAAGCAAAGTGAACAAAACTTTGATTTCCCTCATTTTTTCGACCTTTCATTTTTACAGTTTTTCTATCGAAGCAGAGATTCTCTTCTGTATTATATCACAGAGAAGATCACGTTTCAAGCTGTCATTTTATTTTTTTGATAATTTTCCTGCAGCAGAAATCGTATTACCTTTACAGACAGAGGAAGTAAAATATTGTTTCAAGGAGACTCCGGATCCTTTTTCCAGACAAAATCTTGCGCTTGCCATTCCGATTTCTTCCAGCTGTACAGGGAAATAAGAAAGATTCGGTGCGATCTGGGAAAACTGTTCGATATCATCTCCGCAGGCAAGCAGAGATATTTCAGAAGGAACTTTGATCCCGTTCCGCGTTATGCAAGTATATGCACCGTAAGCAAGCAAGCCGGACGCGGTGATCAATGCCGTCGGACGGCGGGACATGCGGATCAATTTTTCCGCTTCCCGGTCTGCCTCCCGAATATACTCCTCCCGCGAAGCATCATTTCCGATCGTCAAAAGTTCCAGTTCCAGCCCCAGAGAATCAGCGGCATTCTGCACCCCCTCCACCATCATAGCATTGTTCAAACCGGTCCGGCGGTCCGTATAGTTGGCGAACGCCATCATCGCAATATGACTGTGTCCGTTTTTATAGAGAAGATTGACTGCATTGCTGCCGATCTGCCTGTAATCGCGCCCGATAAACGGAAGGTCTGCCCAGAGATCCGCAAACAGCTGAATCAGCGGAATCCCCCGTTCCAAAAGGGAACGATAGAGCAACTCGTTCGTCTTGCCGTCTTCGATAATGGGCGTTGTTATGATCCCGTCCAGCTGATTGACATGGGGCGTTTGCAGATTATGCGCCTCTTCTTCCAGCGTATCGCAGGGATAGACGATGATATCATAGTCATGTTCATAGCAGACTTTTTTGATCCCTTTAAGGAGGTTTGTTTGAAGAAACGGGTTGTTTGAGCGGTAGAAAAATCCCAGCAGATAAGATTTCTGCGACTGCATGGAACGCGCGGTAATGCTCGGGATATAATGATATTCCTGTGCAATACGGAAGATTTTCTCCCGTGTTTTTTCAGAGAGATGAACATTGGAACTTTTTTTTGAGAACGCCGTACTGACAGCACCGACAGAAACGCCAGCGAGCCGTGCAATATCTTTGATCGTCATTCGTTTTTCCATGCTGCAGCCAGCCTTTCTTCAAGAAAAAATTCAATTTTTTTATTTCAGCCACTTGCCAAATCGCAACTTCTGATATATAATATAGCAGATAAAATGCAGAAATCAATTTTTTTTTGCAAAAATATGAAACGTTTCATTAAATAACAGGAAAGGAGCAGAAAATGCTGAAAAAACAACTAACCGTACTTCTAGCGGCGATGTTTGTCTGCGCGGCAGCAGTCATTCATGCGGCAGAAGTAACCCTGGTCAAGGCAGGAATCCCGCAAGCAGTGATCCTGCTGGACAAAAAGGCGACAAGAAGTGCCCAGATGGGAGCCTTTGAGCTTCAGTACCATGTCAAGCTCATCACCGGCGCAGAACTTCCCATTGTGACAGAGGCTCCAGCCGGAAAGCTGGTCATCAAGATCGGCGGCGAAAACGGTGACATCAAGGAAGAAGCCACACGGATCCGTTTTTCTCCCAACAGGATCCTTATCACCGGCGGTGATACTGCAGACTATGGCAAAGTGGATTACAAGAAGCCCGGAACATTCCCCTCAGTCGATTACCACTGGAAAGGTTCTCTCTTTGCAGTTTATGATTTTCTGGAAGATTACTGCGATGTTCATTTTTACGGTCTTGCACCCAATGATACCACATATAAAAAGCGTTCCACACTGCGCGTGACCGTCAAAAACCGCGATTTCGTTCCCGGTATGGATGGATTCCGCGATTTTTATGATGATTTTATCCGGCAGCATACGATCAGACTTACCCAGCGGGATCAGTTTCTCTGGAAACTCCGCTGGCGCGCAAGCGTGACTTACGCAAAAGTCAACCACAATACCTACAGTATCTATTTTACTCATTGGGGCAAGGCAAAGCACCCCAAACTTTCTGCTGCATTCAAAGGAAAACGTCCGGAACTTTTCGCCCGCGGCTATGAAGGCAAAGGCGCATCCTGCGGCTTCTTTCTGGAAAGCAAATATCCCGGTGATATCAACCTGCCTCCCCAGCTTTGTTATACAAATCCCGGAACCATTGATTATTATGCACGGGAAGGTTTGACCTATTACCACGGCAAAAATGTGCTTGGCGGATGGATGAACAAGGCAGGTTCTTCCTCACCCGAAAGAAATCTTATGCCCCGTTTCCCCGGAAAGCCCTATTTCTATCCCTATGAAGGAAACGATTCCGGCATGTTCTGCAAATGTGCTGCATGTCAGAAACTTGTTGACGGAGACAGCTTCTCCAATACAAAATTCAGTTTTATAAATGCCATAACAAGACGGGCAAAAGAAATTGATCCCAAGGCAAATATCGGCTTTGCAACCTTGGCTTACGGGGAGACTCTCCCTTTCCCGGAAGGAGTTAAAATCGATGATAATGTTTCCGTGGAACTGTGTCTCACCAACTATGCCTGGTGGCATCCCGCTATTTATAACCAAAGTATGAAAAACTATGAAAAGTGGGTAAAAGCTCTGAAAGGAAAAGCTCCGCTGACCCTCTGGCTTTATGTCTATGGTCCACAGCATGATGCCGGAGTTCATTATGGCGGTTACAAGCCCTTCCCCCTCTTCTATCCCTGGCAGATGGCGAAGCAGATGCAGCGATTCAACAAAGATGGTATCAAAGGTGTTTTTGCAGAGTGCAAAATGCCCGCAAACTATCTGGAAGCATACATCGTTGCAAAAATGGCATACGATCCTTCCATCAACCCGGATAAGCTGATCGCGAAGTTCTTCAGCGACTACTACGGAGCAGCCGGAACTCCCATGCTGCAGCTTTACCGCATCATTCAGGATGCCGCATGGTCCGGTTCCATTATCCCCAAAGACTGGAAGAAAGATCCCTATGTTGCTTACGGTCCCAATGGTCGTGTCTTCAGCCCCTGGTGGAGTACCAATCTCTGGACTCGGGAACTCAACTACAATCTCGGTTCTCACGAACGGATCAAAAAGCTGAATGCACTCATCGAAAAGGCAAAGACTCTGGTCCGGACACCGGAAGAAAGAGAACGTCTCAACCGCTTTATCAAAACTGCATGGCAGCCCGCTCTGGAGGGCAGACGCGAACACGATCTCTATCTCAGACAGAAGCAGGTTCCGCCCCGCAGCATGCTGCTTCACCCCGTTGCAGACGGCGCAAACGGCGATCCCATGAAAGTGGATTGGAGCAAGGCATACAAGACAGAAAAATGGCTTGATATCAACGGAAACGATGTCGGCAGCACCTCAACTCTTCAGGTCGCGGCAGACTCCAAATATATCTACTTCAAGTATCATGATGCCCGCAAGCCCTGGCTGAACGAAGGACTCTGGACCGAAAATGTCGAGTTCTTCTTCACCGATGGTTCCGTTTATCCGATGTATCATTATGCCCACGGACCGAAAGCCGGTTCCAAGCCTGTCGGACAGATCTATCAGAACATTAACGACAGCATGCGGCAGAACGATTATGACTTCAACTCAAGATCCGTCTCCATCCCCACAGACAAAGACTGGACCCTTTACATCGCCATTCCGCGAGACAGACTGCCGCTCAAAAACAACATCATGAGCTGCGACTTCTTCCGGATGCGCCATGATGGTAAAAAGTGGCACGTCTCCTGCTGGCAGCCCACCTATACCGTCAGCGGCAACAAGGGAATGGACAGCTACGGAAAAATCTTCATCACGCCGTTTACCATTCAGGATAAGGACTTCAAGTATCTCTGGAAGAATCAGGCAACATTCCAGGTCAAGGATCCGGCTGCAAGTGACGGTTTTGCCGGAATGCAGATCGGAAAATACTCCTGGTATCTCTCCTATCCGTTCCCGAAATGTTTCCCGAAAGGCAAACTGAAGCTGATCGTCCGCACCAGACTCGAAGCGAAAAATGCAGATAATTTCTCTTTCACCGTTCACAGCTGGAAAGCGAAAAAACGGGTGATCGGAAAGAGTGTCCCGGCAAACGCCGTCCGCGGCAAAAAATATGTGGATTTTGAAGTCGGAACAGCTTCATTCGATTCTGACATGTCATTGGTCACCGGAGCAGTCATGTTCCAGAGAAAATGGCATAAAAATCCTGAGGATAAGACATTTGTTGACTGTCTCAGATTTGAAAAAGCTGACTGATGGGTATATAGTACGGGAGAGAGTAAAATTCTCCCGTACAAACCAACATCAATGAAGGAGAGATATAAATGAAATTTTCAGGAATGAACAAGAAGAGTTTTACCCTGATTGAACTTCTGGTTGTGATTGCAATCATCGCAATTCTCGCCGGAATGCTTCTTCCCGCTTTGAACAAATCCCGTGAAAAAGCAATGACCTCCAGCTGTTCCGGAAATATGAAGCAGCTCGGAATGGGGCTCGCCATGTATGCCGGAAGCAATGATGACACTTTGCCGAAAACAAGGTTTATCGCCTCTGAAAAATACCATGGAGACGTGCATGTTTCCATCATGAACGAATTGAAAGTCAAACCCGGAAAAAAAGATAACATCGTCGTCTGCCCGGTATTTATCACAAGAAACGGATACACTCCTATCAACTCATGGTCGACATTGTGGGATGGTTCCACATCATTTCCGTACAGCTACTGTGCCAACGAACATGTTTTCCCCTTTGGAACCTCTGTCATTCTCAATAATGTTTCCACTGACAGCAAAAAACTTTCCAGAATTCTGCAGCCTACAAATGTTTTTGCCATGGCAGATTCAACATCTTCTCCAAAAGCAAGATACAGTGCACAGACATTTTACAATGCACACGGAAACGGTTTCAACATGCTGATGATTGCGGGAAATGTGCAGTACATGCAGAACACATATCCCACAAGAACATCTCTGGATATTTATACATCCCCGAGACCGTACACCTGGTCCTACATCACGAGTAACAACAAAGGACTTGCGTTCAAACCCTTCTGGGGTGACGAGTCCTTCTGAAAACGCTATAAAAAAGGATAAAAAAATGCGCGAAACAAAAAAACAATATTACGCCTACCGTTCTTTCTGGCCCGAACTGGAAGCAAGAAAAAGATTCAAAACTCAAGTCGGGGTCAACGTTCATAACGTAATGATATCCAACACCGCGAACTCTCTCGGGTTCCACTACACCAAGTACCCCAACGTCTGGAAATGGAACGGGGTTTATGATCTGGATGCCTTCGACAAACAGCTGGATGATGTGATTTCTGTCGTCCCCGATGCCCGTTTCCTCGTCATGTTGGATTTGAATACGCCTCACTGGTGGACACGTTATCTTGGCGCGTTCGGGGTTCGTTACGACTCTTTCTATGAACTGGGAAAGATCAGTGCCAGCGAACTCTGGCGGAAAGACACCGCTGAATATATGCGGATCGTCATGGAACATGCCCAGAAGAAGTATGGTGACCGCATTGAGGGCTATGTTCTCGGCTGCGGCGGCGCGACAGAGTGGCACGACCGTTCCCGTTCCGAAGAGAGTATTTACAAACTCGATGCGTTCCGGAAATGGCAGAAAGCCAACGGAAAGGAAATGACCGATATTCCCGGACGCATGCGCCGCGACTCCGGTTCTTACGATTTCTGTACAGATTTCAAAGATACCGGAAGTTATTACAACGGAAACGATCCCACCGGCGGAGCCTATGAAAGTGTGTTCCCCAATGGATTTGGCTTGTTCCGTTCTCCGGAAAAAGATCAGGATGTGATCGATTATCTCCGGTTCTGTGCTGAACTCAATGTGGAAACCGTCAGTTACTTCATGAAAGAAGCAAGAACCGTGATCCCGGCTGATGTGGAACTGGGCTGCTTCTTCGGCTACTGCATGATGTCATGGAGCATGAGCGCATGTCATCTGGCATACGAAAAACTGCTGCAGAATCCTGACATTGACTTTGTGATTGCTCCTGTGATCCAGAACAGCATCGGAGAGGGAAGTGTAAGTGCAACCGTTCACAAAACCATCGAACTTGCCGGAAAACGGATGCTTCAGGAATTTGACCAGAAAGTCTGGTGTTATAACCGTGTGATGTCAGACTGCTGCACCCTGCCAGCCCCGAAAGTTGATGATGAAGTGACCTGGTCAAAGAAAACAGACGGGAAGGAACTTGCCAAAAACTTCACCTTCGGCGGCGGAAACGGCTGGACCTCCCCCAAGCGTACAGCGGAAGGGATCAAGCGTGATTCCTCCATGGCTCTGATGCAGGGAGATTCCCTCTGGTGGTTCGATATGTGGGGCGGATTCTATCAGCACGAGGAAGTCTATGAAGGACTCACAAAGAGTCATGAAATTTACAAACAGGAAATCCATGATCCGGGTAAATCCATCGAAGAAGCACTGGTCGTTTATGATCCGGAAAATCTTTATCTGATCAATGACATGAATGAACGGGCTGGAACCTTCCATGCGTACCCGCGTAGAGCCCTCGGAAAATGCGGTATTCCTTATGATGTCTGTTCTCTGAATGACCTGAAAAAGATGGATATGACTCAGTACAAGCTGATCGTTCTCTGTCACGAATTCCAGCTCACCGATGAAAAAATGGCTCTGCTCAAAGAGAAAGTTCTCAATTCAGGCAGAACCGTTCTTTGGATTTACGGTCCGGTCATTGATAAAGATGGAAAATGGAATCCGGAAAATGTGGAAAAAGTTTGCGGTATTCCCTATGGAACCGATGGAGTTCCGACCAGAGACATGGGCGATTGGAAATCTGCCTACGCGTTCCGTACCGACAAGGTCATCAATGAAAATGTCATGCGTGATCTGGCGATCAAAGCAGGCTGCCACATCTGGAGCAGCCGTCCCGCAGCGATCCGGGCAACCAGCAGATTCGTCTGCGTCCACACCATTGGTTTTGAACCGATCACCGTCAACCTGCCCCGGAAAGCGGCAAAGGTCACGGAACTTTACACCGGAAAAGTCTGGGAAAACACCGATCAGATAACGTTTGAAGTCGATGAAGTCGCTACTTATTTCCTGAAAGTGGAATACTGAAAATGCTGAATGAACAAGCTGCGCCGTTTACGGTGGAAAATTATCGGGAGATGACGGACGAAGGTCATGTTTTTCTCCGGAATAAAAATGCAAAGAAAAAGGGAAATGAAATTCTTTTCTCCGGGATCACCGTTGAGTCATCCTGTCAGGAAGAAGTTGTCCTTAACGCACTGGAAGATTTGAAAGCGTTTTACCGCTATTCTCTGGGAGAGACATTTGAGGGAAACACCTGTTTTCTGAAAGTTTCCAGCAGAAAGAAAAGCGGAAAAAGTTTGAAATACACCATATCCATTGGTAAAAACGGGGTAACGGTCACAGCGGAAACGCCCCGCGGCGCAGCGAGAGCATTGTTCCGGCTGCAGGCAATGATGCGCCTGCGCCGGGCTCCATTCCTGATGAAAGGAACGTTCGATTCAGCAAAAGATCTTTCCCCGGCAGTGGCTTATCTTGCATTCAGCACTTTCATGACCAATGAGATGGATTATCCCACTGCATATCATGAAAATTACCTCAAACGGCTAGCCCGGACGTTGTACAGCGGATTCCATTTGAATCTGCAGATGATGCTGTTTGCAAAGTCTGATCTGCTGAGTGAATTTGACAATCCGAAAGCAGGAGAGAATCTGGAAACACTGCGGAAGATCGTTGTCTGTGCGGAGCGATTCGGCTTGGACGTTTATCTTTCCTATTATCTGGAACCGGTCAAAGGAGATCACCCGGCGTTTCAGAATCACCCGGAAATCCGGGGAAGCCGTCTCGTCGGAACAGATAATCTTTATGTCTGCTGCTGTTCTCATGATCTTGTACGCCGGTTCTATACGGAACAGGCTGCACGGCTCTTCCGTGAGGTTCCCGGCTTGGGCGGCTTGCTGATGATCGCCGGTTGTGAAGGCTGGCTCCATTGTCATACAGCCTGCGCCCAGACTCCTGACGGAAGATGTGAGTGTCCGCGCTGCCGTGATCTTGAACCGGAGCGCAGCGTTGCCGACATGTTCAATATGATAGCAGCAGGCGTAAAAGAAGTTTCCCCCGAAGCGGAATTTATTGTTTGGAACTATGGGATCCATGCCTGGTCCGATGTCCTCGGCGAAAAATTTGTCTCCTGTCTCTCTAAAGATTGCACCGTCATGGCAAACTTTGATACCGGAGACGATTTCCAGCTGGAAGGTGCAGAAGGAACCTATTTTGATTATTCTTTCACCTGTGTCGGTCCTTCTTCTCCGTACAAAGCGCAGACTGCTATCGTGCAGAAACGCAAGATGAAGATGATGGCGAAATGCGAAAGCGGAACACCGCTGGAATATTGTTCGCTGCAGTATGTTCCCGCCATGACCAGATGGGAACGGAAATTTGCAAACATCATCAAAACGGGTTCTGCCGGAGCGGTTTTTAACTGGAAATTTGTTGGTTATACCGAGGGTTTGTCACAGGAACTGGCAGGTTTGATGAGCGGCGGAGAACAGAAAAATATTCTGAAAAAACTTGCAGCCCAGCATTTCGGCGAAGATAATGTCCAAACGCTTATGCAGGCATGGAAAAAATTTGACCGTGCCATAGATTTCCATCCGTTTTCCATTGGAAGTGCAGGCTATTTCAAAGGGCCGTTCTACATCGGACCCGCGCAGCCGCTTCTGCTGACGACGGATGCTCCTGCAGACATTCCGCCCAGTTTCTACTGGCGCAACGGAAGGAGTCCGCTCTTCATGAACACCCTGTCTTTTGTTGAACCGTTCGGTGTGAAATCTTTCATGAAAGCGGTCACGAAACTGGAAGCTCATTGGAGCGAGGGCATGGAAATTCTGGAAAAACTTTCTCTCCATCCGGAAGACAAATATCTTGCGAAAGAAATCAAAGAACACAAACAGATTTGCCGGCTGTTCCAATGTTTCTTGCGAACAGCTGAAGCCATGGCACAGTTCTACATTCTGCGGGATTCTTTCCAGCAGGAAGCCTATTCACCGGAACAGGCAAAAGAGAAATTGCAAGCTATGCGGGAAATCGCATTGTCTGAAATTTCCAATACAGAAACAGCATTGGAGATTCTGAAAGAAAATCACCGGATCGCTTTCTGTTACGGCTACCGTTACGGTATCAGTGTGGAGATGTGTGAATACAAACTGAAGCACACAAAATTGCTGATTGAAAAATCTCTTCCGCAAAAATATTACGGGATCACTTTTTCCAGACAGCGTCATCCGCGTTGGCATTTCTGACTTGAAAAATCGAAAATTTATGCTATCTTATGTGCTCCCCGGAGAAATCTCTTCCTGATAAAGAATTGAGATCATCTCCTTTCTACCATAAAAAACAAGGAGCTATAAGATGGCAGTTGGAATTATTTTTCTTTTTATCACAGCGATCATGTGGGTGATTCTGGGCGCAGTGATCAGTCACGCGGCACAGAAAAACCTGAATCTTGGATTCATCCAGGGAGCTGGCGCAATCGTTCTTGCAGCGGTGACGCTTCCGCTTTACTTTCTGACCGATATGTCCGTTCCGTATCAGGTGCTGATTGCGGTTCCCCTTTCCGGGATCGGAAACTATCTGACTTTTATCCTGATGAACAAAGCCATGCAGAAAGGTCCCAACGGATTGGTTTGGGCGATGATCCAGAGTGCTTTTGTGATGCCGTTCCTCATGGGGATTATATTTTTCAACGTGCCCTGTCCGAAAACAAGGATCGCGGGGCTGATCATGCTGGTTCTTGCCATGATCGTAATGGGCGTTTTCGGCAAAAAGGATGATAATAAAGTCGAGAAACGCAGTTACATCTGGATCGTTTTCACCGTACTCGGTTTTCTTGTTGCCGGAGCCACACAGAGCTGTGCAAATCTGCCATCTTACCTGATCAAAGAAGAAGCCGGCGGGATTTTGACAGCATTGTTCCGTGCGGGCCTGAGTTCCGGCGGGATCTTTGCAACATTTTTCGTTCATGGCTTGATCGACAAAAAGATCTTCCAGTGGAAAGGCTGCATTAACAGCACGATCGTCATGACGGTTGCAACGGTTCTTTCTCTTGTTTTCACCTTTATCGGACTTGACCGTCTGGCAAAATGCAATGTTGGAGCGATCGCCTATCCGATGATCGTGGGAATTTCCATTGCGATTTTCATGATTTACACAGCGATCCGTCTGAAAGAAAAGCTGTCATTCCCGGCACTTTGCGGTGTTCTGTTATGTCTTGGCGGAATTGTAGTGATTGCGCTCTGATGTATCTTTAAGAATTCGGTTCTGCAAGGAAGGACTCAGATGAATCCGGAAATGAATTACATTGATGAGTTCTTATATGAAGTCAAAAGAGATGAGATTGGAAAAGTTTCCGATATAAAAGAATGGCTTGAGGATAATGAAGTGCACCCCAAAAGTTGGACACAACTTTTGAGGTGTACTTTTTTATGGAAAAAACAAAAAAAACAGCGTCAGTACAGTGTAGAATTCAAACTTTGTGCTATATTAGATAAGCTAGAGAATGGTTTGAATTATTTTGAGACTGTTCGCAAACATTGGAATCTTTCAACAACAGCCGAAGCAAACAAGTATGCCAATCGGTTGAAATTGTGGGAACGAAAATACTTGGAAGGAGGAATACAAGGTCTTATGGAAGAACGACGAGGAAGAGCCTGTGGCCCCGGCAAAGGGCGTCCCAGGAAAAAGCCACGCTCTCAGGAAGAAGAGAATCCATTAATCGCCGAAAACCGGCGGCTTAGAATGGAGATTGAATACCTAAAAAAATTAAATGCCTTGGTTCTTGCCAACGAACGAGCAAGAAAGAACAAGCGAAAATAATCTCTGAACTGAGGCACAAATATCCATTAGATGAATTGCTCGTTGTTGGCAAGATGTCGCGAAGTACTTATTATTATCAGCTGAAACTTTTTTGCAAGCCCGATAAATATGAGGAAGTAAAAAAACAAATCAAAAGCATATTTGAACGGCATAAAGAGCGTTATGGTTATCGCCGTGTACATATAACTCTTCTGCAGCAAGGAAGAGTTATAAATCACAAAACAACACAAAGGTTGATGAATACGATGGGCTTGTTTGGAAAACAACGAAAAAGTAAATATCGTTCTTATAAAGGAGATGTGGGGAAGATTGCAGATAATGTACTGAATCGTCAATTTCAGGCTCAAAAGCCCTTTGAAAAACTGGTTACTGATGTGACAGAATTCAGTGTGTGCAATGAAAAAGTTTATTTGTCGCCGGTAATGGATTTGTTTAATCATGAAATTGTAAGCACATTGAATAACATAGCTCTAATCATAGAGTTGTACCTACAAGCATGATAAGCTATCAGGCATAAATCTCAGGGTTGTGCCTATAAGCAGACATCACAGATACGCACAAAGCACAGACTTGCTCCTACCTCTGCGGTTAAATCAGAGGATTGTACCTATAAGCATGATAAGCTATCAGGTATAAATCTCAGGGTTGTACCTACAAGCATGACATCGCAGATACGCACAAAGCACAGACTTGCTCCTACAAGCAGACATCGCAGATACGCACAAAGCACAGACTTGCTCCTACAAGCAGACATCGCAGATACGCACAAAGCACAGACTTGCTCCTACAAGAAAACAAAAAACTCTGCGGTTAAATCACAGGGTTGTACCTACAAGAAAACAAAAAACTTCTATAGTTAAAATCAGAGGGTTTGCCTGCAAACATACAAAAAAACTGCCCTGATTAGATCACTGGATTCTACCTACAAATATACCAAATAACTGCTCTGATTAAATCACTGGGTTATGCCTACAAATATACCAAACCGCTTTGATTG
Source organism: Lentisphaeria bacterium (assembly GCA_017456495.1). Lineage (GTDB taxonomy): Bacteria > Verrucomicrobiota > Lentisphaeria > Victivallales > UBA1829 > SIG79. The sequence goes on along the minus strand of JAFTJI010000012.1, from coordinate 90 downwards.
AATCACTGGGTTATGCCTACAAATATACCAAACCGCTTTGATTGAATCACTGGATTCTACCTACAAATATACCAAATCGCTTTGATTGAA
>JAFTJI010000088.1 GCA_017456495.1 Lentisphaeria bacterium | reverse complement strand
CCTGTTACGATGATTCTGTTCATATTTTCTCTCCTTTCAAAGGATCATTAATCCCCCAAAATGGTACTATATAAAGTTTTCCGGTTCAAAAATCTGAGTACCTGACAGTTCCTGCGCCTGCGATCGGAGCACTGATCAATATCACCTCGGGGAGTCCAGCCGGACGATAATATTGCTCAGTCAGCCTTTTCCGAAGAGTCTCAACAGCTTCATTTTTTGCAAGAATCATCATGCATCCGCCGAGCCCGGCGCCTGCGAGTTGAGCGCCCAAAACGCCCTCTGTTCGCAATGCAATATCAACCATTCTGTCTATTGCAGGCAAACTGCAGCTGTATGCACCAGGCTGATAAATCAGTTGTGATCGGATCACCCGGTCAACATCACCGCTCTCTAAATCATCCAGTCGATCCATGATATATGCATTATCACAACGGGATACCCATGGAATTTCCTGCCAATTTTCATCAAATTGCGCGACTCGGTCTCCATCGTGGGATATTCTCATCAGTGTTCCGATTTTCTCCATATCGCCTTTCATCAATGCATCTGCATATACGGCGGAACGCTGCATTTCAGCCAATCCGAAAAGGACAACGCCGCGGATCGGATAACGTCCATCTTCAGGTGGTTTATGTCCGGCACAAATAGAATCTAAATCCACCTCAGGAAGTAATAATTTCAGCTCCGGCAAAGTGGCACTTTCCGGCAAGGAAAGCAAAATTTTATAAATTTGAGACAGCGGTACTTTCAAATTGTTTGTAGAAACATCACGCAAATGATGTAAAACTGAAGCGTACTGCGGGAAGAATTTTTTTATCAGTTGGAAACCGATTCTGTAACAGGAGATTCTATGGTTAAATTGATCTTTTGCATTCGAGCTCTTGCGCGCCTTGATCCCGGAATCGCAAACGATCATTGAATATCCATCAGGGAAAGGAACAGTTTCTTCAATCCCGAACTCAAAGAATTTCACTTTGACGACACTGCCGCGCTGACCGAGCTTCACGGCAGCATGGTCTGCACTTCCACCGCGGGTTCCGACAAACCATTCACCTTCCCCGCACAAATTGACCAATTGTGCCGGACGGACATTCAGGCGGTTGATTGCCACAACAGCTTCTGCTGCACCGACTAAAAGACTGGATGATGAACTCAATCCTGCCGCCATCGGGACATTTCCGCCGATCACCATATCCATTCCCCTCAAAGGAACATTCGGGAATTGTTTCTGTAAACGCAAGACTGCTGCCTGAATGTAGTTCGACCAATCAACCCCATACTCCTGAATCATTTTTTTCAGTTTATTGCTTGCAATAAGAGTATCCCAATCTTCCCACGGAAGATCTGAAACCAACTGACTGATCCGGAATGTTCTGTTTCCAAAAAGACTCTGGTTGCAATGGGTCAGAGTTATCGTATCATCCGTTCGGGGTGCTGCAAAACACATTGTCTCAAAACTGATGGTCATCAAATTACAATTTCCGCCCTGGTGATCAACATGACGCCCCATCACATTCAATCGACCGGGTGAACGAACCAAAAGAAGTTTCTGATCCGGAGTAAATGTCTCGGCAGATTTTACAAGGAGTTCCTGCAATATACCGGATTGACGTTTTTGAACATCTTCATTTTTACCGTACAAGCTTAAAAGAAAAGCCTTTTTTCGCGGATTATCATTGCAGAGCAGCTTCTGCCATTCTTTCAGAGGACGGAAGAGTTCCGGATCCGGCTCCGGGAAAGAAACCGGATTTTCCAGATTTTGCAAAATTCTCTCCACTTCAAGGAGTTCTGCCGGATCGTTAAACCCGAGAATTTTTTCCTTACTATCAACAGTCAGCACTTGAATATTTTCTTCCGGAGCCAATGAATTTACCTGCTGAACCAGATCAGAAAGATATTCTTCCTGTTGAGCATTCTTCGCGTTCAGCTGCTGCAACGCCCTCTCTATCAACTCTTTCCGTACAAGATAAACAGATGTATTTCCAATAGAAACAGCTTTTGCTTCATCTGGAGAAATCAATTTACTTCCGAAATGGAAACCGGCTTCTGCCGGAGTTATCTTCTGTAACCTTTCGCAGGATAATTCATCCTGAGAAGAAAGCAGTTTCCAAAGTTCAGGGAACGCTTTTGCGGCTTTTTCTTCTTTGAACTCTTTTCCGGAGAAAAATATTCTCTGAATCAAATCAACGATTTCCTGTTTTTCCGGGGATTCACCTTTTTTCAACAGAGATTTGATCTGTTCATACACTTTCTGCTGGCGGATATCTGCCATCTCCACTATTCCAAGAGCTTTTCCGGATTCATTCTGAATGATCCGTCCCTGAGATGAGCTTTCATCACAACGGGAGGAAAGCAAAGCCAGAGATGTTTTGGCTGTTCCATAAAGTTCAAATAATTCTTCCAAGGAATCTTTTGCGATGATCCGGTCTCCGGCAACAATAAGCAGATTTGCATCACCGGGAACATTTCTCATTGCTTTTAATGCACACCTGATCGCACTGGCGGTTCCTTTCTGTTCTGCCTGGAAAGCATAAAGAGTATTGGGGAACTCCGGAGTGATGGTACTCATGACTTTTTCTGCAAGATTACCGACGACTGTCACTGCCTGGGGGATTCCGCATTCAGCGTAGATCTTCAACGCCCGGTTTACTGCCGGGATTCCATTTATTTTAAAGCAGACTTTCGGACAAGTATCGGAACGCATCCGGGAACCTTTTCCGGCTGCAAGAACGATTACATAGTCTGGAGTTATTTTACTCATAAAAAATCCTTTCTATTGATTCTTTATTTTTTGTTCGTTTTTTTTGGACAATATGGCGTGCTAGAACAGCACGGCATACCATCACAACCTTTACATATTTCTTCAGGGAAATCTGTGTGTAACAATTGTTTTTTTGCAAAGAAAATCTTATATTTGAAAAAGTTTACAAGCAAATAGAAATGATGATTTTGAGATCTATTGTATGTAAAAAGCTTTAAAACTGATTATAAACAAATGGTTGAAAAACAGTGGGACGAAAAACCAATACGCTAAGGAGCAGCATCCACAGGACAAAAAATCCCCATACCGAAGGCTTACATTCATACCATTTTTTATGCCATCCGAATTTTGCTGCAACATGAGCAAGAAGACAAACAGGCAAAATATAAAGAACGGTAGGATCATAATACCCAATACCGGAAGAAAATGTAATAATCTTTACTAACATTGTAACCGCTTGCTGAAATGTAGTTGCCCGGAAGAATAACCAGCCAAACATTACAGTAACTATGGTTAATATCAAGGCAATCCCATAAGGAAGCCCCAATCTATCTGTTGTATATTTTTTCCATAACCGATGAATAACTAAAGCCACACCATGCCACGCACCCCAAATAATAAAAGTCCAACTTGAACCATGCCAAAGTCCACCAATCAACATTGTCAGAAAACTGTTCAAATAGCTGCGAAATTCGCCTTTTTTATTTCCTCCCATGGGAATATAAAGATAATCTCGCAACCATGAGGAAAGAGAAATATGCCACCGTCGCCAAAATTCTGTAACACTTCCAGATAAATAGGGCAAGTTGAAATTTTCACACAAATCATATCCCAACATTCTCGAACAGCCTATTGCCATATCACTATAGCCACAAAAATCACAATAAATTTGGATTGAATACGCGACTATTGCAAAAAACAAGGTCAATCCATTGAATACCGCATAGTTATCAAATACGGTATTTACATATAATGCCAATGTATCAGCAATTACCAGTTTTGAAAAAAGTCCAAATAAAAACTTCCTTGCTCCTGCAAAAAAAAGTTCAAATGATATTTCAGGACGATTTCTCAGCATCGGTAAAAAATCTGTTGCTCTCACAATGGGACCAACCATGAGTTTCGGGAAATAAAGAATAAAAAATGAAAAATCCAGGAAAGATCTGCATGGCTCTGATTTTTTCTGATAAACATCTATTACATAACTGACACATTGAAATGAAAAAAAAGAGATCCCTAATGGTAAAATCAAGTGAAGCACGCCGATTTGTATTCCAAAACGGGACAGGAGTATAGATAAATTTTCAGTAAAAAAGTTATAGTATTTAAAAACACCTAATATCCCGATGTTGAATACTATTGCACATATCAGGCATGCTTTTGCCTGTCTGTTGTTTTTTGAAAAAAACAGACCGCAAAAATAATTGACAACGATATATCCGAACAGCAATATCAAAAAACGAACATCCCAATACCCATAGAAAAAAAATACTTGCTGTTAATATCGTTATTTTATACAAATCATTCCTTTTGATTACGGCAAGAATAGCGAAAAGGAGTAAAAGAAAAAAAAGAAATTCAAATTGTGTAAAAAACATTTTTATTCTCCTGCCAGATAATGTGTAATTGCTTCCGCAACAAGTTTGTGCCCCAGCGAATTTAAATGCCCTTCCCCAGGAGGAGTATTAAAAAAGCCACTTACAAAGCGTCCATTTGTCTTGTAATTCTGGCAGAAGATTGATTGCATATTCAGAAATCCTATTTGATTTTCCAGACAAGCTGTTTCAAGTTGTCTGGCAAAATCACTTACTGAATCAGAAAAGACCAGTTGATTCTTATAAATATGCGGAATATTAGGAGCATAAACAATCAGAAGAGGATGCGAACCAGTCAATGTTTTTAATGCTTTACAGACACTTCTGATGTCAGAAGACCTATCATGATAAATTTCTTTATTGTTATATCGCCAATGGTTTCCGAGAATATCCGGCTTATATCTTTTCCAACGCCTTAATAATGCGCGAAAAGCGTAAAGTCTGAATGAATAACTGATTTTATCTAATCTTGAAGATGATCGAACCGGAAGACCACCTTTATGCATTCCATCGCATAATGACGCATCTATATTTTTTATATCAGACACATCTCCAATGAATACAATATAATATGCAATATTATTCATTATTTTGGGAAAATGCTTTATCAGATATGCATATTCTATTGCTGATACTCCAGAAAAACCAACCCCCAAGACATCATATTTTTCAGATATTATCTGATTCTGCATCCGATTCTTTCCGGGAATCATGACAGCCTCAATATAACTGTCCCCCAAAATCAAGCATTTTGGTTTAGATGAGTCAAGCTTTGAAAGTTCACTCTTTTCAAAGCCCATTTTTCCATAACTGGAATGAACCCAACCTTCACCGCGTTGCTGCTTATATGAATCAGAAGCACGCAGAGCAATTCCTATTTTTGGATAATACTCATAAAGCGTGGGAGAGACTAAAACAACAGCCCCAACACCCCATATCACAAGTAGAGCCAATAATAAACCTGCAATAGCCTGAATCATCAATTTTAAATTTTTCATAAATGTCCCTTTTTCGTTCTTCTCGGACAATATGGAGTGCTTGAACAGCACGGCATACCATCACAACCTTTACATATTTCATCAGGAAAATCTGTATGTAAAGGTTGTTTTTTTGCAAAGAAAATCTTATATTTAAAAAAGTTTGCAAGCAGAATAATAGAAACTTTGGATACACATTTCAGGTTCCGGATAAATGTTCGTTTCCCTCCGGATACCATCCGCCACAGCCATTCAAGTCCCAGTTTCCGGATGATTTTCGGAGCCCAGGGACGGCTTCCGGAGTGGAAATCAAATGCTGCACCGATCCCGAGCATGATCGGCACATTCAGACTTTCCCGATGCGCCTGGATCCAAAATTCCTGTTTCGGTCCACCGAGTCCCACCCAGAGAAAATCCGGTTTTGACTCATCCACCATGCGTTTCAAATCCAGTTCCTCCAGATCTGTCAAAGCCCGGAATGGAGGAGAATAACTCCCAACTATTTTCAAATCCGGATAATCTGATTTCAACTTCAGGGTCAACGCCTCTAAAGATTCCGGGGTGCCGCCATAAAAAAAATGTTTCCATCCTAAAGATTGACCATATTCGCATGCTTTTAACAAGAATGTAGGTCCGGAAACTCTTTCAACAGGAACTCCGCCTTGCCAGGATGCCAACTTTGCCACAGCTGTACCATCAGGGAAGATAAAATCAGCTTGTTTCAAACATGCAAGAACATTTGGATCGCCAGAACAAAGCGACAGCAGATTGCCTTCAAAAAACACGACAAATTTATTGGAATAATTTGAGAGTTTCTGTTCCAGCAGCGATAATACAACTTCATAATTGCTGTTTACAACCTGAAGTTCTGTTCCGGATAATTCAACCCGTTTCATTTACAGGTTCGCCTTATACCAGCTGATAGCTTCTTCCAACCCCTTTTCAAAATTATAATCGGGGGAATAGCCTAATAACCGTTCCGCTTTGGAGATATCTGCATTACTGTGCTTGATATCGCCCTTGCGGTCAGGACCGAAATTCGGTTCTATATCAACCTCGAGTGATTTGGTTAAAGCATAATAAATATCAATCAGATATTCTCTGCCGCCGTATGCAATGTTGAATGCTTCACCGGCAGCTTCCGAGGGAGCTAGACACGCTTTCAGATTTGCTTCGATCACATTTTCAATATAAGTAAAATCCCGGCTCTGCTTTCCGTCACCGTTGATAGTGGGACGTTCGCCGTTCAAAAGCATTTTGATGAATTTCGGAATCACCGCCGCATACGCGCCGTCAGGATCCTGACGTCTGCCGAACACATTGAAGTAGCGTAATCCGATGGTTTCCAGACCATAGTGACGGGTGTACTGTTTTGCCCATTCTTCATCACAGCGTTTTGTCAAAGCGTAAGGAGAAAGTAAATTACCTTCCCTGCCCTCTGTTTTCGGAAGATTCGGCTCATCTCCATAAACAGAAGAACTGGAAGCATATACAAACTTTTTTACGCCGTTCTGACGGGCGGCTTCCATCATGTTTAATGTCCCCTGAATGTTATTGGCACAATAAAACAGAGGCATTTCAATGGAACGGGGAACGCTCCCCCATGCCGCCTGATTCAAGACATAATCAACCCCCTTGCAAGCCTGCATACAGGTTTCAAGGTCTTTGATATCCCCCTTGACAAACTCATAATTTTTATGAGAAGAGAACATATCAACATTTTTCTGTTTTCCCGTTGAAAGATCATCCAAACAACGGACTTTACAGCCCAATTTTAAGATTGCTTCGCAGAGGTTTGAACCGATAAAACCGGCTCCGCCAGTAACCAGAAAAAGTGAATTTTCCGGAAAAACCAAGTGTTTATAGCCCATATAATAACTCCTTCTCAGCGTGATAACGCTCTTTGGTAAATTTGCATAAGTTGTTCGTAAATGCTTTCGCGTGAATATAATTTCAGAGCAGTTTCCCTGCCAGTTTTTCCAATTTTCTGACACAGAACCGCATCATCATAAAACTCTTTGATTCGAGTGCTCAATTCTTCAACATTCCCGGGAGCAAATTTTAAACCGGTAATGCCATTTTCAACAACAGCTCCCGACGCACCGAGATCGACAGCGATCACAGGGCGTTCCAGCTGCATAGCCTGAACGATAACATTCGGAAAACCTTCATAGCAACGGCTTGGGACGACAACCATGCGGGATTCCAAATAGGCTTTCCGCAAATCTTCCCCTTTAATAAAGCCGCGCCATTCAACATTGGCAGGTGCATTTTCCCGAATCCCGGGCATTCCGTCATAAGCCCCGGCGACCAGAAACGGTATCTCCGGATGCTGTTTCGCGCTTTCAAGGAATTCATAAATCCCTTTTTCCTCGCTGACTCTGCCGACGAATGTCACATATTTTCCAGCTTCCCATACTTGAGGAGGCTCCATTTTCTGCATAATGCCGGGTAAAATTCCGATTTGTTCTTCCGGAATGCTCTGCCCCATAAATTTCCGTTTCTGAAATTCCGTCTGAACAATGAAAATATCGACATTTTTGAGTATTCGTTTTGTAACACGCGCAAACCATCCGCGCAGTGCATAACCAAGACTCTTGAATCTGCTGCCGGTACAATTTTTCAGAATACAATTCCATTCATGCCCACCGAAACAACGCTCGCAAACCTTACCCTTCATATCACAGCATAAACCGTTCGGACAAAACAACCGGTAATTCGGGCATCTCATTACGATTGGAATATTCCTTTTTTTGATCGGCTTGAAAATGGATGGCGATAAGAACGGATAAATATTCTGAACCTGCACAAGATCAGGCTGGTATTCATCCAAAATCTTGCCCAATGCTTTTGCCATAGCGGGGTTTGCCAATCCGGTAAAGAAAGATTTTATTTTTCCGGAAACGCCTTTGATCTCAGCAGAAGATCTGCGAAACCATCTGACTTCGTGCCCATGTTCCTGAAGCAAGTTGACAATTGCCGTTGCAGCAGTCTCCTCTCCGCTCGGCTTGGCATAATCGTTGTGAATGTAAAGAATTTTCATTGGGGTATTTCAGGTTCTAATGTTTTTACTTTTCCTGCTAAAATGGGAAAATATCGATTAATCAGAGGTGACAAGATTAAACAGAGAGTAATTGTAAGAAAAAATATCATAATTTGTGTAGCAACCGTAGTAACATTCATTCTCAAAACTTGGCTGAAAAACATTCCGGCAATCCTCATAACAGGGAAATGAAAAAATAGAATGATCAGAGAATTATTACCTAAAAATTCTAAGAAACGGTTCTGTTTCAAAAAAATTGCGAAACACCAGACACCAAAAGTTCCTGTTAAGGCATTGTTAAGAAATAAAATTGGATTGCCGAATGATCCTGAATACATAAACACATCACGATTTTTTTGAGCAAGAAAATATGTTACCCCAATTAAAATAATACCGATCCCCAAAGAAAGAAATCTCCTGTTTTGAAACCATTCAGATATCCCATAATTCTTGATTTTATATCCACAAAACAAAAAAAATACAGATATTAATGCAAGCGAAAAAAAATTACTGCTGTCTGGCGACAGTGTTGCGAAACATAATCCGAATATCATAGAGATACTGGAGAAAATAAAAAGCAATATTCCAGAATGTATATACCTCTCAACATTTTTCATTATAAAATAAAACATTATATTTGACAAAAAAAGGGTAATCATAAACCAACGGACGCCTAAAAACAGGACTTTGGGATTTCCAGCGTGAAGAATCAATATTACAACAGCAATTATAATATTAATAATTTCAACTAGTATTTGAGGAAGCAACAATTGACAGATTTTTGCATGTAAAAAAATCTTTTCCAGTTTCATTTTAAATAAAAAACCTGAAACTATGAAAAATAATGGCATATGAAATGATAATATCCACCGGGATAGATTGGAAATGTCAACTGTATGTTGAAATACAACAAGAAATATCCCAATTCCCTTTATAATATCAATATAATGGATGCGGCAGAAATCTTTATTTTTTTCAGTCATATTACAAAGTTTTTGTGCTACTGATATTACTGTTAGAGAATATTTTACTTTTTGTAATCAGAAATGATAAATTTCAGCTTCCCGCCTTTTTGCGGAATGGAATCCACCTTTTCTACAGCTATTGGGACTTCATGATTAATTGCGTTCAAAAGGTTGTTTTTTACATTTTCAAGAGTTTGTTCCAAATCCTGAAATTTTATGTTCGGAATAACTTTTAATACAATAGAGCCGTCTGTCTGCTGATGTACTTGAAATTGCTTGACAGCATCGGGGGTATCATCAAAAAGAGTAGTCAGGAACTCCCCATTAATACGGGTTCCGGACGGCAATAGAAATGTTTCAGAAACTCGCCCTTTTACTTTATCCATAAGCGGAAGGTTGCAGCCGCACGAACAATCTTTTTTCAATCGCCTGCCGGAGTCTCCATTCGCATAACGTATCAACGGGAAAGCATAATTTTCCAAATCGGTGATGACGATCTGACCATATTCGCCTGTCGGTACAGAAAAACCGGAATCATCTGTGAATTCAATACGTCTGATATCTTGGAACATGTGCAAGCCTGTGCGTTTGGGACATTCTGCGGCAAGCCAATAAATTTCACAACACCCGTATTGATCATACACTGGTGCATTGAAAGCTTTTTCTATCCGTTTCTGCTGTACTTGAGTAATTGGAGAAGAAGTCAGCCAAATCGCTTTAGGAGCCGGAACTTTTATTTCATGTTCCAACATATAGCCAGACAAAGTATCAACAGCACCGACATAACCATGAAGCAGAGCCGGTTTCATTCGGCAGAAATTATCCAGAAACACCTTCATATCATTTTCAGAGAAACTTGTTGCATTCAACAGCAGCTGTCTTCCAGGAAATGCCTGTACCCATTGAAATATTTTGGATTTCAACGAATTCCTGACATCACGGTACACATCAGCCATATCATCAGCCGGAGAAATGTTCCACCAATCCAACAACCTCCATCCCATAGCCGCTCTCGGTAAAGATCTCGGATGACAAACCTTTGCCGGGGTTCCGCTGCTTCCACCGGTTGTAGAAATCCGGACATCCTTCATCGTGTATTCGTCTGAAAGCAGCTCATTAAAATTTTCCATTAAATCAGCGCGGGTCAAGATCGGAAATTTTTCAAAATCTCTTGCTGTTTGAAAATCTTCAGGAACAGCACCGATAGAAAGGAATCTTTTTTTATAAAAAGGAACATGATCATAAGCATATTTTAATAATTTTCTGGTTTTATTCAAACTCAAATCTTCTATTTCTTCAGGGCATAGCATCTGATTACGGCACAACTGTTTATAATAGGCTGTGGAGCCAGGCTTCGCAATATTGTATTTCCAGCAATAAAAATCCCGTTTCAATTCTTTCAATGAAAACATATAATATACACCCTCTTTAGCAAGCTTACTTATCTTTTGACAGAAGATCTTTGCATGTTTTGTAAATCCCCCCTACTATAATTTCAGGAGAGAACTCTTTCACGATAGTTTGTGATGCTGCCCCCATTTTTTTTAACAGAGTTTTTGAGTTCATTACATCATCAAGAATCTGTTTTACATTTGCAGTATCCAAAGGGTCAAAAAGCCAACCGTTTTCATTTTTAATCAATTCCGGATAACATCCATTATAAATAGATGTCATTACAGGCAAGCCGCAAGCCATGGCTTCAGGAACGACTAAACTCCAATTATCTTCCAATGTCGGAAGAACAAATATATCAGAAATTTTACAGAATAATGGGATCTTGTCGTATGGATGAGATCCGGCAAATATAACATTATCAATTTTATTTTCCTGGCAATATTTCTTTAATTCTTCTTCCTGAGAACCTTTTCCAACGATAAGTAATACCGCCCCCTCCTTGTTATATTTCCATGCCGGAAGAAAATGCCGGAGTCCCTTTCGTTCGATTAAGCCGCCTATAAAAAGAAAGACTGTCTGCTCCTTTTTAATTCCAAGGCTCTTTCGGAATGAAAAAATTTCTTCGTCAGGGATTGCTTTTATTTGTGCTTCTAATTCTTTTACTCCCAGAGACATATTTCCAAAACGAAGTTTTGATTCAGGATATTTCAATGAACGGAGGAAATCATGGCAAAGAACGCCATTATAATGAACGGCATCCAGAAAATGACGCATAGTTGAAATAAACCGTCTTTTCAGAAATCCGGCATTTCGTTCTGTGTGCGCTGTCCTTTCATAACAAACTATATGTTTAAATTTCCGCAGCATCCGCAACCAAAATACAGGTAAGGTCCAATGATTAAAAGCATCTGTTATAACAACATCCGGCTCCGTTTTCATTATTTCATTAATCAAACCTGGCTGAAAATGGATTCGTCTTACAGAATTACTTTCCTGATCCGGACTATATGGTTTTCCTATACATTTTTCACCTGAAAGGAATATTACTTTTTCCCGTAAAATCTGTTTTGTTTTTTCCTGAACGCTTTTCGGTGTTGCCCATATTTCTGAAGATGTAATTAATGTAAAATCCACATCCGGATAAGATGCCAACTCTTGAAAAACAGGAATTCTGTAATCAAGAAAACTTCTGGTTACCCATGTAATTCTCATTTTATGAAACGCCTTTCTTTTCTGTGCTATTATGAGAATATCAAGAAATCTTAATGTTCTTATCTTCCGCCGGTCAGAAGATTGTAAAATTTCGGTAAAACTTTTCTTAAACTTATTGCGCTAAGCACTGTTGCAAAGATTGTTGTTAAAATACATGTAAAAAACATAATAAAACTAAACCATGGCGTATGTGGAAGTAATTTACTGAAACCAACAGAAAGAGCCGCTAGTAATGCACCATGAACAGCATAAATAAAAAATGAATATTGATTCCAGTGTACAACACGTTTGCAAAGCGCAGATTTACAAGATAAATACAAGGATATTTGAAACAAAAATATTACTGAAATGAAAATTCTTAAATACCAAAACTTGTAATTGAGTTGAAAATACAGTTCTGCAATAATCAACATAGAAATCATCAAGGGCAAAAAACAACTAATCCATTGAAATTTAATTGTTTTATGTAACTGATAATAACCGATAAAACCACCAAGATAAAAAAATACAATACCTTCGGTTGAAAAAATTCTGCAATCAACCGGCTGCCAGAACGACACAGCCAAGCCAAAAAGGAAAAATGATAATATTCGATATTGGTAAATCAACAAAAGCAATGGTGTAAAACAGACAAAAATAATTAAAGTTCGAATATACCAGAATTGTCCGATAATTGGAAAGATAGTTATTTTTTGCAGAAAATAGAATTTTTCAAATGTAAAGCCATATTTTTCAGATAATAAGGATGTCAAAACAGGAACTTTCAAAAGCAACATAATCAAAAGCAACAATAAAATATTCCACAACAAATAAGGAAGCAGTAATGAATATATTCTTTTCTTTATTTTTCTTCCAATATCATGAATGTTTTCAATTCCAAGAAAAAACAAAAAACCGGAAATCATAAAAAAAGAAGGTATTGCCAAGTCTGTAAAACGAGATAGAAATTCCTGTATAAAAATATTGGCATCTGTGACTGGCATAAAGAAAGATCCGTCAGAATAATATCTGTGTAAATTTACGCCATGTCGGATAACAACCAATATTGTCGCGATAAAGACCGCTATTTTCAATGCATTGCTTTGCTCTTGAGTTAAAGGATCATTCTTGTGCATTTAATTTTTCCTGTTCTTCTGATTTTGTTTTCTTCCCCGGATTCCTTTTCAGTAATGACCGGTTTTCGTCTTTATGTTGAAACTGATAATAAAAAACAGGTAAAATTATTACCATTTGAAACATAACCGTATGAATTCCGGCTTTACTGGTAATAAAATTGGATGTATTTGAGTTGATTAACCCAACAACTGCCGCAACCAACCATCCACAAAAACCTATATACTGCAACTTTGGGATTAAGTAAAATAATAAAGAAAGCATCGCCAATATTAAAATTGTACACCCTACATATCCCAGACTACCGAATGTACCAATTATTGCATTATGAGCATCAGTACAATACCAATCGTCAAGTACACGTTCAACCGATGCATATCCCCAACCAAGAAGCGGGCGTTCCTCTGCTTTCTCAAGGATGTATTGCCATATCAATGTTCTGCCATTTCCAGACTGGATTACTTCTGCAGATTTATTCGGAAAAAATACAACAATCAAACGTTCTGTCGCTCCCAACAAAAAGCATATACTTATTATTGTAAAAAATAGAATACCTCCTAACCTTACCATAGGATTTTTTGCAACCAGGGATAAAACAAAAAGTCCACATACAGTTGAAACAATTGCACCGGAACTGCTGGTCAAGACCAAAAAAACAAAACCGACCACAAAACCAATTTTTAACATTTTTATATTTTCCGGCGGTCTTTTTTGTGTATTAAATTCTGTTATGCAGTAAACAAACAGTAAACTTGCAATCGTTGAAAATGAGACAGAATGATAATTATGGTTATACATAAAAAAACTTCGCAGAAAGAAGAGAATCAAAACAAAGATATTAACAAAAATATAGTACCGTTCAAGTTGAAAAACTGATTTTGTTTTGCTTGCAAGAAAATAAATTGCATAAAGCATCAGTAAGTTCTGAAATGCAAAATAACACCCCATTATAGGCAAAACGCCCCAAAAGATACTTGCCATACCCAATATGTAAAGAACAGCGAACCAGGTGATCGGCTGAAAAAAAACAATCGTTCCGAAATTGTTTTTTTTAATTAGAAGATAACCAAAAATCCCCAATTCCGTAAGTATCTGTACAACGACAAACTTATTGATAGCAACACCGCCTTCATTGGCCTGCAGCAAAAATAATTGACGAAATATCCAAATAATAAAAAGAAAAATGATTATTTTGTTATTTTTTATATAATCACGATCAACATCATTCAGCATCATTCAAAACCTTTCTTACTTTTGTAAAATGAATTAAAATTTACAAAAAAAAGTAATTTTTAATTCATTCGGAAATCCTTCTGCTTAATTCGCGATATCTCAGCAGTAATGTAAATATTTTCCACAACGTATGAGATTTTGCAACAATACAAAAAATTTTATTTATTTTACTTTTAGGAAAAGTATTACCGTATCGCAGAACTTCTTCCCGAGCCAATTTCGTTTTTTTACACATAATATGACTGTAACAAAGATTTCTTGCGATCCGTCCCTTTACTGACAAAAAGGACTTATCTTCAAAATTGGAAAACCGTTTTACCCAATCATCTACTGTTGGAGCGGACTTCCAACGCCGCATATTTTTTTCCAACCAACCTTGTTTTTGAGTCACAAGCCCGCCATCACTGGTAAATAAAACCTCCGGAATAAAGCCCCATTTACCTTGAGTTCCCAATAAGATCCAAAATTCCAAATCTTCACAAATTCGAAGGTCTTCCCGCTGCCCCACGAGAGTACGGGCAATATCAGTTCTCATAAGAACGGAACCTGTACATACATGACAATATTTCGCCCAAAATGCAAAAAAATCATCCAGCACAACAGGTTGTTCAATATCAATTCCGACCGGAGCAATTGCAGGTGCTTTACCTATAATTTTATGACACTGCATTACACTGACTGCTACAGCATCTTTATATTTATTGAGAAAATCACTTGTCTTCGCTAAAAACTCCGGCTCCCAGTAATCATCACCATCCAAATAAGCAAAATATTCCCCTTTTGCTTCAGACAATCCTCGATTTCTGGCTGCAGCAGGTCCCCGATTTTCCCTTTGGCGGAAAATTCTGATTCTGGGATCATTTATGGAATGTACGACATCCAATGTATCATCAGTTGAACAGTCATCAACGATAATAAGCTCAAAATCTGAAATATTTTTCTGATTCAAAACAGAACGAATTGACCGTTCTATCAGCAATGCTGTATTAAAGGTTGGAATAATTATGGAAATCATAGTTTATTTTGAATAAGAATTTTGAATTACTTTAAGAAATGCGGATTCGCTGTGCTCGTCCGCATTCCAATTTGTTTGCAGATTTCCGGTATGTGAGAACAATTTATTGATCCCGTCTCGATATGATGCTTCTGAAAAAATATTGACAGGTACACCACATTGATATTTATTTGCATAGCGGCCAATCCAGCCATCATTGGAAAACAATGTAAATTTTCCTGCTTTAATCGAACGGAATAAAATACTTGCATTACTGAAATGATTAGCATAAGCAACAGAAATATAATCAGCAGCTGCAATCATTTCATTCACCTCTTCATTTTCCAGCCAACGATTTTCTAAAATAACCTGTTCCTTATAAGGTGATGCTTGAATCATTTTTTGCAGGTCTTCATACAGCCCCTTATCAAATTTTCCTGCCAAAATCAGCACTCTGTCCGGCTGAATTTCTGAATGGAGAAATGCATTAACCAGGAGATCCATTCTTTTTTCGGGAATCATTACACCGATTGCCAATAATATTTTTTTCGCTGGATCCCAGTTTAAATTTTTACGCAACTCTATTTTAGAGCATTCAGAAAAATCTTCAACTGGGTCATTCAACAAACAGCAAACATTATTTCCATCGGGAAACAATATTTGATAAGCGATCTCATCGATCAAAAAGAATTTATGAAAAAACGATGGTACCATATATTTTAACAGAAAACATCTCAACCGCTTCAATGAAAAACTTTTATTTTCCGGATAAGCGAATCCTGTACTTACAAGAATCCCCCCAATATTTGATTTCAATCGACCGAAGATTTTAAGAATCAGCAATTTGGGCAATATCTTCACCCAATAGCTGTCAAGAGCATTGGAAAATATTGTATTAAAATCTCCTCTGACGGCATAATGAAGCAATGTCTGAACTTCATCTTTTTCTGATTTAAGAAGCCGGATCCTGTCAAGCTCTTTCCCAAATTCTGCTTGAAATTCTTCTGAAGCAGCAACATCTTCCGTTAGGATGAAGGTTACTTCCGATATCACAGAAAATGCACGAAAGAGCAACCGGGCAAAATGCATATAATGCCCTTTATAACGGAAAAGAAGTATTGCAGTTTTATTTGTACATGTTGTCTTCATATTTCTGTCAGTCTTTTTGAAACTCATCTTTCCAATTTTTTCCTAAAGTCGCTGAGATAAATTCATCTGGAGTTTTTTGCTGAATCAATGGAAGATATTCATTGATTTTCTCAATTTCCCAATCCCACCATTTAATTTTCTGTAAAGCCTCTATGATTTTCTCATCAAAACGATAACGAATCACCCTGGCAGGATTGCCAACAACGATCGCATAAGGTGGAACATCTTTTGTAACAACCGCGCAAGCTCCGACAACGGCACCATTTCCAATGGTCACTCCGGATAGAACGGTCGCACCATTTCCAATCCAAACATCATTTCCAATGATGATATCTCCTTTGCTGAAATCGTTTACATCGGTAATATTGGAAAAATCAGCAGTTTGTTCAAACGGATACAAACTGGCACTCCCGGATTTGTGCTCTCCTCCAAGAATAATTTTTGAATCTAATGCAATGCAGCAAAAACTTCCAATATAACAATGAGTTTTTGCATCGTAGTGATATATCTTTGGTGTTCCGTAAGTATAACGACCAAACTGAACTAATGGATCGTCAAATATATCCCGACTGTATCTATATTTTCTGCATCTGTAAGCAAATCGGATTTTATTGAAAAAATATTGAAGAATTTTTCGTAACATGCCAAAATTCCTGTTATTTCTTTATTAATCGCTTCAGATGTTGCCTGATCTTCCAGAAGAAGGAAATTAAAATCCACCTGATCTTTCCTAAAAAAGAAAGACTCAGTCGGTCTTTAAATGTCAATCTTTCGCCAATTGATTTCTTGGCTAAAATGCACTGTTTCGCTGCATTAAATCTTCCTACCCGGATAAACTCCTCTGCATCGTAATTATAATGCTCAAGAAAAGCGTTCCGCACAATTTCACTGTCCTGTTTTTTATTTTTACATAATTCAAACAGAGTTCCATAAAGTTTTGCACAAAAATCATCGGACAGTCTATCCCGAATGGTTGTACATTGCCGGGCTTGATTATGAATTCTGTATCCGCTCAAATGCTGATTCACGATTCCGAATTTGCCTCCAAGAATAGCTAGCCGTAATGTGATTTCCATATCATCTGCAAAGATCAGCCCCTCTTTCCAAGCTCCTATTCTCCTTAATGTTTCTGTTTTAAACATCAAAACAGGAGAAATCAAACACTCATGATCCAACAGCCATGCAATCAAATTCTCATCATGTTCAGGCAATGTAATACGGGTATGATTTATGATCGAACCATTACGGAAATAATCAAGCTGATTCACAATCAGGTCTTTTTCCGGATTTTTCTGTGCATACAATAATTTCTCTTCTATTGCATTGGGATAAAGCCAGTCATCATCGTCAACATACTGAAGATATTCGCCATGAGCCATTGCCAGTCCACGATTTCTTGCAACACATAATTTCCCATTCGAGAAAGTTTTTGCAACAGTAGTAAATCCATCATTATCCGGATGTTCTTTACACCATCTTTCTATGACTTCCATAGAATTATCACGAGAACCGTCATCAACGATAATAAGCTCAATCGGGCGATAGGTCTGATTCCATACAGAATCCAATGCAGTACAGACCATATCTGCTCGGTTATAACAATTTACAACTATTGTAACAAGTTTGTCATTCATGATTGATATGCTCTCTCAGTATTTGATTCAATTCATCTGTGACAGTTTGAAAATTCCGGATATTTTCAGGGAATGGAGCTGTTCTTCTCTGCAACGCTCCCGGTATTGCTTCTTGTAAAGCAGTTGTCCATGCTTCCGGTGTATTTGGATCAACTACGATACCATGCTTTCTTAATGTTTCAATTTGCCCGATCATACCGCTGCCCATGACAGTGCAGCCTGCTGCTAATCCTTCAAATAAGGTTATCGGACCGGTTTCATACCCAATGCTCGGGATAGCCAATATGTCAGTTTGACAGTAATATGAAATTACTTCGTCATAAGGAACCAGTTCATGAAAATATACGCGATTGTCATTTCCAGCGATCTTCAGGAGCTCATCCGCATATGGTTTGGATTTATCAACGCCAAGGATATGTAATTCTGCATCAAGATCTTTCAGAAATTCAAACGCTTTTAAGACTATATGAATCCCTTTTTCCTTCGAACACCTACCTATAATGCTGATTTTCAGTTTTCCATTCCGCAATTTTCTATCTTTATTTTCACACAAATATTTATCTAATGCTTCTTCAAAATCAACACCGACTCCCTGAGCCAAACGCCTGAGTCTTGATGATTCTCCGCCATTTTGAAGGAATACGCTATCGCCATGAGAAGAAAATGCGATAAAAGATGCAGCACCCCGAAAGAACTCAGTTAAAATTTGTTTTCTGCGCGAAAGTTTTTTCCACAGTGTTGTTATCATTGAAAGTCGCTTCGGCATCCATGGGAAAATATAATTACAACTGTAGATTAATGGTAAAAGCAAAATATACCCTATCAACGGCAATTTATACCTGTGCTGTAAAAAACACCTTCCACAAGCAAACAAACTGATTTTTCCGTTACATCTTTGGTTATTCCATTTTAATAATCTCCCTGTGATGCAACTCCATGCCGG
>JAFTJI010000087.1 GCA_017456495.1 Lentisphaeria bacterium | reverse complement strand
GGGGCTTTGGTATAACCGGGATTCGGATAGAAATTGCTGATGACCATTTTTCCGGATGCCGTCATTTCCCGCATAAGAGAAAGGGTATAATGATCATTGTGGTTATGAGTGACCACGAGAAAATCCAGATATGGTGCAAGTTTCTCTCCTTTTCGGTGATTGATGTCGACTCCAAAGCAGGCTGTCGGTGTTTTGATCACAAACCCCATATTGTAAAGGTACCAGATGGTGACTGTTCCCGGTTCCGGCTTTTCATTCGGGAGCTGCTGCAAGATTCTTTCAAGCGCATGATCATTGAATTGAAGCACCGGATTTTCTGTTTTCTTTTCCGGCACATCGAAGAATGCCATATATTCAGCGGTCAACGTTTTATCGACCCAGTTCTGCATAACATCCTGCAGCGTTATCCGGCTTTTCATATCCTGAATGTTCCAGAATTCCCGAAAGTCCGGCGTGTTATCTTTTGCAAAAATAGTTGAACAGAAAGCAAGAAGGGTTCCGGAAATGAAAGATAGTTTTTTCATCATGATCTCCTGAAATTATTTGCAGTTAATATAGTGCAATAAGCGAGTTTTATCAAATCGTCAAAAGATTTTTCTTGAAAATCTTCTGCCGGGAGTTATATTACCAAAATCAGAGAGAGGAAAAATCATGCCCGGAAATATTGCAAGAGTAACTGTAAATCTGTCATTGGACCGCCTGTTTGATTACCGGATCCCGGAGTCATTTGACGGGCAGATCTTCCCCGGGATGAAAGTCAATGTTCCTTTCGGAAAAGGCGGGTTGCGGCAGGCATATGTCATTACTGTGACCGACTCTTCCGGCAGAAATGATTTGAAAGAGATCGATTCCATCTGCGCCGGATTTCCGAAAATCCCGGATGCTCTTCTGAAACTCTCTGACTGGATGGCAGAATATTACTGCTGTCCGCGTGAATTGACCGTTCGCAACCTGATCCCCGGAGCTGTCCGCAGCGGTAAGATCAAGGCGAAAACAAGGGAACATTGCCGGATCGCAGACCACCTGAAAGCTGCTGAATTTATCGCTCAAAACGAATCCGGCAGACAGAAAGCCCGTGCCGCTTTATTAAAAGTCCTGATGCTGGAACGGGAACTTCCCACAGATATTCTGCTTTTGAAAGCAGGTGTCGGAAAATCCGTCCTGGATCATCTGGCAAAAGCCGGGCTGGTGGAAAAAATACAGGAAGAGATCGACCGTGACCCCTTCAAGGGCATGGATGTGATCCCCACCAAAGCGAAGACTCCCACCGCAGAACAGGCGGCGGCTCTTGAAATCATCCGGGAGGTCATCGACGGAAAACGGAAACAGCATACGGTTCTTCTTCACGGTGTGACCTGTTCCGGGAAAACAGAAGTCTATCTTCAGGCGATTGATTACGCTATCACAAACGGCGGTTCTGCTATCGTGCTTGTTCCTGAAATTTCCCTGACCCCGCAGACTGTTGAGCGGTTTCGCGCCCGGTTCGGAAATATGGTCAGCGTTCTTCACAGCGGGTTATCCGATGGCGAACGGCGGGATGAATGGATGAAAGTTCATCAGGGCAGAGTGCGGATCGCTGTCGGTGCAAGGTCTGCTCTGTTTGCACCGTTCACAGATTTGAAACTGATCATTGTTGACGAGGAACACGAACAATCCTACAAGCAGAGCGAAGCACCCCGTTACAATGCCCGGGATGTGGCTGTCATGCGCGGAAAGCTGGAACATGCCGCCGTGATCCTCGGCTCAGCAACGCCCTCTGTGGAATCTCACTACAATGCTGTCAGCGGAAAATATGCCCATGCCATCATGGCGCACCGGACGGATCCGAATATCCGTATGCCGGATGTCCGGATCATCGACATGCGCAGTCAGGATGACGGCGAGGGGCATATCCCGTTCCTTTCCAAAGAGTTGATAGATGCGGTCCATGAGCGGCTGGAAAAAGGCGAACAGAGCATTCTGTTTCTCAATCGGCGCGGGTTCGCAAAACAGTTGAAATGTGATCAGTCCGACTGTAAATTTGTGGCGGAATGTCCCGATTGCGGCGTACCTTATACCTATCATAAAAAGATGCGGATCCTGACCTGTCATTTGTGTGGAGCTATGGTGAAAGCTCCGGAACAATGCCCGTCATGCGGTTCTCCGGAGATCCGGTTTTCCGGTGCAGGAACCGAACGGATCGAAAATATCTCCTTTGCCGCGTTCAAAAATGCCCGGATCGGCAGAATGGATTCCGATACCATGACCCGGCCGGAGCTTTACGAAGAGATCCTCTCTGCGTTCCGTAACGGAAAAATAGATATTCTCGTGGGAACTCAGATGATCGCGAAAGGTCTGGATTTTCCGAACGTGACGCTGGTCGGCGTGATCAATGCTGATATGGGGCTTTATATTGATGATTTCCGGGCGACGGAACGGACCTTTCAGCTTTTGACTCAAGTTGCCGGAAGGGCAGGGCGCGGGGATATGCGCGGAGATGTGATTTTCCAGACCTGTACCCCTTACAATGCGGCAATCGTTGCTGCTGCAAATCATGACTGCAACGCATTTTATGAAGAGGAATTGCCCGTCCGGGAAGCATTGTCGCTGCCGCCTCACGGTCATGTCCTTGTGATCCGGTTCATAGGAGAAGATCCCGCCGCGATCCAGGATTATGCCGGAACCCTGCTTCAGAAAGTGCAGCCGTATCTGTCGCCTGAAACGAATGCTTCAGACCCTGCACCGTGTCCCATTGAGCGGATCAAGGGAAAATACCGCTATATGGTGATGTTCCGCGGCGGAAATCTTGCATATATGAAGAAATTTTTGCGGTATGAACTCTACCGGAACCCGGTGAAAGGAATCTCTATTCAGGTGGATGTGGACCCAATGTCTCTGATGTGATTTGCTCTTTCACGGCAAAAAAATATAAAAAAACACTTGACAAAAAGAAAAATCAGTGCTCTATTTACAAGAAACATTTTTCTTTATAACCTTTGAGGAGAGACAGGATTTTATGGCAAAAAAAACATTCCGGTCTGACCGGGCATTGCAAGTTTTTATCAGCGGACACCGCAATCCGGACATAGATTCCCTGGCGGCTGCGACAGCTCTTGCCGCTCTCCGCAGCAGACACGACAGCGGTTGCGAATATATCCCCCTCTGTCCCGGGATCCTGCCGGACAGAGCAAAATATCTGTTTGACCGGTTCAAAGTTCCTTACCCCATGACCCGCAACGATGTTTATATTCAGGTGCGGAACCTCTTCAGTCAAATTCCCGTGATCAGCGGCGAGATCCCGCTTTTTCAGGCTGTGGAAAAATTGAGAGAAGCACGATTGCCGCGTTTGCCTGTAACGGATAATGACGGGAATTTCCTCGGTATGCTCAGCGGAATGGCTCTGCTGGATAACCTTCTCAGTGTAGGCGGCAGCGGTGACAGCGGAAGCGGTTTGACCGGACGCGTGGTCTATTCCTCCGCAGCTCTGATCCGCGACGTGCTGGAGGCGGAGGTCCTCTCAGGTGAAGATCTCTCTTCCGAGCAGGATTTTGAGATCTATGTCGCCGCAATGAGTGCAGAATCTTTCGAACAGCACCTGCCGGATTGCAGCGAACGGCTCGCGGTAGTCGTCGGGGATCGTCCCGATATCCAGCGCAGAGTCGCAGAACGGAAAATCAAATTGATGATCGTCACCGGAAAACGCCCAGTCAAGCCGGATGTCCTTGCCAAAGCACGGGAAAACAAAGTCACTTTGCTGGCAACCAAACTTGACTCCGCCGCGGCGATCCGGAGACTGCGTTTCAGCGTGCCTGTCCGCTGTGCACTGCACTGTGATGAAGACGAACTGATCATTGCTCCGGAAGACAGGATCCGCGATGTCCGCCGCAAAATTCTGGATCACTACGAAGATATCATCCCGGTAGTCAACGGCGAGGGCGCATATTTCGGCGCACTGCTGAAACAGACCCTCCACGAACCGCCGCCGTACCGGATGATCCTTGTCGACCATAATGAACTCGATCAGAGTCTGCCCGGAGCAGAAGAGATCCCTGTGATCGAAGTCGTTGACCATCACCGGATCGGTATGATGCCGACTGCTGTGCCCATCCGTTTCACCGGGGACGTGGTCGGAAGTACCTGTACTCTTGTTGCCCAGATGTACCGTAGCGCAGGGGAACGCCTGACCCCGGAAATGGCAGGGCTGCTCCTTGGCGGGATCATTTCGGACACGCTTCTTTTGAAATCTCCCACGACAGCCCCGGCAGATTGCAGGATGTGCGATTGGCTGGAAAAAGTCTGCGGAGTCACCAAAGAAGATCTGATGGCGGAACTCTGCCGTATCGACTCTCCGCTGGCGGTCAAACCGGCAGACGAAGTCATCAATGGCGACCGCAAAGATTATACGGATGGTGCGCTCCGGTTTGCCTTGTCCCAGGTGGAAGAAAGCAATTTGGAACTGCTGCATCAGCGGCGTGAAGAGCTGGCAGCGCGTATGAATGCTGTCATAAAAGAAGAGGCTTTGGACTTCTTCGGACTTCTTGTTACCGATGCCGTCCGCGGAAATTCCGAACTTCTGGTCATCGGAGACCGTGCGGTCCGTCACAGTCTGCCCTATCGCAGCGATGATGATGATGATGATGAGTTGTTCTTGCTGCCCGGTGTTCTGAGCCGTAAGAAACAGCTTTTGCCGCAAGTTCTTTCCGTAACAGCCTCTCTTCAGGAAAAAGCATAAAACAGGTTTTGACAGAACTGTAACCTGATACGGCGACTTATTGCCCTCTTACACTTATTGTCCGGACTTTTTCAGCTTTTGTTCAACAAATTTCAAATCATCGAGAACCTGTTGTGTCGTCGGATGGTTATCTCCGAGTTTTGATCTGAATATTTCATAAGCCTTATTGATGTGGTTATAAGCATTTCGATATTCTCCCTTTCGGAAATACACGATCCCGATATTGTTATAACATGTGGCGATATCTGTATGATTATCCGGTAAGGTTTTCTGCTGGATTGCTAAAGCTTTCTGGTAGTAATCCAATGCGGCGGCATGATTTCCCTGACGAGAATACACGCCCCCGATATTGT
>JAFTJI010000086.1 GCA_017456495.1 Lentisphaeria bacterium | reverse complement strand
CAGAGCAACGGGGTCCACCCTGCCCCGGCCGGTTATTATCAGATGGGAGATACACTTTATTGCATCCTCAAAGCCTTTTTAGCTGGGAAATAAGAGATTGATTGCAGATCAGACGTCGGGAGAGATCCTGACGTTTTTTTTTATGACAGAAATATGCAAGTGATTTACACTCAACAGAATGAGTTATATCTCCCAAAACTTCATTTTCTTTTTACGCCTTCCGGTAGGATCTTAAAATCATAAAAAAATGAAAAATTTTAATTTTTACGCTTGACTTTTATTGAAAAGATGATATATTAACAGAGTAATTCAAATATGAATTAACGTGCGCCCATAGCTCAGTCGGTAGAGCAAATGACTCTTAATCATTGGGTCCAAGGTTCGAGTCCTTGTGGGCGCACCATTTTTTTTGCCTTTTTTCCGGCTTCCCATGATGATTTTGAGTGTAAACTCTATGAAAGCCTTATTCCTGTTGCCCTTTTTGCAGAAAAACAGCTTCATCGCGTTTTTCTTTGTATTTCAAACTTAAATTTTTTGAAAAATCAGTCATAACCTATCAATTTCGGCGACATCTGCCATTGTGGATTTCTGATCTGCTGAAAGCAGCATTCGATTGCAGCACTGTACGGAAATCTGCTGCTCAAGCTGACGGGTGGACCAGCTCTCTGCGGCAGATTCATTTTCAACTCTGAGCCGCAAGCAGTATGGGCCCAACTCAAAAATGGGACGCACTGCGCCACTAAAAAACAACAGATAAAATTGATGTATCCGCCGCAGTGTGTGCCGCGCATACCAAAAAGCGGAAAAGACCTTTGAAAACGTCTTTCCCGCCTCGTTGATTCGCACATTGTAAACCTTTTCCGGCGCGATCAAATTTCTATTTTCACACTGGCTGGCGCAGAGTCACTGCAGTTTGATTTAAGAAGAACATGCAGCCACAAGGAAGAAATAAATTACAGCGCAGATAGCGGCTTTAATAATTGCACGGTTCAGGCATTCCTCACCGCTGAAATTGCCGGCACGTTCCATATCACGTCTGACCCTTGTTGTTAAAAACCAAGTGAGGAAAAAGAGCGGGAAGAAGAAAAGAGAACAAAAAGCCCATTTTTGAAGAAACTCTGCCCGGGCTTTATAAGAAACGCCCTCATGTCTGACCCGTTCCGGAGGCATTACGTTCTTCTTTTCTGCAGGAACAAGAGCATAAAAATCCTTTGCGTCTGCCGCAGCAGTCTGCTCAAACATTCTGCAGAGCATTTCAAATTTATTTTTGACGATAGGCAGAGTAAAGAGGTCGTTTCAATCAAGGAAAACATGAAATTCCACATTCACATAAGATCCGGAAGTGTAGAAGATCACGTAAGCGATCAGTTTATTGAAAAAATATCCCTGATAACCAACGATTTTTCCTTTTATAAAATCTTCTTCCTTAACTATGAAATTGGTTTTTCTGAAAACACTCCGAACGACTTCCCAAATAACGGCATAACTTCCGCTGAGAGAGAAACAACCTTCTTTTTGGCTTATGATCTGTAAAACATCAAGAGAGGGATAAACGAACGGTTTGACCGGATTCTGCTGATTCTGAATCAAACTCTTTGCCTGTTCCAGAAAATGTACAGCACTGGTAAAATCCAGAGCTTTTTCCGCCCGTTCACTCCTGTTCAAGATCTTTTGCAGATTCTCATCGACCCCGTTATTCAACTGCAGGATCATTCTCTGAATCTCAGCTTTCAAGTCTTCAAAAATATAACGGTTGGGATCGGAGGGCTCATTCTGAGGCTCAGTTCCGGGGTGTGAAACTGATTGTGTATTTTTACTCCGGATCCAATGTTTGAACAGAATGATTTTTTCCCATTGAGTCAAGTTGCCATTCCAGGAGATATGCTGGGGTGCCGGAGCACCGGTGATCAGCAGACTCCGCTGAAAATCCTGAAATGAAGAAATTGTCTTGCTGTCAATGGATCTTAACAGAGCTTCTGTAAAATATCCGTGAACATCACCTTCAAATGCCTGTTCGCCCGTGCTGCAGGAGCTGAGAATCAGCGGCGGGATGATCAGTTTATCAGAAACTCCCTGAACAGCTGCGTTCAACGCGATATTGCGGGATCCATCGCAAAAGAAAGCTCCGGAACGCCCTGCAAGAATATTGCTGCGGCAGCAATCCAGAATAAAAAGGCGGTTCACGCCGGGCTTGTTTGTAATTGCAATCAAATCCGGAAGTGCCAGAGAACCGGCTTGATACAATTCTGTATTGGCTCTCCCTGTCGGTCCGACAAGATAGTGTGTGCCGCCAAACTCCCTGCCGTGTCCGGAAAAGTAAAACACAAACAGGTCACCGGGATTCAAGTCATTGACAATTGCTTCCACCCTGTCGAGAATGTTATCACAATGGGCATCACTGTTCAACAGAGAATCAACATAATCAAATTGAGCCTTCGAAAAAGATGCCATGAGAGCTGTCGCATCTTTCACGGCACAACGTAATTGTGATATTCCGGAATCCTTATACCGGTCAATTCCTATAAATAATCCTGCGCGTTTCATTTCTGACTCCAATTATATTTTCTTAAATTTGCCCCAGGAACTCTTTTGCTTCTTTAGATCCGTTTTCCGATGCTCTCTTGAGCCAGTAAACCGCTTTTGCCTTATCTTTCGGTGTTCCGTTTCCGTAATAGAAACAGAGTGCAACATTATACTGGGCACAGGCATTGTTGTGATGAGCGATCGAAAGGAAAATATCAAATGCGGATTTATAATCCCCGTTCTTCCAATACGTCACACCTCTGCATAATGAAGAATAGTCCTGTTCCTCCTGAGTGACAGTGGGATTCGTTTTGCGTTGAATGCTGACCGTTTGTGTATCTGCTGCGGAAGAGGAAGTATTTGTCTGACTCAAACGATCCAACGATTTTTTTGCCTCCTCGTTTCCATTTTTGGCGGCTTTGCGATATAATTTTATGGCTTCTTCGTAAGACTGCGGAACACTGAACCCGTGTTCATAACAAACGCCCAAGTTGTTCTGCGCAGCATCGTTATTCTGCTCGGCTGACTTGCGATACCATTTCACAGCTTCTTCATAGGATTGCGGAATGCCTTTGCCATAATAATAACACGCACCTAAGTTATTCTGTGCGGAATCGTTGTTCTGCTCGGCTGATTTCCGAAACCATTTTACCGCTTTTTCATAAGATTGAGAAACTCCATATCCATTGTAATAACAAACGGCCAAGGTATTCTGTGCTGAGGCATAATTCTGATCAGCAGCTATCTGAAGCCACTTTACTGCTTCCTCGTAAGACTGGGTAACGCCATACCCTTTGAAGTAGCAGAATCCCAAACTGTTTTGGGCCGCAGCGTTATTATGTTCTGCGGCTTTCCGATACCATTTTACAGCTTCTTCACGGGATTCAGGAACACCATAACCATTAGCATAACAATCTCCCAGAGAGTTTTGGGCAGGTGCCTCTTCCTGTTCTGCGGCTTTCCGATACCATTTCACAGCTTCTTCATAAGATTGAGATACTCCTTTTCCATTATAATAACAGTTACCCAAATTGTATTGAGCTGCTGCATCATTCTGTTCAGCCGCTTTACGATACCATTTCACAGCTTCTTCGTAAGATTGAGATACACCATGTCCATCATAATAACAATTTCCCAGATTGTTTTGAGCCTCGGCATAATTCTGTTCAGCCGCTTTCCGATACCATTTTACGGCTTCTTCGTAAGATTGAGATACACCATGTCCATCATAATAACAGTTACCCAAATTGTATTGAGTTGCTGCATAATTCTGTTCAGCCGCTTTCCGATACCATTTTATGGCTTCTTCGTAAGATTGAGGAAACCCATGTCCCTCATAATAACAAATTCCCAGATTGTTTTGAGCCCTGGCATAATTCTGTTCAGCCGCCTTCCGATACCATTTTATGGCTTCTTCGTGAGATTGAGATACACCATGTCCATCATAATAACAATCTCCCAGATTGAATTGTGCTCCTGCATGATTCCGTTCTGCAGCCGCCCGGAAATATTTCACAGCCTGATCATAATTGCCGGCATCGTAATATTTCTTTCCGGTTGTGTATAATTTCTCAGGACCATTTTTCAATTCGTCTTCCAGAGAGTTTTGCACACGTTCCAGAATTTTCATGGCTGAATCATATTGTTTATCCTTTTCTGCCTGTTCTGCAAGATTCAGGAGCTTTTGCACCATATCAGGAACTGAGCCGGAAAGCTGATTCTTCAAGTTTTCGATATCAAGTTTCTTTAGAATGACATCATAGTTTGAATGTTTTTGGACGGGGATGCTGCTGATAATTGTGCCGGCAGGTGCGGTGCTGTGATTTTCCCAATGCTTAAAAAGTTTAATGTTATCCCAGTCATCCGACATCTCGGACCAGGTTACTTTTTGGGGAGTCGGTGTCCCGCTGATCTTCAGACTCTCTTTAAATTGCTGAAAATTGCAAATATCGGGACATTGAATACTGTTCAAAAGAGTTCTTGTAAAATATCCATGTCCGGAAGCATTATCTTCATAAGCCTGTTTGCTGGGCTCGCAGGAGTTCAGGATCAGCGGAGTAAGGATTTCTGCACTTTCCGGAATCCGCTTGAGTGCGTTGCTCAAACTGATATCACGGGCAGCATCCTCATCCCCGGAATAATCTCCCGCCCTGTTCGCAAGAACATTGCTCCGGCAGCAGTCAAGAATGAATAAGCGGTTTATCCCGGGCTTGTCAGAGATGGCAATCAATTCCGGAATGGAAACGGATCCTCTGTGAACAAATTGAGCTGCAGCTCGTGCGGTGGGTCCGACAAGATAATGAGTCTGCTCAATCTGTCTGCCATGTCCGGAAAAATAGAACACAAACAAGTCTCCCTGTTTAAGATCAGCAACAAGCTCCTCTACTCTGCCAAGAACCGTTTCACAATGGGCGTCTTCGTTCAGAAGAGAATCTACTGTATCAAATTGAGCTTTTGAAAATGCTAAAGACAACCCCTTTGCATCGTTAACAGCACATTTCAATTCCGTAATGCCATTCTTATACCTGTCAATTCCGACAAACAACGCAACCCGTTTCATTATTTTCTCCTTCTCAATTTTTATAAAACAGGCTAATATATATTGTATCTCCATAAATTTCAAGTCTTTTCTATGAAAAATTACAGACCACAATACCATATCACTGCAATACTAAAGACGTTTTTTCAGGAAAAATCTGACAGAGGAAAAGAAAAAAAATGAAATTTTTTGCTGTATTTCTTCACAGAGATTATTTTATCTGAGACGGCGATAGGAACCATCTGCGCGCCGTTCGATCCTGTGGGAAATCTCCAATGCGACCAGTTTCCGTGAAAGCTCTCCGGCAGAAATCCCGGTGTTCGCTGAAATAGAGTCAAACTGAGCATCGCCTTTCCGGAGAAAATCCAGAACCTTGCGGTCACTTTCACTCATGATCGATTCATCGTCAAACTCTTCACGCAAAAGCGGCGCAGTCTCTTCTTTCAACGAGAATCCGGGGAGGAAGTCAGTGGAAGAAAGGACATCTTCAAAACTGGTCAGCAATGCGGCGCCGCCGGTTTTGATCAATTCATTGCAGCCGACAGACATTTCATTATCAGCATTTCCGGGGACGGCAAAGACCTGTTTGCCCTGCTCCGTGGCAGTCGCCGCAGTGATCAAAGCTCCGCTGCGTGACCCGGCTTCTACAACGATCGTTGCAATACTCAGGGCTGAAATGATTCTGTTCCGCATGGGAAAAGAGTGCCGTGTCGGCGGAAACAGCATGGGATGTTCGCTGATAATCGCGCCGTTCCTGTCAAGGATCGAACGCGCCAATTCCACATTTTCCTGCGGCTGGATCTTCATCAAACCGCCACCGAGAACAGCAACAGTCTTTCCGTTTACACCGACAGTTCCTTTGTGCGCTGCAGTATCAACGCCGGCAGCCAGACCGGAAACGACGACCCAGCCGGAACAGGCGGCAGATTCTGCCAGATGCTGTGCCATTCTCATACCGTAAACCGTGGCACGGCGGGAGCCGACGATCGCAACCGCATTTCCGCCCAGTTCCTCCGGCAAAGTTCCGCAAACATAAAGACAGATCGGCGGATCTTCGATCTCTCTGAGGGAAGCGGGGTAAGCATAATCATCAGGTGTCAGCACCTGAACCCCGGCGCGGTCGATCAGCTCCAGTTCACGCTGAAGCGGCGCGCCGGCATTGGAAAGGATATTCTCAGCCAGTGCAGAAGAGATTCCGTGAACGGTGGCGATCTCATCTGCAGTATGGCTGTAAATTGCAGAGGCACTGCCGAAAGACTGAATGAGAAGAGATGCCCTCGCCGGACCGATCCCCGCTGTCAGATTCAACGCTATATATGCCTCATGGTCGGTCATATTCCAAGATACTCCCGGACGACTTCCGGCTGGAACGTTACGATCTCAGCGTGTCCCATTTCCGGAGTAATGACAAAACGGAGTTTTCCGCCGACTGTTTTTTTGTCGGAGAACAAAGCCTGATAAACCTTTTCCCGATCCATATCATAGGACTCCGGCAAACCGGTGTTCCGGATCAATGCTTTCTGCCGCCGGACGACTTCACCCGGGATCAGCCCGCTTTTTTCGCCCATCTCAAGCACCATGCACATACCGGCAGCCACACCCTGTCCGTGAAGAATGGAAAATTCAGAGACTTTTTCCAAAGCATGACCGAATGTATGACCATAGTTCAGGATCGCGCGGATCCCTCCCTCTTTTTCGTCCAGTTCAACGATCTTCGCCTTGAGAGTGCAGGTCTTCAGGATCATTCGGCGGGTAAATCCATCATCTCTTGCGCGGATTTTTTCCACATTGGCTTCCAGTTCCGCAAAGAAAGGTTCATCCATGATCGCGGCACACTTGATGATCTCTGCCAAACCGCAAAGGTACTGCTCATCCGGCAAAGTTTTGAGTCTGTCAGCAGCAATCTGAACGCTCAGCGGCTGATGGAACGCACCGATCAGGTTTTTCCCCTCCGGAAGATCGCATCCGGTTTTTCCGCCGATGGAGGAGTCAACCATTGCAAGCAGAGAAGTAGGGAGCTGAACAAAATCAATTCCGCGCATATAGATCGCAGCGGCAAACCCCGCCATATCTCCGGGAACACCGCCGCCCAGACCGAAGATCACCGATTTCCGATCAAGGTGTTTTTCGACAGCTGTCCGGCAGATGGATTCCACTGTTGCAAGAGTTTTGGCTTCCTCCCCCGCCTGAAATGCCAGCGTTGCAACCGATGCTGCCCCGGCATCTTTCAGCAGAGAAAACGTTTCCGCAAGATACAGAT
Source organism: Lentisphaeria bacterium (assembly GCA_017456495.1). Taxonomy (GTDB): domain Bacteria; phylum Verrucomicrobiota; class Lentisphaeria; order Victivallales; family UBA1829; genus SIG79. Next base: position 10,693 of record JAFTJI010000086.1, on the reverse strand, counting down.
TTCCAACATTGGAATCGGTCACGATCATACAGGAACGCCCCGCCGCAAAAGGTTTGAGATTTTCTGCAGTCAGAACATCACTTAAAATAATGTCGTAAGCACGGTCGCCCAAGCCGACTGTCAATTTCTGATCATTCCCCTGCAATGGCACACCCCCACTCACGAAGATGCTTCTTGATAAATTCAACGACAGCATCCTGAGTTTCTTTTCCGTTTCCGACGACTTCCATAGGTTCACCGAATGTAAAATGGATCGGGAGATCCCGCTTGATGGGACCCAGATCCTTGATCAGCTTTCCGTTCTGCAGGAAGTCCGTTCTCAAAGCACAGGGGATCACAGGGACGTTTGCACGTTTTGCCAGTTTGACCCCGATGGTATTGAAGTGAGCCGGATCAAAGAGTGCCGTTCTGGAGGACTGCGGGAAGATGATCACGGATTTTCCTCTGGAAAGACGGTCCTCGCCTTCTTCCAGCACAGCTTTCAAGTCGTTCTTCGGATTGTCTCTGCCGACTCCGATACATTCCAGATGCCGCATGATATTTCCGAAGTAAGGAACATCAAAGAGCTGCTGTTTGATCACAAAACAGAAGTCTCTGCGGGGACGGATGAAGGAGTGCATGACAGCAGTTTCCAACAAGCTCATGTGGTTGGAAATGATCACAGCCGGACGGGGATCATCAAGATAATTGAGTCCGCGCAAATGCACTTTTCCGCCGCAGCTTTCCGAGATCAGCAGGTTTTCCCAGGAGTTCTGAGTCTGCATGTTCTGCGTAAAATATCCGGTTCCGGCAGCTTTCCCTGATTTGTAGAAAACATAAAAGTTGCGGATATAGAAAGAAAGTCTGGTCTTGAAGCAGAGCAGATCAAAGAGATTTGCTTTTACCTTTTCCGGGGTATCATAGGAATCCCCGGGGAAAGGATTAAACACGGTTTCTTCAGTCATTTGCCGCCTCATCAAGTTCCTGGAACGTGGTGCGTCCGGCATAAAGAGCCTTTCCGACGATCACGCCTTCCAGATTATCTTTGCCGAGTTCTCTGAGATTTTTGATATCCTTTGTGCCGGAGATCCCGCCGGAGGCGATCACGCCGCAGCGGGGAACTCTGGAACAAACAGCTGCAACGGAGTCAAGATTCGGTCCGGAAAGAGCTCCGTCCGTAGAGATATCAGTATAGATGAAACGGGTCACGCCCATCTCTTCCAGTTTTGCAATCAGCTCAAAGACGTCGATCATACTGGTTTCCAACCAGCCTTTTACTGCAACGCGCCCGCCCTTTGCATCAATTCCCATCACCACGCGGTCAGCACCGAACGTAGAAATGAAATCACGCACCAGATGCGGATTTTCACATGCAGTAGTACCGAGGATCACGCGGTGGACCCCGGCTTCAAACGCCGCTTTGGCATCTTCAACAGTACGGATCCCGCCGCCCAGCTCACAGGGAATGGAAACAGCAGCGCAGATTTCACGGACAACATCAAGGTTCACGGGCTTGCCCGCTTTGGCTCCGTCAAGGTCAACAAGATGGATCAGCGCAGCACCGTCTTCCTGAAATTTTTTTGCCTGTTCGGACGGAAAATTGTTGTAAACAGTTTCCTGATTGTAATCGCCTTGAAAAAGACGGACACATTTTCCGCCGCGGATATCAATAGCCGGAATGATCAGCATAGTATTTTCTCCTGAAATATAAGGTTATTCATCAGACCCCGGAGAATGCAGCAAAACCGCCGTCAACAGGAACAACGATTCCATTGACAAAGCCGGATGCTTCATCATCGACCAGCCACAGCAGAGTACCGAAAAGATCTTCCGGTGTACCGAATCTGCCCATGGGTGTATGGCTCAGAATGGTGTTTCCGCGAGGAGTCAGTGAACCGTCGGGGTTGGTCAGCAGAGTACGGTTCTGGTTGGTCAGGAAGAATCCCGGAGCAATAGCATTCACGCGGATCCCGACTTCAGACATATGCGTTGCCAGCCATGCGGTAAAGTTGCTGATCGCAGCCTTTGCAGCACTGTATGCAGGAATCTTGGTAAGAGGACGGAATGCGTTCATGGAAGAGATGTTAATCACGGTACCCTGTCCGCGGAGAGCCATTCCCTTGCAGAAGACCTGAGAGGGCAGCAATGTTCCGAGGAAGTTCAGATTGAACACAAAACCGACACCTGCCGGGTCAAGATCAAAGAAGGTATTGCAGCCTTCCACGGGATTGAGAATATCTTCCTTGAAAAGTCTTTCCTTACTGGTTGTTCCCTTGGGATGGTTTCCGCCTGCACCGTTGATGAGGATATCGCAAACACCGAATTTTTCTTCCACAACTGCGCGGGCAGCTTCCAGGCTTTCCTTTTCCAGCACGTTTGCGGCGATCCCGATTGCGGTTCCGCCCGCTGCATTGATCTCATCTGCAGCAGCTTTCGCGCTTTCTTCCTTCAAGTCAAGGATCGCAACCTTTGCGCCCTGTTTTGCCAATGCCTTTGCCATTGCACTGCAAAGAATTCCACCGCCGCCGGTAACAACTGCAACTTTTCCTGTAAGATCGACTGCCATTTTCATTTACTCCTTCTGTAGTATCTGAATTGTTGATTGTTTTTATGAACGGCATAATATAACGCGGTTTTTCTGTTTTAGCAATCGGTTTCCCGTTTTTTTATAAATATTTTCCATATTTTTTTTCATCACAGGGGCGTTATCGGAAAATATTGTTTGAAAAACTGCAAAACTGATGTAACTTACCAGTATAATCAAATCAGGAGTCTTTTATGTTTCGTGCTTTTATTTATTTGCTGTTTCTATTCTCCGGCTTCTTCCTTTCTGCCGGTGAGGTTTTTATTTTACAAACGACCGATCTTCATGGAATCGTGCATAATACGAAAAATATCGCCGGGGCACCATCTGTCATCTATTCAGCGGCAAAAGATGCAACGCGGCTGGGACGGGACAAAACGATCCTTGTCGACTGCGGTGATCTTCTTCAGGGCTCTCTGGAATCCGCCGATAATAAGGGCGAAGATATGATCAATCTTCTGAACGCAGCGAGATATGATGTCTGGGTCCCGGGCAATCATGACTTCGAGTTCGGCAGCAAGGTCCTCTCTGAACGGATCAAATTTTTCCGCGGGGCAACCCTGGCGGCAAACCTCCATTTTCCAAACGTGGGATCTTACCGGATTTTTCAGAAAAACGGTTACAGGATCGCAGTCATCGGCATGACAAATCCCCATTTACATCAGTGGTTTTTCCATCCGGAAGAGGAAGGGTTCCATATTCTCCCGGTTGAAATTTCCTACCGCCGTGCCTTACAGTTTTTGCTGAGAGAAAAGCCGGATGCAATCATTCTTGCCATCCACAGCGGAATCTATCCCAGCAAACGGCTCGACGACCGCGGGCTGAACGTCTTTGCAAGGCGTCATCCGGAAGTTAAAATCATTCTGGGCGGGCACACTCATGAAAAGGTCGTTTGCAAAGAGTTGGGCGGTGCGAAAGTTTATTATTTCCAGGCAGGAGCCCACGGCGGAGGTTACCTCCGGATCCGTCTGAATTTCGATGACAACACACGAAAACTGCTGGAGGTCAGCGGAGAATATGTTCCGGTTGCTCCGAAAGATCATTCTGAACTGCCCAAAGCTTTCCGTCCGCAGAAAGCAGAAGTCCCTCTGCTTGCCCGCAACTTTCCGGTTAATCCGTCCCGGGAAAAATTGGCTGAAATGTTCGGAAAAGCCATTGTGAAAGCTCATCCCCACGTCAAAGGAGTGTTCCATGGGGCTCTGACCACATACCGTCCAAGAACAAAATTCCTCAACAGGCTCCATCTTTTCCGGATCTGTCCCTTTGAAAACAGGGTCCTGATCGCAAATATCAATCTTCAGGAGTGGAACGCCATTCTGAAAGAACAGAAAGAAGCCGAAAAATACGGCATGAAACAGCTTTTCTTTCCGGAAGTGGATGTCAAAGTATTGTGGGCAAGTTCTCCTCATGACAGATTTCCATTTGCGTTCAACTCTTATGCCGCATCCGGCGCAGGCGGAAGATTCCCTGTCCTGAAAGCGATCATCGACAATCCGGCAGCCCGCGCTGTCCTTACCCGCAGCAGAATTTTTGATCTTATGGAAACTTACATCAAGGAGGTTTATAAATGAGATTTTTTCTTTCCTTTTCCGTTCTTATTGCACTGATCCTTTTTTGCGGTTGTGCCGCCACGGGTCCTTATGTGGAAAAAGCATCTGACAGACTGACTGATAAAGAGAAATTTCATCTTTTTGACTATTCCCGGCATTTTATTATCAATACGGTCATAACCAAACCGCAGCAGAAAGAAGCCGCCGAAAAACGGCTGAACAAAAGAAAGAAGCGTGAAATCAAGCAGAACGATCTCTCCCCTCAGGAACGGGAGGCTCTGAAAAAACTGATCATGTCGAAAGATCCGACTGTCCGCATCCGTTACACCGGTTATAAACAGGGCAGGCTCTCTCTTTCATGGGTCCTTCCGGGGAAATTGCAAGTCATTGTTTCCGCAGAGGGAAGACTGGATCTTTCCGGTTCAAAACAGGCGCAATGGCGGTTGAATGTCATCCGTTACAAACGCGACTGTTATATGCTCCCTGAACAGTTGGGGATTCCGGCGGTGGATTGATGAAGTACGCCTGTTCTGTTCTTTTTGCAATTTTTGGATTCGTGCTTTCTGCGGGCAATTTGGAACTCACCGCCTCAATGTACCTTGCACCGGCTTCAGAAAGCAATAAAAATGTCAATGCAACGCTGAAAAATCCCAAAACGCAGCGGCTTTTTATCGCAAAAATCATAGGTTTTTCCGGTACGACTTCCGGCTGTACCCTGATAAACCATTTTGGATTTCAGAAAGCCGGATTCTCATTCAAAGCAACTCCGGGCACAGTTCAAAAAGGGAAAAAAACAACCAAAATCAACACAAACATTGACTGGACTCTGCTGGAAGCCGGACCGTTCAAGGCTTCGGAAAAAGAGAGCTTTTATGAAGGGACCGTCGTAAATTGCACCCGACGGCTGCTCCCCGGAACTTTTTCGCCGCTCGGGATCAATCTCGCCAGAGATGCAAAAGTCATTTATATTCCCACTCTTCAATTCGCCAATCTCCCGAATACGCCATACTCCATTTTCCAGAGAAGCAGCAAATGGGAAGTCTCTGTTAAAATCACAGAACCCGGGAAAGCACCCCGGATCATCCGGACCGTTCCAACCTATCACCGCGGACGCTTCCCCGGAACAAATCCATCCGGAATCAAATGCAGAATGTACAACTATCAGGGAATCTCGGTCATGAATATGTACTGTTCCCATCAGCGCGGGATCCGGGGAAATGGAGCTTCTGTCATGGAGGAACTGAGTTTGAATCTCTGTTTCGCAGCCCCGCCGAAAGGATCCGTTATTCAAGTTGCTGACCTGACATCATTCTGTTTTGCAGAGAATGCCGCATTCACCAAACGCCCAGCCGATGGAGGACAACAAATCCGCTATCAGGTGTTCCTTGCTGTAAAATAATCCATTTTGTTACTTGAAAAAATCGAAAGTTATGATTTATTACCATATATCAGCCTTGCAGGAGAAAAAAGAATGACGATCCGGGAACTCGGTGAAAATATTGAACAGTATTTTATTGAAGTCATCCGTGAGCAGAAGCATGGAAAACTTGCCTCTGTCATCATGGGGATCCTCTTCTTTGCCTCCCGGTTTTATCTGGCAGCTGTCCGTCTCAGAATCTGGCTCTACGATACCCGGGTGATTCGGAACCACGCACTGGGCTGCCTGGTCGTCAGCATCGGAAACCTCACCTGCGGCGGAACCGGAAAAACACCTGTGGTGGAAGTCTTCGCAAAGACACTCTCCCAGAAAGGCAGAAAAGTCGCGGTTCTCAGCCGGGGCTACAGAAGCCGCGATAAACGTTCCTTCTGGGAAAAAATGAAATCCCGTTTCTCATCCGAAAAAGGGGAAGTCCCCCCGCGTATCGTCTCAAACGGACAGGATCTTCTGCTGGATTCCCTCTCCGCCGGCGATGAACCTTTTATGCTCGCCTCCAACCTGAAATCTGTCGCAGTTCTGGTGGATAAGGACCGTGTAAAATCCGGACGTTATGCCATCTCCAATTACGGCACAAATATCCTGATCCTTGATGACGGGTTCCAGTACCTCTGGCTGAAACCTCATATCAATATCCTTCTGGTGGACAGCTCCGCGCCCTTCGATAATCACTATGTCCTTCCACGGGGACTGATGCGGGAGCCCATCGAACACATCGCCCGCGCCGACTATGTCTTCCTGACAAAATCCGATGGCAGACCCAGTTTGCGGCATTTGAAAGATTTTATCCACAGACACAACCGCCGCGCTGAAATCATCGAATGCTGTCACCGCCCCAAATATCTTGAAGCTGTTTTCAAGAAAGGGGAAGTTCAGCCGCTCACAGCTTTGCAGGGCAAAAAAGTTGCCTCCATCTCCGCTATCGCAAATCCACCCAGTTTTGAAGGGTTCCTCAAAGAACTGGGCGCAGAACTCGTCCTGAAACGCCGTTATGCCGACCATCACAGATACCGCCAGCAGGAGATGATCAACTTCGTCAACGATGCAAAAGCCGCAGGAGCTGAACTGATCGTTACAACAGAAAAAGATGCCGTCCGCATGCCGCGGCTCGACCGCTGTGATATCGATATCCTTTTCCTTCGCGTGGAAATTGATATCCTCAACGGGCAGGAAAGTTTCGATCAGTGTATTTCCAGAATCTGTTTCCTGTAAAAAACGGAGTTCTCCATGAGCAATACTGAGAACAAGCCGCCCGCACCCGAAAAACCGAAACGCGCCTGGTGGGAAATCCCAGCCCGATGCGCTGTCCTCTTCGTCATCATCCCGGTCTTCTTCCCCCTGCAGTGGTATCGCGCAGCTTATGTTTATACCATCGGAAGATTTTTCCCTGTTACTGTCGAATCCAAAATGGCAGAAGTCGAAAAAAAAGTGCAGAAGCATATCTCTCTGAAAGAAATGCCCGTCGAACTCCGGATCCTCGTCCTCAAAAGAGAAAAACAAGTCGAACTCTGGGGGAAATTTTCCAACGGAAAATGGAAAAAATTGAACTACTATGTCATCCTCGCAATCACGGAAGATCAGGGTCCGAAAATCCATAAGGATGACAAAAAAACACCTGAAGGGATCTATGACATCAGTTCCATGGATCTCAATACTCCCTACTATCTCGCAGTCAACCTCAAATTTCCCTCCGAAGCAGATATCGCAATCGCAAAAAAAGAGGGACGTGATCCCGAAACTCTGAACGGAAGATTCATGATTCACGGAATCGCCTTTACAAGAAACAATATCATGCTCAGCAATGGCGCGCTGGACGAAATATTCTATATGCTGGCTAAAGTCGGATTATCCAAAGCAAAAATCCTGATCTCACCTTATGATTTCCGGAAATATGATCTGCCCGGATCCGTAACTCCGGAATGGATCCAGGCTCGCTATAAACTGATGAAAGATGAAATGCTTCCCTTGAAAGAAGATAAGGAGAATAACAATGCAGAAACCGGCAAAAATTGAAGAGGCATGGGGCAGAAAATACCCTGAACAGGTCGTTCTTGCTGTCACTAAAGCACCCGACGGAAGAATCAACGCCATGGCAATCGGATGGGTCTGCATCGTCTCCGATGATCCACCCATGTTCCTGCTCGGAATCGATGACCCCGCTTTCACGCTGGAACTGATCCGCAACAATAAAGAGTTTGTCATCGCATATCCCTCAAAAGATATGGCTGAAGAAACCCTCTACTTCGGAACTGTTCATGGTCATAAAGAAGATAAAGGCGCAAAATCCGGATTGAAGTTCATCCCTGCTGAAAAAGTGGATGTTCCGCTTCTTGCCGATGCCGTGGCAAATTTCGAATGTAAACTGGTAACAGAATACCGCCCCGGAAACTGCCCGCTGGTCGTGGGGGAAGTCGTTGCAAGCCACGTCAATACCGATGAATCTGTCTCTCGGCTCGTGAATTGCGGAAAAGGCTATCAGCTGAAATAAAACTTATTCCGGCAAACGCTTCTGTCCCGGCAGTTTCAGATTCTTTCCGGTCACAACCAACGTTACGGAAAGAAGAATAACGATAACACCGAATATCTGCCTGACCGTCAATGTCTCATGAAAAACAAGCACGCCGAAGAAAATCGCCGTCATCGGCTCCACTGCTGTCAGAATAGAGGTCTTTGTCGGTCCGATATACCGCAGCGCAAGCGACATAAATAAAATCGAAAGCATTGCGGGGAACAGAGCAAGTCCGAACACACAGCCCCAGCCGATAACATCCGACGGCAGGCGGATCCCCGTTCCGCCCGATGTCATACAAAGAAAAACCGGCAGCCCAAGCAGCATCTGGTAAAAAGTCAGGGATTCGGAAGATAATTTCTGAAGCGGCGAATACTTCAATCCGATAATATAAAAAGAATAACTCAGCGCGGAAAGAAGAACAAGCCCCAATCCCGGAAGCGATACCGAACCATTCCCCTCATAAAGCAGCCCTACTCCGCACAGAGAACAGAGCAATGCAATCCATGAAATCCAGCCCAGACGTTCCCGGAAAAACAAAAACATGATCACCGCAACGATTCCCGGATATATAAACATCACCGCCGTCGCAAGACCGCCATCCATCCAGTGCAAACTCCGGAAAAAGAAAAAACTCGTCAGCGCAAAAAGAGATCCGAAGAGAAACGCATGAAACAGCTGCTTGCCAGAAATCCGGAAACTCTTGCCTGTCAGCAGCATATAAACTGCCAGCAGAACAGCCCCCAGGGAAAAGCGGTAAAAAAGAACCGAAGGCGTTGAAATCCCCCGGTCATACAGCGGCAGCGCAAACAGCGGATTCGTCCCGAACGTCACTCCGGAGATCAACGCAAAAAGATACCCCTTCGTTTGATTGCTTATCATTATCTGTCCCTTGATGAATTTTTCGCGAGAATAATGAGGTAATATATCATTGGATCAGATTTTTTCAAATCAGCAGAAAATGAAACCTGAAAAGAGATCATAAGTTAGCACAGGCTAAAAAAAAATGATTCCCGCACGTGAGGGAGGAGACACGATGCGGGAATCCAACACCAGCAAATTTTGCCTTGTCAGGACAACTCCGATTGGCAGCAGGAATTATCTTTTCTGTTATTACTATAGCACACTTTTTGATTTTGTCAATTAGTCTTACCTAATTTTTAAAAAAAATTTATAAAAAACAAAACAGACTGAGAAAATACGGGGGGCGCAAGACCAACAAGAGTCTTTCAATTCTTGTACTTATTGCCGGACGCTTTCAGAATCAAAACTTCAGACAATGCCGGATTTTATCTTTTCTTGTTCTGAAATTTGTTATATGCTTCCATTATTTTTTTGTACTCGTTGACATCGAATATTGTTTCTTCCATTACGATTCCAATTGATCCGGCGGGGAATTTCTGCGCAAATATTCTGTATGTTCCATCCGGATTTTTACGGGCAAAAATGAGCTGTTTTTCAATATTTTTAACCCGCTGAATGTTAGTGGTCATATCGATATTTCCTTTGGTCCAATTTGCTCCTCCAAAATCAAGAATGAGATCTTCTGCCTTAATTCCCTGTTTTTCAGCGTTGCTCTCCGGCATTATTTTTACAGCTGATACAAGGATTGGTTTTCCTTCCTTTTTTGCCAAAACAAATTTGTACCATTGGAACGTATTTTGTGTTTCCGGATGTTTGTCGCCCAATTTTTGTCGATAGATATCATAAGCAAGCCGTAAATACTTTTCTGCCTCATCGTAATTTTTCAGTCCATCATATACAGCCGCAATATTGTTATAACTTCTGGCGATATAGGGATGATCTTCAGGTAAGGTTTTCTTATAGGTTACCAAAGCTTTCTGGTAGTAATCCAATGCGGCAGTATAATTTCCCTGACGAGCATACACGTCCCCGATATTGTGATAACTTGTGGAGATAGAGGAATGAGTTTCTGGTAAGGTTTTCTTCAAGATCGCCAAAGCTTTCTGGAGGTGATCCAATGCGGCGGAATAATTGCCCTGCCGAGCATACACGAACCCGATATTGTTATAACTTTGGGCGATATCGGGATGATTTTCCGGTAAGGTTTTCTTTCTGATTGCTAGAGCTTTCTGGTGGTAATCCAAAGCAGCGGCATATTTCCCCTGACGATCATACACGAACCCGATATTGTTGTAAATTGTGGCGATATCAGGATGATTTTCCGGCAAACTTTTCTTCAGGATCGCCAAAGCTTTCTGATAGTACTCCAACGCAGCGGCATAATTTCCCTGATGATCATACACGGACCCGATATTGTTATAACTTCTGGCGATAGAGGGATGATCTTCAGGTAAGGTTTTCTTCTGGATCGCCAAAGCTTTCTGGTAGTACTCCAATGCGGCGGTATAATTTCCCTGACTATCATACACGCCCCCGATATTGTTATAACTTCTGGCGATAGAGGGATGATTCTCTGGCAAGGTTTTCTTCCGGATCGCTAACGCTTTCTGGTGGCACTCCAACGCAGCAGTATAATTTCCTTGACGAGAATGCACAAACCCGATATTGTTATAATTTCTGGCGATATCAGGATGATTCTCTGGCAGGGTTTTCTTCCGGATCGCTAACGCTTTCTGGTAGTATTCCAATGCTGCTGTATAATTTCCTTGACT
>JAFTJI010000085.1 GCA_017456495.1 Lentisphaeria bacterium | reverse complement strand
CTGGTGAAATTCCTGAAAAGCCAGCACGAAACGATCGTTTCCAATCAAATCGGCAGAGCCGGAACCAGTATCGGAGCAAACATCCACGAAGCGCAATATGCCCACGGCAAACCGGATTTCACCGCCAAACTGCAAATCGCCCTCAAAGAAGCCAACGAAACAAGTTACTGGCTGGAACTTCTCTTAAAAACAAATTATATTGACGAAGCAAGATATCAGGAGTTAAACAATAGTTGCTCTCAAACCCTGGTAATGCTGATAAAATCCATCAATACGGCAAAAGGAGATGAAAAGTGAAATACTGTATTCTGCTGTCATTAATTTTCTTTATGATGTTTTTTACAGGATGTTCCGGATTTTCCTGCTTGCCTGAAATAAACTTTGTCGGCAGGAATCGGGAAGAGGTTGTCAGAATATTCGCCTCCAATCCGGAAAAATCACACGATGGTAAAATTAATCTGATGATACCGGTGAATCGGCATAATCCGTTGGATTGCAATGGTAATGTATACTTCAAATCGCCGGAAGACGCTATTGCTGATAAACAAATACAAAACGCTCGTGCGATAGGCGGTTATAGAACTGCCCGCTTGATGGCTGTGCCAGGAGGATGGGATTATTATGAAGTAGTTTTTGACAAGAACGGTATTGCTGTTTCACAGAAAGTAAGTAAAGTATCATTCTTCTGAGTTTTTATGACCAAAAGTGAAGCGATTTTCAGAAATTCATTTCACAGCGAAATTCTGAAGTTTTAATCTCAAAATGCCGTTCAGAATGGCGGGGGAAGATAAAAAAACGCTGACCATTTTTTCAAGTCTGACAAAAATTCTGTGAAGTTTTTTTCACAAAACCGCTTCACAAGGGCTTTTGTGCTGCCCTTTGCCACTTACCCGACCTTTGCCGCAACCGCCGCGACACGATCCTTATAACACCAAAAGTCACAATCTGCGGTTGTAAATTTTTGTTGAAGTGATATATTAACTGGTGATAATAAGGAAATTTACGAAAAGAAGGAGTATTACTGTAATGATTACAGACTCTTATGATGTAAACACAGAGCCAGTTATAAACTTGAAGGATTTTTATGGGAAAGCCAAATATATTACAGATTTATGTTTGGTTATTTTTTCAGAAAAAATACATACTCACCTGTTAAAAACTTATGAGTGTAAGGAAATAGGTGTTGTATCTGCCTGCAATGGAAACACCACCATTTATAAGATGGATTACAAAGGAAGAGCGATTGCATTTTATTTATCTGCAATAGGATCTGCGATTGCATCTGGAATGTGCTGCGAAGCAAATCATCTCACCGGGGTGAAAAAGTTCATTATGTTCGGCTCTTGCGGAAGTTTGAACAAAGAAAAAACAAAAGGAAAGTTTATTATTCCTACGGAAAGTTATCGTGGAGAAGGCTGCTCCTATTATTATGCAGCTCCGGCGGATTATATTACCATCAAAAACAGTTCCAAACTTGCAGCGTTTTTTGAAAAATCTGGCATTCCTTATGTTTGCGGAAAGGTATGGACCACGGAAACCATGCTTCGGGAAACTGCGGGATTGGTCGCAAAACGAAAAGCGGAAGGATGTATTGCGGTTGATATGGAATTAGCCGGAGTTCAAGCAGTATGCGATTTTTACAATTTTGAGCTGTTTAATTTTCTTGAAGCTGGAGATGTTCTGGCTGAAAGCAGCTATGAAATAGCAAATCTTAATTCAGCCAATCACGATCTCGGGAAACTATATATTGCATTGGAAACAGCATTGCAACTGTAGCTATTAAAAAAAACAAATATATATTTGAAGTGAAGATTAAAAAGAGTCTTTCATATACCCGATTTTCATGGTTTGTCAACAAGGAGATGATCATGCTTTCATATAGTTTAAAAGCTAACGATTGGAATCAGAAAAAACTTTTACCGGAAAAAAAACTGTTGGATCCGGATATTGACAAGAATTTGAAATTTTATCCCGGAATGGAAACCTCGATCCTGCAAAGTCCGGATCAATTTCATTTTCTTCATGAAACTGCCATTGCGGAATATCATGGAGTTTTGTTTTCCGCGTGGTATAATTGTGAAGAAAAAGAACTCTCCGGATATACACCCATTCGCGGACGCCGTTCTTATGATAAAGGAAAAAGCTGGACTCCTGTGGAGATCCTGGCAGAAGACCCGCAACGGAACATGCTGTATTGTCCGCCAAGTTTCGGGATCTGTGATGATGTACTTTATCTCATGCTCAACACAATGACAGAATTTGACTGTATTCATTCTTTGGATATTTACCGCTATGAAGAATCTGCCGGAACATTTTTCAAGATCCGTTCCAGCCCGATTCCGTTCAAATTAAATACAAACGTTTACCCCCTTCCCAATGGTAAACTTTTTTTACCCGGCAGAACCGGAAAGTTGGATCAAAAACCGGAAATCCCTGCAGCCCTCCTTTCTGATTCCGGAAAAATTGATTCCGAATGGCGGATCGTTCCGATGCAGAAAGACAATCTGCTGCCGGATGGAAGCCCTTATGTATACCCGGAGACTTCCTCAATCATTAACGGGAATGAAATCTGGACATTCTGCCGGAATGACCCCGGAAAAAATTCATTGCTTTATATTTCTGAAGATTATGGCGAAAATTGGAAACTGTATCAGCATGATATTCCGTTCATGAATTCCAAAATATATTCCGGAACACTTTCCGACGGGCGAAATTATATAATAGGAAATCTGCAGAGCGGAGAAAACCGCAGCCGTCTTGCGATCTTCTTTACAGAACCAGGTTCCATGCAGTTCAAATACGGCGCATTGATCCAAAATGGTTTTGAACCGGATGATCAGAAACTGAAAAACCGTCAATGGAGCTATCCGGTATGCTGGGAGCATGATAACAAACTTTTTGTGATCTACACCAAAAATAAAAGTCATGCAATGCTTTCGATCATTCCCCTGAAATAATTCTGGAGATAAAAGCGGAATCAGTTTAACATAAACACGAGAAAATTTTTTAACATATCTGAGTTTTTAAGCTCAAAAAGCGTTTCAGAATGGCGGGGGAGCGAAAAAAAGCCGCCATTTTTTTTGCCCCCTTTCTAATCTGCCTGAAAAAATCATCCTTGCTATTATTTTGTAAAACTCGTTAACTCAAAGGGTTTTACAACATTTCTGCCAGTGTGTAACAATATTCAGAGATACATAACCTGTCAACTCCAGCAATCTACAAGCGGATAAAAAAAGGAACATTGGAATCAAAAAAAATCAAAGGTGCAGTTCATGTTTTAGATGTTACTGCGGAAGCTGATTCAGAATCAATCCCCGATGATGCTGAGACTGAACATGCTTTCAAAGTTCTCTGGGAAGAAAATTCAGAAAAATGATCCGATACCCATTTTCTCTTGCAATTCTTGTATAAGGCTCAGTTTGCCAAGGTTGAAGATTGGTGTTATCGCAAATCACCACATCTGTCCCATTGGCGAGAGATTGCTTGAAATCGTCTTGATTCTGTTTGTGAAATTCTCCCAACCGGTTGATATCAAAGTAGTATCGATTGTTTCCAGGAAAATCCAGAAGTCTATTATTTAGCCGTCCCGGTAAATAAATATATACAGGATTTTGATGATTTGCCGGGGACGATTGAAGAGAACATCGCTTGCGATGGCAACCCTTGTGAAGAGGAAGAAACTTGGGTCTGTGATGAATGTGATCGTTTCTCTTCGACATGTAATGGCTTGGCAAAAGTACGAAAAATTCGTGCTCTGATCAGAAAGTCGTTCTGATCAGAGCACAAATTGAGAAATAATCCAAGGATCACGATTTTTTTATCGTGTAAACTTCGTTTTCTCTTACAGCAGGATCTTTTCCGCACTTCTCGGCGGGAGCGTTTTTGTGATCCCGCCGTAAGTGAAAGTTCTCGGTTTTCCTGTGTAGTTTATGACAAACAACGCTTTTTCTCCTGCCGGACTTTCCCAAAGAGAATGCAGAACTGCGGGAAGATCGCGGGAAACGATTTTTCCGTTTTCACGGGTAGTAAAAATAAAACGCTGAAGGAATTTGACTTCCGTGGTTTCAGTTTCAAATCCTGCCGGATTCAGCATGTCTCCATCATAGAGAAAATCCCGGTTTTCATAGTAGAAACGGCAGATCATTACAAGGAAACGGTAAAATTCGCCATACCGTCCATTCAGATTCGCCTGTTCCATTGTCAGCTTGCAGACAGTGGGCTGCATTCCCCAGATAACGGTTCGAGCCAGTTCACAGCAGAACTGATCCGGCAGCAGTTTTTCCCACTCTTCTTCTCCCTGCCAACGGTCTTTATCCGGCCAGAGGGGATCCCATGGCGGAATTCCATCGATGATAGCATAATTTCCGAAAAGAGCTGCGATTCCGTGATAGACAGCAGAATATGCCGGGACGCATTCCACGCCGGCATGGTAGGAGCTGGCTAACCGTTCGCAGCTTGGGTGCAGCACGATCATGGATTCAAAACAGCCCAAAAGAGATTCGTTGCAGTCTTCTGTGGAAAACACTGTTCCCGGGAAACGCTTGTGCAGCCGCTCCAGAAATTTCCGGTTTCCGGAAATATGATAATTGCCGCCGCCGTGGGAATGTTTATGCGCCGGATTATAGCATGGGGTCACATTCGCAGCCCCGATCATATCCAGATAAACTCCGGGGATCCCCGTTCCTATGATATTTGCCAGGACCTGTTCCAGCCGATCTTGAAAAGGTTTTCCCTGTCCGCAGGTGAAACATAATTTCCGTTTTGTATAAGTGTTAAAGACGATTCCGTAAACAGAGCCATCCTGATTGATGACAACAGAATCCATACCCCCTTCGGGAAAACTGGGAGCTTCCATATCCCATGCCATTCCGTTGACATAAACCTGGGTATAGACCCCTGCCTTTTTCAATTTTGCAAGGGTTTGTGTGAATTTTGTTTTACCTTCACGGGGCGGCCAGAATTCCGGATAATCGGTGTCATAGGGATTTTTATGCCACCAATACCAATCCAGAGCGGCAGGCACGCCGGCATCTTTGGAAAGTTTGATGATCGGATCGGAAACATGATCGCCCGGACCGCGGTTCCACGCCCAGATGCCGATTTCACGCATGGGGTTTTTCTTAAATTTTTTCTTGAAATTCGGGGTTGTTTCTGCCCATTTTCGATAGATTTTGGCAGCTTCAAACCAGGCCCCTTCAAAGAGACCGATCCCGCATTCAAATTTCAGTTCGGCATTTCTTCCTTTGCGGTAAGGAAGCAGATGTGTAATCTTTCCGGTCACCCGATCCCCGATTTTTTCCCAATAACTTTCTTTCAGATTATACTGTTTATCGCGGGCATCCAGATAAATCCCCTGATTTCCGGCAAAACCGGCAGTCATTTGCAAGGAGCGCATCGGATGAGTTGTGAAATATTCTTTTTCACTCAATGTGATCAGCCAGCCCTGTCCGGCACCGTGAAAACTTTTGAATTCTCCCGTGACATTTGCTGTAATAACGGGGAAATGGAGTTCTTCCATGAAAAATTTTCCCCGGTTGTTCCGGCATTGGATGGAACCGTATCGCAAATCAGTTCCATCATGACGGAATGAGATCCGGACTTCAAACTCTTTTCCGGCGATTTCGCATCCGCGGAACAGATGGATTTCCTTATTATTTTCCGTTGAAACTTCATGAGATTCCATCATATCCGGAGTCAGCATGATTTTTGTCTGTTTCCGGTCGCTGAACTTCAATGCCCAGGAAATCTTGAAATCGGTTATCATAGCCCCTTTTCCCTTCTTATTACATTTTCAGCAGGATTCCCAGGATATGGGAACTCCAGGCATGACAGTCTGATCGCGGATTATCAAATTCTTCCGGGAAGGTTGTCAAGCCCTCGGAAGAGAGTGCCCGCCACCGGTCAAGCCGTTTTTTCAGCAGATCATTAAGCTCAAACTTCTGACAGGCTTCCATCTCGTCCAGAAGTCGATAAAATAGAATGAAAAAAAACTGTTACTTGCTTGCGCTCACTACGTTCGCGCAAGCCAATCTGTTAAATAAATGGAAATCCATCAATTGATCTGGATAAAAATTATCCGAAACACATGCTACATTCAGCCGTGAATTTTAAATTCTTATCCTTGTGATCTCCATTCTATTCTTTATTAAAAATCTCCGGTTTTAATCTAGCACAATATCTGGAAAAATCAAGTTTTTTTCAAAAAAAATATGCTTATACAACTTTGCATGG
>JAFTJI010000084.1 GCA_017456495.1 Lentisphaeria bacterium | reverse complement strand
TTGGCTGAAAAAAGATTGTTGATGAGTTGGAAATGGTAGTTTGAGCGTGGCTACCCACAGGGTAACCACCGAAAACGCTCCATTTGCAGATCGCAACAAGAATTTTCTGCCATTTTTGAAGACTTTTGAAATTGCCTCATACCATCATCTTAAAAATTCAGCCAAGACGGACTTCGTTCCAGGCTTTTTCCAAGGCACTTGTTCCGGTTTTTCCCAATGTACGGATCTCAGGGGCATACCGGTTGATCTTTGCTTCTTCCACAAGCAGA
This sequence comes from Lentisphaeria bacterium, assembly GCA_017456495.1. Lineage (GTDB taxonomy): Bacteria > Verrucomicrobiota > Lentisphaeria > Victivallales > UBA1829 > SIG79. The sequence continues at coordinate 8,001 of JAFTJI010000084.1, read as the reverse complement.
AAGAAATCAACCAGACCGGGTGCTGTCCGGACTGCCGGAACCATCTCCAACGCTAAACGCTGTTTCTCGATCCATGGTTTCAAGTCAACCCCTTTTGCGGCATCGGAGGCAAGGGAATTTGAGGCTCTCTGGGCTCGGACGCTCAACGCTTTCAGGTAACGCGGATAATGTTCCAACGCCTCCGTAAACCGCAGAAATCCAGGGCGGAACAGAAGTTTCAAGTGAGCTTTGATCTCCATAGCAGAATCGGAATCGCCACGGAGCTTTTTATAGAACGGAAGCAGTTTTTCGTAAAGGCTGAAAATCTCTTTCAGGAAAAGCAAATCTTTTTCCAGACAGCCCCAAGATTCGCCCCGTGCGCGTTCCAATGCACTCCGGAAAAGCTGTTCGGAATGAATGGATTCCGGCGGACAGCCGAACCCTTTCAGAACGGCGTTATCAGCGGCATCACTCTGCCAGTCTTTGTATTCCATGAAGAAGGTCATGAGAATATTCCCGGGAAGTTTTGCGCCGGATCGCAGTTGCTTCATCAGTCCCGGCTGGAGAATCGAGAATAGTTTCACAAGTCCCTGCCGTTGAGAATGGATCGCTTCGCACTCTTTCAGAAAAACTCTTGTTCCGACCGTCAGAGCCTCAGCCGTCAAAGCCGGATAACCGATGGTTCCGCTTTTTCCGGAAATATTGACAGTCTGCGGGAAATCTCCGGGCCAATCCTTGCACTGAACAGCACTCCATTTTTTCACAGAGGAGACCGTTGCTCCCAAAGCAGAACTTCTGCCCGGTTCCGAAGGATATTCCCGCAGAATTTTTGAGATTTTTCCGTTTTCGTTCAGAATCGCCAGTTTCATGACCAGATGTTCCGGCAAACGTTCCGGGTCAAATTCTGGGCGGACGTCGTAATTTTCTTCCAGCCAACCTGACAGAGCATCGGTAAGAGGCTGATCTGTAAAGACTGTTCCATCCTGACAGGAGAGCGCAAAAAGTTCGGCAGTTTCCCGGAGCGGATTGAGTTTCAGCCGCTGCATTTTCGGCAGGGACTTCAGCAGAAATTCCACTTTTTCCTGAAGCATTCCCGGTACAAGATAGTCGGGCAGATAACGGTCAAGCAAGTTCAAATTGTCATCGGGAACAAGGAGAAAAAGTCCATCTTTGCTTTCCCCGGGATCAAATTTATATTTGAGTTTGAACCGTTCTCCGGACGAGACAAGAAAATCGGGATAATCTTTGGGATCAAAGCCGCCCGCTTCTTCCAGCATGATCTTTGTGTCCGGGGCATAATCTTTATGAACAGCGATCCAGTCTTTGAGGATGTCGGCTGTGGAATTGATGTGTTCGGGCAGATGTTCTTCAAACCATTGTTCCAGAAAGACGTCCTGAACGAGCGAATCCGGGCGGCGCAGACGGATTTCGTAATCCCGGAGTCGGTTGATCTCTTTCGAGAACTTCTCAAGCCAAGTTCCTCTGGAATATGCCAGACCGGTTGCAAGTCCCTGCTGAATAAAGATTTTTCTGGCTTCAACGGGGTTAACTGCTCCGTAATGACGGCGTCTGCCCGGATGGATCAGCAAGGCTCCGGCACGGATTTTCTCTCTTGCATAAACGAACCCGCTCTCCTGATCCCATTCTGCGGCATCATAGACTTTTGAACACAGCTGAGGAGCGACCTGTTCCAGCCATTCCGGCTTTGCTTCGGCATTGCAGCGGGAGAAGACCCGGCTGGTTTCCATCAGGGAGAAAAACATCAGCCATTTCGGCGTATTTTTCCGTTTTGCCATCCCGGAACCGGGGAACATGATGAACTTTTTGCTTGCCATATCGGAATAGAGTTTCTGTTCCGGCTCAAAGCAGGAGAGATTTCGCGGGATCCCGCTGAGAATAGAAGTATGCAACGCATCGTAAGAGACCCGTTCCAATTCAATGACCAGATTTTTAGCCTGCATGGGCAGACGGTTCGGCAAGATATCATTGAGGTCGTCTACCAGGTTTTCCCATTCACGCAGACGGCGGTAATTATAATAATTTGTTTTTGCGAACCGCCGGATCGCCTGATAGGAACCGTTTGCCTCGGAATAAGCCTTCCGGACCGCATTCCAAAGGGTCAGGATCCCAAGAAAATCGGATTTATCCGAAGCAAATTTCCGGTGTGCACCGTCGGCTTCTGCCGCCTTTTCAAAGGGGCGTTCGGCAGGATCCTGAATACTCAAAAACGCTGAAATCACAAGCATTTCCGGTAAGACTTTTTTCTGCTTTGCCTCCAACAGCATTTTCCCGAGATGGGGGTCAACCGGCATGGAAGAGAGCAGTCTGCCCAACTTTGTGATCCGGTGATCCTGTCCGGAAACAGCTCCGATATCATCCAATGCCCGGTAGCCTTCCCGGATCAAAGCGGAAGCGGGTTCATCCACCAGCGGGAATTTTCCCAGCGGAGGCAGGTTGAGGGATGCCATCTGCAGGATCACACCGGCAAGAGATGCCCGCTGGATTTCCGGGGGCGTAAAATCTGCCGCATTCTGAAAATCTTCTTCGGAATAGAGATGCACACAGATTCCGTCACGGGTACGTCCGCAACGCCCGCGCCGCTGCATGGAACTTGCCTTGGAAACCGTTTCCACACGTAATTCCTGAATCCGGGAACGGGGATTGTAACGGCTGAGCCGGACGAGTCCGGTATCGACAACATAGCGGATCCCGGGGATCGTCAGAGAAGTTTCCGCCATGTTGGTGGCAAGAATGATACGGCGGTGTCCGGAGGGAGAAAACACCCGCTGCTGTTCTCCGGAAGAGAGTCTGCCGAACAGAGGCAGCAGATTTTCCTGAGTGATGCCGCGTCCGCGCAGCATGTCGGTACACTCCCGGATCTCCCGTTCTCCGGGCAGGAACACAAGGATATCGCCCCGGGGATCCATATCAGTCAGGAACTGAACGCCGTCCGCAACGGCTTCCGGAAGTTCTGTTTCTTCTTCCGGAGGGAGCCACACATCTTCCACCGGATAGGTTCTTCCTTCCACTTCCACAACGGGTGCGCCATCGAAAAATTCACTGATCCTGCCCGATTCCAATGTTGCAGAAGAGACGATCAGCTTCAAATCATTGCGTTTCTGCATGATGAGTTTCAGGCAGCCCAGCAGGAAGTCAATATTGAGTGTCCGCTCATGTACTTCGTCAAGGATGATGCAGTCATATTGCCGGAGCAGGCGATCCTCTCTGGTCTCGGCAAGAAGGATCCCATCTGTCATGAACTTAATGAGCGTATCTTTTGAGGTATTATCATCGAAGCGGACTTTGTAACCGACGATCCCGCCTGATGCAACATTCAGCTCGGAAGAGACCCGTTTGCAAAGGGAAGAAGCCGCAATTCTGCGGGGCTGGGTGCAGCCGATCCTGCCGTTTCTGCCGCAACCGGCTTTCAGTGCGATCTTCGGCAGCTGGGTCGTCTTTCCGGAACCTGTTGCACCGCAAACGATTACGATCCGTTTTTCCTGCAAAAGGTTTGCGATCTCATCTGCACGGGCAGAGATCGGCAGTTCTTCCGGGAACGAATATTTCAAAGTGTCAGCGATCCGCAGCGGTTCATTCATAAGAGCAATCCATCCGAAATACTATAATCATCTGCGCTTGCGCGGTTTAACGAGTTTGGTCCTTTTCGGAAAAACCTCATCATCTTTTTCGATATTGGTATTTCCGGTCACGACCTTTGCAAGTTTATCACATTTCAGGAACGCTCCGGCTTCCACACTCTCAACAGATTCCGGCAGAACGATGCTCCGCAGCGAAATACAGCCGGAAAAGGTATCTTTCTTTATGCCCGTTAATCCCCTGGAAAGACGGATACTTTGGAGGCTGATACATTTTTCAAACGCTCCGGCTTCCATATCCGTCACGCTGTCCGGCAGGATAATGTTATCCAGTGCACTGCAGCCGGAAAAGGCTTTTGATCCGATTTTTTCCAGTGCTGCCGGAAATTTCACCTGAGCCAGCCGGGTACATCCGGAAAAAAGTTCTTCCGGAAGTTCGGTGCATTTTCCCGGCAAAGCAACCGACCTCAGACCGGTACATTTGGAAAATGCCCCCTTTGCCAGTGAAACTTCCGGATTTCTGAAATGAATATTCGCCAGATTTGGACAGGATGCAAACGCGCCCTCCTCCACCGTTTCCAGTGTCGGCGGAAGAACTATCGTCCGGAGAGAAGGACTGCCGGAAAACGCCCCTGCAGCAATGGTTCTGATCTGTCTGGGCGGGACATAACTTCCGAGCCGGATCCGCGGGGAATAATGAAGAACAGTCGTCTTATCTCTGCTGTAAATCACGCCTTTATACTGAAAAAAAGCGGGGTGTTTCGGGGCAAGAACAACGTTTACCCGGGGGCACATCGCAAAGGGGTTATTTCCCCACTCCGTAACACCGGCAGGAACATTCACAGTTCCCAGAGAAAGACAGCCGGTAAACGCCTTTCCGCCGATCTCTGTCACGCTGTTCGGGATCCGGATTTTTTCCAGTGCGGCACAGCCTTTGAACGCCTCTTCTCCGATCCCGGTCAGCTTCGCAGGAAGAACAACTGTCTTCAGGTTGGTACAGCCTTCAAACGCACCTTTTCCAATCGTCTCAACACTTTCCGGAATGACGATTTTCGCCAGAGAGGTACAGCCTTTGAACATCCCCTCCGGGATCTCTGTCATTCCAGAGGGCAGTTTGACTTCAAAAAGCCGGACACAGCCTTCAAAGGCATTTTTTCCGATGCTTTCCACGGAATCCGGAATCTGGATTTCCTCCAGAGCTTTGCACCCGGAAAAAGCATCTGCGCCGATTGCTGTCACTCCGCTATGAAAAAGAAATTTGCGGACATTCTTATAACCTTTGAACTGCTTTTCTGCGATTTCTGTTACATCATTCGGAATACGGATCAAACGGCGATCCGGGATTTTTGAACCGGTATCTCCCTCATCCTCTTTGTTATCATCACTTTTCTTCCCTTTTCCTTTTTTTCCTTTTTTACCTTCGCCATTGGAACTCTTTTTGTCTTCTTTTGCATCAACGGACAAAGGCTGCAAAACGGTGTAAAAAAAGAGGAAACTGCTCAAGACGAGCAGAATGGAACGGGTCAGATACCAATGAGAACGGATCAGCATTTCTTTACCCAGAGATTTTCCGCGATCTGCACAGGGATCTCTTCTGTTGTGCTGTCATATTCGATCGTAAAAACAGTTTTGTCCAGAGAAATGTTCTTCAGAATGAGCGTTTTTCCCGTTTCCGGAACGTTCTGAGATGCAATATTCCGTCCAATCAGTTCGACAACACATTTTTCTCCCGGCTTCAATTGGCTGAGCACACAAATACTTCCGGAGTCTTCCCGGTTGAGGAACTGCATTGCTTCGGTCAGATAAGTCTGGATCTGCCGTGCATCCTGCCGCAGTTCGATCGCTTCAGAAAAAAGAGTAAAGCGTGAGATCGTATCATCATCCACCGCGTGTTCCAGACGGCAAGCTGTTTCGGAGGCTTTTTCAGACGGCAAGCCCAGGATCCCGGAGAAGAAGTTTTTCAGAACCAGATGCCGTTTGAGGATCCCGTCTGCAACTCTCTTTCCCTCATCGGTCAGTTGTACAGGATAATGGGTATTATAGACGATATATCCCAACTGATCAAGCTGCCGGAGTGCGCCTGTAACGGAAGGCATTTTCACGTTCAGTTTCTGAGCGATTTCTTTTGTATGGGCGTGACCGTCCACAGCGATCAACTCTGCGATCGCCTCCAGATAATCTTCCATACTTTCTGATAAATGTGACATAATCACCTCTCCGTCAATAACAATTCTGTGGTAATATAGCACACATTCCCGGGATATCAACTCTTCCCATAAAAATAAATGCGGTTATCGGGAGATAAAAAAAGACGGGGCATTGCTGTCCCGTCTCTGCATGGAAAACTCTCTTCAATCAATGATCAGAGTAAAAAACTGTTCCAGTTTATGGAAATGCAGCTCTTTCAGGTATAATCCGGATGCCTGATAAGCCTTCGGATCGCTAGTACGGCGGTTCCGGAAAATGTTGACTTTGATCCTGTAATTTCCAAGCGGCATGCCCATCAATATACATGACATTCATACCGGAGTTGTGACGGCTTGCACCGTTTTTGTCAGCGAGATTTGCCCCGCCGGGTGTTTTAGAGTTGAGCTGTACATAGCCGAACTTTTTATCGTGCCAGGAACCTTCGTCATTGGAATGGGTGGCACATACACTTGTTACTATGCAGTAAGAATTTTTGGTAGTTCCCATTACGGAAAAATTTGCAATTTCAAGTTGAAATTTTGCCTTTGCAGTGCTATATTGTGGAGTGTTTATTTTAATCAACAGGAAAGGCGAAAAAACAGAACTGAAAACTATTTGAACTGAAAATTACATACAGCATAAAAAGGCTCTCTCAACAAATTACCACAAAAGAACAAAGCCTTCCCGACAATGCGTTTTTGTGCCGTGTATTGTGCATACACGGTGCATTTTTGCTTTGCATTTGTTGGGACGCCGTGGTAAGCGTGTTGAGAGGTGCAAACAGGGATGCACCTCTTTTTTTGCGGTGTTTTCCATAACTCCAAAGGGAAATACCACAGCATGAAACCACTATTTTTACTCTCTTTACTTTTTCTCTCTCTTTCTCTCTTTTCCGCTGAAATCATTGGTAAGGTAATTGGCGTTTCTGACGGTGATACCATTACCGTAAATAGACCGTTACGGCAAAGTTTTAGAGGTTATTTACTGTAACGGTGCAGAAATCAATCTTGTAATGGTTCAAAATGGCTATGCGTGGCATTACAGCTATTACGAAAAATCTGCAATTTCAAGTTGAAATTTTGCCTTTGCTGTGCTATATTGTGGAGTGTTTATTTTAACCAACAGGAAAGGCGAAAAAACAGAAACCCCAAAAACTTTTTTGACTTGAAAAAAACTATATAGCATAAATAAGGCTGCTCCTTACAAAACTACCACAACTTGTATTTTGAGCCTTAAACCATAACGAACTTGTTTTGTGCCGTGTATGTTTACACATATACGGTGCATTTCTGGTATTGTATCGTTATGGACGCTGTGGTAGGCGTGTAAGGAGCTACAAACAGGGATGCACCTCTTTTTTTTGTGGAGTTTCCCTAAAAACTCAAAGGAAACAACCACAGCATGAAACCACTGTTTTTACTCTCTTTACTTTTTCTCTCTCTTTCTCTCTTTTCCGCTGAAATCATTGGTAAGGTAATTGGCGTTTCTGACGGTGATACCATTACCGTTTCAGATAATCTTGATAAAGGCAAATTCCGCATACGCCTTAATAAAATTGATGCACCTGAAAAGAAACAAGCCTTTGGCAACAAAGCCAAACAGTATTTATCCAGTTTGATTTTCGGCAGACAAGTTTCTGTAAGGTTCAAAGAAATTGACCGTTACGGCAGAGTTTTAGGGGTTATTTACTGTGACGGTGCAGAAATCAATCTTGTAATGGTTCAAAATGGCTATGCGTGGCATTACAGCTATTTCGATAAAACCCCTGCATATATTCAAGCTGAAAAACAAGCAAGGGCAGATAAAAAAGGCTTATGGGCAGACCCAAACCCCATAAATCCTTACCAATTCCGCAAATCACAGAAAAAACGCTGACTTTCTGAAAAAAACAATAAAAAATATAGAAATTACAAGTTCCGGAAAGAAAAAATTTGGAATAAATGTGAAAAAAAGTTGACGTTTCCATATTCGGCAGTATATTAGATGTAAACTCAAAAAGGATTTTTTATGAAACATCTGTTTTTTATTTTTCTGGTATCTCTGCTGTTGCTGCCCTGCGGCAGTTCTGCGGCGAAAGTCGATCAATCCTACCGTAAGATCGCACGCAATTACGGTTTTGTATTAGAGGCAAAACCCCGTTTGGGAAACGGCATCGGCGGACAGCGTATCTCTGTGGAGGAAACAGAGAAAGAATTGGAGCGTTTTTTCAAGGCATTGCAGGAATTACCGCAAAATTTCG
>JAFTJI010000083.1 GCA_017456495.1 Lentisphaeria bacterium | reverse complement strand
TACGGCATGGTCAATCGTGCGTTCCCGTTCCGGAGCAGACTTCAAGTATGGATATTATCCCTATACCAAACAAATCCGGACTCTGTTGGATATTTCCGGTTACAGGAATAAAAACCGTGTGATCAGCGGATTTGTTGCCATCTTTGCCCCATCCGGGAAAAAAGTTTTGGAGAAAACCTATCCGGCATTCCGGAAAGAAGCGGCGGAAATGCTGTTCCCGTTTACCCCGGCAGCGGAAGGGAAATACACAATCAAAGCCGGGATCAAGGATTCTCTTGGTACAACAGAAATCCTGGAAGAAGGATCCTTTGAACATAAAGTATTTCCGTGGGTAAACAATGATCTCGGGATTTCAAATCAGGTGATCCCGCCCTTCACCCCATTGAAACGGTCCGGAAACGATATTGATGTTGTTCTCCGGCGTTATCAGCAGGGCAATGACGGGTTACCGCAGCAGGTGTTCAGCGAAGGAAAAAAACTGCTTGCCGCACCCGTTTCCTTCCGGATCGGAATCAACGGAAAAGCAGAAAAAGTTATCGCAAAAAAGCCACTTGATTTCACGGTTGTACGCCCGGATAAGATCTGTTATCAGACCAACTGGACCGCCGGAAAACTGCAGGGACGCACAAAGGCTTTTTTTGATTATGACGGAATGCTCAAGCTGACAATAGACTTTTCTCTTCCGCCCTCAGAAAAGCTCACAAATTTTGACCTTGTGATCCCTGTCAATCAGGAATATTCCAAATTGCTGCATGTTCTTTCCGATACAGGGAAAGCAAGTTTTATCGGGAAGGTCCCGCAAGGAAAAAATCCTGTTTGGGAAAGCATGTTCATTGAGCGCAATTCCGGGCTGGAAGTCGATGGTAAAGTAAACTGCTTTCCCGGAACATTTGTTCCTTACATCTGGATCGGAGACGAAAATCGCGGGTTCTGCTGGTATGCAAATAACGACAAAGACTGGCTGCCGGATGACAAACAATCCGTAACACTGGTGAACCGTTACGGTAACCGCTCAGAGATCGTGATCCGCTTTGTTACCAAACCCTCCAAGCTGAGCCGCCCCCGTTCCATCACCTTTGCATTGCAGGCAACTCCCACAAAACCGATGCCGGAAAAGCCTGCAAACTGGCGAAAAATCACCTTTGGGCTGCCGAAAATCCCGGGTACATACAGGACTTCCGTTCTCGGATCCGCATTCCACTGGGGCGGTGAAGATTACTTCTCCTTTGCGCCCCGGGGAAATGATGATACGATCTTCCGTATTTTCAATAAGATCCGCAAGGGGAATTATCCCAAAGAAGCTTTGGACAAGTGGATCAGCGGATATGATACAAAAGCTCCGCACTATGCAGTCATGCTGCGCAGTTTCCGGAATGGTGTTTCCATGGTCAGATCCAGACCGGATACGGTCATTCCCTACACAGATATGCGCGGTCTCACGGTTCAGGACAGAGAGTTTCCTGTTTACAAAGACGAATGGCTCATGGGGGATTATGCTCCGGTAAAATGGAAAAAATATGAAGGACGTTTCGGTTACAGCGTTCTGACACCGAAGAGCCGTCAGGACTTTATTCTGTGGAACCTGAACCGCATGCTGGATTCCGGAGCGATCGACGGGATCTATTTTGACGTCAATTACCCCAAAGCTTCAAGAAACATCGTTTCCGGGAATGCCTATTACGACGATAACGGGAATCTCCGGACAGGCTGCGATCTGTTTGAAAGCCGCGAACTCCTGAAACGCTGTGCAGTGCTTACATGGCAGAACCGCGGGTATAATCTCAATATGGCGCACATGAGCTTTACTTTGATCGTGCCGCTGCACACCTGGGCGGGCTCGATCCTCGACTGGGAAGCATACTATGGGATGTCAGATTTCCAGAACAGATTCTCCAAAGAGTATGTCCGCACTCTTTCACTGGGAACCCAGACGGGCTGTGTTCCAGTGGTGCTTGGCTCTCTGGGGATCACCGGAACGGGAGACCGTCAGAGAGCACAGCGGACTTTACTCGGAATGATCCTGACTCATGAGATCAAAGACTGGGCGCTGGGCTGGGGAAAAAACGGTCTTTATGAAAAAATCATGCGGCAGCTTTACGCGTTCGGTTACGGGGAACCGGATTGCAAAGTCTCCCGCGACTGGGATCCGGATTTCCCTGTCACGATCAAGGGGATTGATTACTCCGCACTCTCTATTACCAGAAACGGAAAAATGATCCTGATCATCTGCGACTATGGAAAAGGCGGAAAGACTGAAGTAATTTTGAAACCCGGTTCCGGTTTGAAAGGGATCTTCCAATGTTCTGACAATACCGCAGTTACACCGGTAAAGAACGGATGTACTTTTGAACTCCCGAAAAATGATTTCAGAATCCTGACTGTTGAATAAGAAAGACTGTACGATGAACTCTATGAAAAAATTTTACATGTATGACATTGCACGCGGAGCCTATTTGCGTCCGGAAGCATTTCATAAAATCCTCCGGCATGCCGCGGCAAGCGGATTCACACACTTCATTCCGTATCTGGAAAACATGATCGACCTGCCGTCCATGACAAAGGCTTCTTGCAGCTGTGCTTACACGGCAGAAGATTGGAAGGCGTTTCAGAAAACGGCGGAAGAGAGCGGGATCGAACTAGTCCCCCACTTCAACGTGATCGGACACTCCAACCAGATATGTCTTGCCTATCCGGAACTTTCCTGCAAACGGGAAAATGCGGCAGAGAAAAAAGAACTCAGCGAAGATTTCAGTCAGCAGGCAGACCCGACAAACTTTGCCGAGCTGAATCCGGAAACGGAAGTTGCTCAACAGTGGATGCAGAACTGTCTGAAAGAGTATTGCAGTTTCTCAAAATCCGAATATTTTCTGATTGGCGGGGATGAATGGAACACTCCGCCGCCGCTTCTGGCTCAAGAGGGTTATGATGCCGGGATCGCATGGTGCGATTACATGAATATCGCCATTGATTACCTTGTCTCGCGAAACCGGATTCCGATTATCTGGCATGACATGCTGGTGCATTATCCGCACGTTCTGGAACGTCTGAATAAAAATGCCGTTATTGCGTTCTGGTTCTACGATTATGATTCCGGTTATCCGTTCCTGGATATTCTCAAAAAGTATGGGTTCAAAACGATCATGGCGACCGGTTTATGCAACGGTGCAATGACCCTGCGCCGGGAAAGTGCGTTCAAACGTGCGATGGAAGAGAGCCGGAAATATCAAGCAGATGGTTTTATGGTCACAACCTGGCTCGACGGAAGAGTAGAACGGCAGAAAGCAAACCTCACGCTGTGCGGAGAACTGCTCTCGGGAAAAACGATCCCGTCAATCTATCCCGAAACAGTTTCCGCTCTGATGATCCTGCAGAAGACAAAGGCATATCTCAATGAGCAGGATATTCTTTCTCAGAAAAAGAGGCTGAATCAGCTTCTTTCCGATCCGGCTTGGGAGAGATTCCCGGAGTACCGTTTTATTCTGCAGCATACAGCAGATGAGGATCTTGAAGCTCTGAGGAAAAATTATGTAATCAATCATTATCCGGAAGGACCCTTGTACAAAACATTTCTGCCGGTGAAAAAAAGGGCATCTGCTCCGGCAAAGAAATCCAACCAGCCAGAGATTCCCTCCGGCTTTGGAATCGAACTGACCAAAGATCCTGTGACGGGAAACACGATCCGTTTTTATAATGACGGCGAAACGTTTGTTTTGTATCCTGATTACGGTGCAAGACTTCAGGATTGGCGGTTCGGGGAAAATGTTCTGATTGCCAACGGGCTTCCGGTTTTTCTGAAAAAAAATCCTTATCAACAGCCCGGCAGTTTCAGAAGTTATAATTCACCCGGATTTATGCCCATGTGGGATTTCGGAACGCATTTGAACCCGAATATCATCTGGCAATATCCCTGGGATTTTCAGATCGGAACATCTGATCCGGAAGAAATGACCGTAACGGTTTTCCGGAAATTTCCCCATGTGGAGCTCCGGTATAAAATAACAGTCAAAAAAGGCGTTCACGGATTCAAATATGATCTGGAAGCAGTAAATTTAATGCCGGATGTCACAGCATCGTTCGGATGGAATTTCTGTCTTTCAACAGATCAAACTTTTGCGCTGGAATTTGCATCCGGCTCTGAACGGAAAAAACTGCTGGATTTCAAAAATGATCTTCCCGTTTTCAAAAACGGTTCCACCTTGCAGATAACCCATCCGGATTGGATTCTGGATATTGAAACGGCACCGGACGATTCCGAAGGGTTCTGGCTCGACTGGGGCTATGGCTGGATCACCCCCGACTATCATGGAAAATACCGGTCTCTGAAAGTCGGAGAGTCTTACCAGACAAGCTGGAATTTTATTCTGACGGAACGATCCGGAAAACATTAAAAAGAAAATCTGACATAGAGAGAGGGTAATTTCAAAAGTCCGGCAAACTTTGGCTGAACATGGATTGTTGATGAGCTGAAAATGGTAGGTTGAGCGTGGCTACTCACAGAGTAACCACCGAAAACGCCCCATTTGCAGATCGCAACAAGAATTTTCTGACATTTTTGAAGACTTTTGAAATTATTTTACCAGTTATTTCGCCAATTTCTTCTTCCACCATTGGAAAAAGATGACTTTCGGTTGTATAGTATATGTCGGACAATCTGTTCATTTTTACCTCCGGTCGCTAGCCCGAGTTATAAAATGCACTCTTTGTCCAACTTTTTCAACTATTTTAAATAAAAACTTTTGAAATTACCTCATTAAAAAGAATATCTGACATAGAGAGAGGTAATTTCAAAAGTCCGGCAAAATTTGGCTGAAAAAAGATTGTTGATGAGTTGGAAATGGTAGTTTGAGCGTGGCTACGGTAACCACCAAAAACGCTCCATTTGCAGATCGCAACAAGAATTTTCTGACATTTTTGAAGACTTTTGAAATTGCCTCAGAGAGAAAGGAGTTAAAATGGCTGTAAAATTTATTGTTCTCGGTTTTGGTTTCATGGGGCAGACTCATGCGGGAAATATTCTGAAACATCCGGCGGCGGAACTTGCAGCTATCGTGGATCCTTATTCTCCCATGGATCGGCTGGCAACAATCAGAGGGAACAAAAATACGGTTACCATTACGGTTAATGATGTAAAAGAGATCCCGCACTACACCACGATTGAAGAGGCTTTTCAGAACGTCGAAGCGGATGCAGTGATCATTGCCCTGCCGACTCTGCTGCACTATCCGTCAGTCATGAGTTGCTTAAAACAGGGACTTCATGTCCTTGTTGAAAAGCCGTTTGCAACAAAGGTCGAAGAGTGTGAACAGATGGTTCAGGCTGCAAGAGAAAAGGAAAAAGTTCTTGCTGTCGGCTATGTGGTACGATGTATGAGAGAGTATATGATCCTCCGGGATTATATCAGAGAAGGAACTTTCGGGAAGCCGGAGCTGATCATGTTTTCCAGAATCACCGGGATCCCGGCATGGGGCAACTGGAAAGATCCGGAATTTATCAAAGCATCCGGCGGCGCACTGTTTGATCTTTTCTCACACGATGCTGATATCACCCGGTTCTGTCTCGGTGAACCGTCTGAAATCCTGACAGATAACGTTCTATGCAGTAAATTCAACGGCAATATGATCTCGGCGACCTTCCGCTATCCTGCCTGTGATGTCAGGATCGATGGAGGTTTTGTGACGCCCTCTCCTTATCCGTTCAACCGGCATTATTCCGCATTTTTTGAGAACGGAACGCTTCTTTGTGAGGGAACAACGCTCAAATTCATCACTCAGGATGGCATTAAGCAGATCGACCTGGCAGATGACAATCCCTATTACAGAGAACTTTCCAATTTTATCACAGCAATTCAAACCGGGGATGAATCCGGCATTTGCACCGGTGCTGATGCCGCTCACTCCATTGAATGCTGTACACAGATCGCTGATATGCTGAAATAAAAAAGGAATCAAAAATGAATTTAAGTATGATGTCATGTATGATCGGATGCGAATTTCATCCGTCCGAAATCATCGAAGCTGCGAAGTATGCAAACCTTGAAGCAGTCGACTGGATCACCTGTCATGGAACCCCTGCAAAAGAGGTAAAGAGATTAAGCGATGATGCTGATTTGAAAATCGTTGCTTATACCGACTTTGCCGGAAAATTCCAGCGGGGCGAAAGCGGCTGGGAAGATGAATACAAAAGGATGTTTGATAATGCCGCAACGCTTGGTGCGCCGGTGGTCATGATCCCGCCCTTTGCCATCAAAGATAAAACGCTGGAAGAGGCCCGGAAACTCTGGAAAGAGTATTATGTAAAAGCTACGGAAGAAGCCAAAAATTATCCGTTCACGCTCACTCTGGAAAGTACCGGCATGGCAACGTCTCCCATCGTCACCGGAGAAGAAGTTCTGGAGATCCTTCAGGCGGCACCCGGACTGAAAGTCACCTTTGATGAGGGCAACACCTCTACGGCATGCGATTCATTCAAAGCCTATGAACTGCTGAAAGATTATGTGGTTCATTTTCACCTTAAAGACTGGCTGATCTATGATGAACCGAATGAAAACACATTCCCCAACCGCGATGGCAGACACCGGGCGAATATCATGATCGGAGAAGGAGTTCAAAACCTGAAAGAGTTCTGGGATATCGTTACGCCGGAACAGAAAAAAAATTGTTATGTGAATCTGGAAACTCTGGATTTCACCGGAAAACTTTCTAAAAAAGAAGCAATCAGAAAAGCCGCTGATTACTTGAGAAACTGGTAATAAGGAGGAATTTTTATGAAAGCAGAAAAAACTCCCATGGAGATCGGTGTTCTTGCCATGCTCCGGGCAAACACGGATCCATTCAAAGCGATTGCAGATTTCGGACTGAAAACAGCACAGGTACAGTGCTGGAACATGAGTCTGCTCACCGAAAAATTCGCGAAAGGAACGAAGAAACAAATGGAAGATTCCGGAATCCGCATGGCGGCATACTGGGCTGGCTATACCGGACGGATCGTCTGGAACTCCTATGACGGACCTGTTACCTGCGGACTGGTTCCCCGCGATATGCGGCGGCAGCGCGTGGACGACCTGAAACGCGGAGCTGATTTTGCAAAAATGCTGGGAGCCCCCGCCATTATCACCCATTGCGGATTCATTCCGGAAAACCCGCGTGACGAACTTTATCCCGAAACGGTCAATGCCATTCATGAAGTCGCATTGCACTGCATGAAACTCGGACTTGAATTCTGGTTTGAAGCCGGACAGGAAACGCCGCTGACTCTTTTACGGACCATCGAAGATCTTGCTCTTCCGAATCTCGGCGTGAACCTTGATACTGCCAATCTGATTCTTTATGGGCGCGGCAATCCTGTTGATGCGCTGGATGTTGTCGGACCTTATGTAAAGAATCTCCATGTGAAAGATGGTGTTCTTCCTGCCAATTCCAAAGTTCTGGGACAGGAAAAACCTCTGGGCGAAGGAATCGTGGATTTCGATAAACTCATCAAAAAACTTTATGCTCTGAATTACACCGGCGAATTGATCATTGAACGGGAAATCAGCGGTCCGCAACAGGCTGTTGATATCCGGAAAGGAATCTCATATCTTTCAAAAATCGTTGCAAAACACGGAAAGAAAAAAACTGTTTGACGACAATTTTTTTGTTGAATTTTCCTGTCCGGACAGTTGACTTTTCTGCTTTTTGCGTTACATTCCCTCTCAGACGTTTTCCAATTTTCGGGAAATGCAATTTCAGGAGGAGACAGATGAATAAAGTTTTGCGTTGCGCCGTCATCGGTCTGGGCAGGATCGGATGGCAGTTTCATATTCCACAAATCGTTGAACAGGAAGGCTTTGTGCTGACCGCAGCTGTTGATCCGGATGAGTCCAGGCGGAAAGAGGCTCAAGAGCAGTTCGGAGCAAAAATTCTTGCCAAAGATTACCGGGATGTTCCCTGCGATGAAATCGATCTTGCAGTAATAGCCTCTCCTACGATTTTTCATTACGAGCAGACGATCTGGTTTCTGGAACATGGAGTGGATGTTTTCTGTGATAAACCCATCGCCATCTCTACGGCAGATGCGGAAAAAATGGCAGAAACAGCAAGGCAAAACGGCAGAAAACTTATGGTTTATCAGCCGCACCGTATGACTTCCGAAGCATTGACCGCTCAGATGATCCTGAAGTCAGGAAAACTTGGCAAGCCTTATCTCCTGACCAGATGCTGTGACAGTTTCAGCCGCAGAAACGATTGGCAGGCTGTTGCAAAAAACGGCGGGGGAATGCTTTTCAACTACGGAGCGCATTATATAGACCAGATGTTTTTCCTGGGAAAAGATACCTGCAGCAGCGTAAAATGCGAAACCAGAACCATCGTATCTTCCGGTGATGCGGAAGATGTTGTGAAAGTGCTGATCAATGGAAAATCCGGATGTCTTTATGAAGTCAGTATCAACATGGCTTCTGCCTGTCCGTTTCCGACTCTGACACTTTACGGAGATAAGGGGACTGCGGTCGCGCTTCCGGGAAATAAATGGAAAATCGTCTACTGTGAAAATATGCAGGAGATCAAACTTGATGAAACGCTTTCCGCTTCTGACCGGAAATATCCCTCGGAAAAACTGCCGTGGAAAGAAGAAATCATTGACGGGCTCCCTGAACATTACGGAGATTTCTACCTGCATGTCTATGATTACTTTGCAAAAGATGCGTCACCGTTCGTTCCGATCGAAGAAACTCTTGAAGTTATGAGAACGCTTGAACTCTGCCGCAAGAGTGCAGCGCAGAATTAAACAGAAAAGCATGTCCGGAACCGCTCCCGGACATGCTTTTTAAAGTTTTTCTAATTCAAAAGCCATCAGTGTAAAATCCCGCAGTACAGCGGGGATCAAAACGCATAAACTGTGCTGTAAAGATGATCAATTTCTTTCATCTGATCGGCGGGGATCCCGTGATAGGGGGAAAGATCTTCCACATCTGCAAGTTTTTCAACCAGTTTCGCAGAGGCTTCAACATATTGTGCAGCCGTGTCAAAACCGATTTTGTCGGGTGTGTTGTCAAAACGATGGTGATAGAACAAGCCAAGCGGACAATTTTTCCGCAGAAGCCAGATTCCGGGAACGCCACAAGCGGCAAAGGGGAACTGGTCAGTATAAGGACATACAGCTGTCGTTTCTACATAATAGACATCATTTTCATTGTAGGTTTCTTTGATGAGTTTACGCAGAGCATCGCTGCCGTTGACTGTAAATTCGCCCCATCCCATGGCAGAACCGAAAGAGTCAAAGTTGCACATGAAGACACCTTTTTCCGAGATTTCTTCCCAATGCGCCCGGACATAACAGGCACTGCCGTAGGAAAGCTGTTCTTCCGCGCCGAAACTGCAAAGCCGGAATGTCCGTTTATGCGGTTTCTTTGAAAGCAGACGCGCCATTTCCACGATTGCGGCACTGCCGATTGCGTTGTCATCGGCGCCGACTGTTCCAGCCTGCGTATCGTGATGTCCTCCGGCGTAAATGATACCGCTGTCAGGATCGGTTCCAGGGATTTCGCAGACAACAACTGTCGTTGTGCTTTTCCGGGTTCCGCCCTCAATACAGATCTTTGCCCGGGGTGCTTTGGCTTTCAGCCAGTTCCAGGCATCCATGTAAGCAACGTTCAAACTTGGACGTGCGCCGAACTTTTTCGCATAAGCCGGGAAGAGACCGTCAGCCAGCTGAACAACGCCGGGATAACGGGTATCGACGAACAGAATGAATGCGGGCGCAGCTTCCATCAAGCGACGGTAGTTGTCTTCATTTTCGATATGGCAGCCGAGATGCACCACAGCTTTTCCGGTAAGAAAAGAGAGATCTTTCCGCTGATATCCGGTTGCGGTATCAAAATATACGATCTCAGCCTCAACGGTCTTGCCGTCAGTGGACGGCGCAGAACTGAAAAGAGAACAGGGAAAACACTTCCACTCACCATTGATCTCGACTTCCAGATGTTCGTAGGTAACGGCGCGCTCATTGACCGGGAACTCTTCGATGGTCACATGAGGAGAGTACTTCAAACATTCATCGCGGAGATATTCTGCGGCTCGGCGTTCCCCGTCAGACCCGGCAAGCCGGACTCCGATATCATCCGTCAAAGCACGGACATGTTTTTCAAGATTGATTACGGTTGTACTCATTTTTTCTTCACTCTCTTCAGAATGGAATCACACCAGGCGACTTTTTTGACGATATCCTGAGAAAGCCAGGGGTCGACAAATCTGCCGTAATAAGCATTTTTTCCGAGACCGACTTTATCGCCGGCTTTGATGCTGTTGCGGAGGAATTTATCCAGAGCCAGCAGCTCATTGCGGCACTCTTTGACAAGTTTCAGATCACGGGTACGGCGGGCAGCGGGGAGTTTGCAGAAGACCTTCTGCTGCAGGCTCATTCCTTCCAGAACGCCGGATTCGAAAATTGCGCGATCCGCCTCATCCGTCAGGAGTTTCTTCAATGCAGCTGGAGCTTTTTTGATCCCGGCTTTCAGCTCTGCGGCAATCTTTGCCATGGTCTCAGAGGTTTTATGAAGCCGCATCACCATTTTCTGGAAGAACGGTGATTCATCTTCCTTGAGCCAGCGATAATCCAGATGGCAGACATCTTTATCGACTTCGCACCATTTCAGGACTTCAGTGAAACATTTTGCCCGGGCAAGCAGATATTTTTCAATGACGGGAGCAAACTCTTTTCCGCCCAGTTTCCGGGCAAATTTCCGGCAGAAGCTCTTTCCGGTAAGCGTGGGATCCCAGGGGAACGCTGCATGGAAAATCAGATTGTAATCGGGCTGCAGGATCTGTCCGCCGACTTGAAGAGTAAAGAGTTCGTTGATTCCGTTTTCGCAAAAACACTTGCTGTCTTCAGCGATCACATCGGGCGTGAAAGGATAAAGAC
The DNA here is from genome assembly GCA_017456495.1 of Lentisphaeria bacterium. Lineage (GTDB taxonomy): Bacteria > Verrucomicrobiota > Lentisphaeria > Victivallales > UBA1829 > SIG79. Next base: position 2,231 of record JAFTJI010000083.1, on the reverse strand, counting down.
CGCGGAACAGGATCTGGTCAGTATAATATCCGGTTGCCATGCGGTAATCTGTGTGGGCAAAAGCGTGTTTGCTCCATGCTTTCAGACAATCCAGATAGAATTTGTTGCGTTCACATGCGGGATCGTTCAGAGCATGAGCCCAGCAGCGTTCACGGGGCGCAAAAGCAATACGGATATTTTTCCGCGGAGGGAACATCACGCTTGGCATCATGGTATCATGATAAGCATTCATCTGAACAGCAGCGTTCAAGCCCAGTTTTTCAATGATTTCAGCGAAGCGGTTCATAACGATCGCCTGAACATCGGAGGCGGTGTAATGACGGCAGTTTGCACAAAGGCAGTGTCCGCCGCCGGGAAGATCCGCAAATTCCAGAACAAGGTGATCGTAATTTTTGAACTCGTCGAGATGCTTTGCAAAGTTCTTTTCGATTTCAATCCATGCCTCTTCACTGGAATAACAGAAGTTCACGTCATTGACACGTTCACCGAGAAAGTCGTCCGGCTGAATCTGACGGCAGGTTTCCGGGTGTTCCGCCTTGAATTCTTTCGGCAGAAGATGGTGGAACTCATGTCCGCCATGACCGAAAACGAAACCGTATTTCGGGTCATTTTCCACTTTTCCCCCGGCGTGACGGGCGATGAAGTTGTAGCGGATCTTACAGAAGTATTCCATCCACTCTTCGCCGGTATGATCTTTTTCTGTTACGGCAGCATATTCACAGGTAACGCCGGAGTAGTTACAGAGCATGTTTCGAACCTGAGTTCCGCACTCCAGAGCAAAGGGGGCGTCAGGAGAGACATACTCATTTTTTTCTCCGGGCATCAGATAGATGATCCCAAGATCTTCGATCAAAGTGTAAACGGCATTGAGCAAACCTTTTTCCGTCTGAGCAGCAAGAGTCACGCCATTTCCGGTTATATCAGAAACAAAACCGTCGATCTTGATTTTTTTGATTTTTGCGGCAGGGATTTTTCCTGCAGGCGAACCGGGAACGACAAGAGAAAACGTGAGAGTTTTTCCAGTTTCAGAAATATCTGCTTGTGTTCCGAGTTTTGCGAGCAGACGAACCAATTCATCTTTTGCAAATGTTCCGCATGCACCGAGTCCGGCAGGAACAATAAGTTCCATTTTCTTTGAAAGAGACCAAACAGCTTTTTTCATGTTAAGCATTTCCTTATGTTATTGACTTATTCATTGTCAGCAATTACCAGAGCGGCATCGTGGGGCGGAAGAGTCAGTTTTCCGGTTACGCCCCCCTGCCCGATCAGGACTTCGCAGCAAGTTTCCGGCAAACCGTAATCAGAGAACTTCCAGGTCTTTTCTTTTTCACTGATATTCAAGAGCAGAAGAGCTTTTTTTCCGTTTACTGTTCCGGAAAATGTGTAGGGCCAACGATAAGAAGCAAAATCTTCCGGAAGAGCATTTTTCAAACGATATTTTGCAGCACGTTCCAGAATTTCCATGCGCTCAGAGGTGATCCGTCCGAGATGATCGCTTGTCAGACAAATACCGGTCAGGATTCCCATTGCGGCAGAAAGTCTGGCTTCGCCGATAGTGTAAGTCACCTGATCGGCACGAGCCATGATAACATCAGGATCAGCCCGGAACCAGATATCATTTTTCCACCAGTTGGAAATCGTACCCTGAAGCGCACATTTGATTCCGTTGGTGAATTCAGAACTGTTTGCCGGATAAACCGGATCTTCTCCGGCATAAAGAGGGGCCGTATCGCAGCTTACCCGGCACATATCTGTGAATCCGAGACAAGCCATGAAGGGTGGACAGCATCCGAGGAGAATGGAATCCGGAACACTTTCACGGATAATTTTCATTGCGGTACGGAATGCACTGACAGGAGTTGCATCCGGATCGGAATATACTCCGTCCGGCAGCCCGAAGGAAAGTCCGTCCAGTTTGAAGTACCGGAATCCCATCTTATGGAAATGAGTCATAAAATTCCGGATATGTTCCTGCGCTGCGGGGAGCGTTGCATCGAGACATGCCCAGAGATCATCCGGGGGCTGAGACCATCCGGCAAACACAAGCGGTTCCCCGGATTGATTTTTAACAAACCATTCCGGATGTTCCCGGAATGTTCGGCTTGCGGTTGAGGCAACGAACGGCATGAGCCAGATCCCCGGTCGGATATTGGCGCGATTGATCCCGGAAGCAATTTCCTGCAGCGGCGTCGGCCAGGAAGGAGCCTGATCCATCCAGTCTCCCTGAAATG
>JAFTJI010000082.1 GCA_017456495.1 Lentisphaeria bacterium | reverse complement strand
CTGATGTACATGTCTCCGGAACAGCTTGCCGGAAAATGGGATAAACCGACGATGGATCAATATTCCCTTGCAGCCGCAGCATATGAATTGTTCTCCGGACACACACCTTTCAATGCCCCTGACAGAGATTCTCTGAAAATATCTATCAGAGAAGAAGTTCCGGAACCGTTGGAAGATGTTTCTTCTTCGATTGTGAATGCCATATCCAAAGCCTTGAGCAAAAAACCGGAAGATCGTTTTGCAAGTTGTACCGCTTTCGCCGATGCTCTGGAAGACAAAACAGTTCCGAAACCTGTTCCTGAACCGGAAAAACTTTCAGATTCCGAACTCGTTGAATGTCTGACCTTGAAAATAAATATATCGTCATTTTTCAGCAGTTACAGCAATGAATATTTCAAAGCGGAAAGAGATGAGCTTCAGCGAAAATTTGACCGGTGCAAAGACGATCCTATGAGCGTTGATCTTCTGAAAGCGTTCCGGAACATTTTTGCAAGTTGCGAAGAAATGCAGAAAAATGCGGGAGTCTGTCAGGAAGTCCTGAAAAAACAGCAGAATTTGGAAGACTTGGAACAATTCTTGAAGTCGAATAATATCTCTTTTCCCAAAGAATATCATGGAAAGAAAACCGTTGCAGATCAACTGCTTGGCATGAAGCGTTATGAAGCTGCCGGAGGTGTTTTGTCTGAACTTTGCACGCTCCTGAGCAAAGAAAAAGAGCTTTACGAAAAGAAGCGAAAAGCTGAGGAAGAAAAAAAGCGGCAAGCTGAAGAAGCCAAGCGGAAAGCAGAGGAAGAAGCCTGCAGAAATATAAAACTCCCTGGCGGACATGTTTTAGAAATGGTTCCGATCGACCCGGGAACGTTTATCATGGGAAGTCCTGAGAATGAACTCGGTCGGTGCGCTGATGAAAAACAACATCAGGTAACTCTGACGAAAAGATTTTATCTTGGAAAATATTCTGTTACCCAAAAAGAGTATCAAGCTGTAATGGGAAACAATCCCTCTCATTTCGAGGGCGACAATCTTCCCGTGGAAAAAGTCAGTTGGTATGATGCCAAGAGATTTTGCAGTAAGCTGAATGATTTGAAACATGATGAACTTCCCGCAGGATATCGTTTTGATTTGCCGACGGATGCACAATGGGAATATGCTTGCCGTGCAGGAACGACTACCGCATTGAATAACGGCTTGAATTTGACTTCAGAAGATGGACGTTGTCTCCATTTGGATGAAGTTGCGTGGTACTGGAAAAATTCAGACAGAAAAACACATCCTGTCGGACAGAAAAAGCCGAATGCTTGGGGGCTTTATGACATGCATGGGAATGTCTATGAATGGTGCAATGATTGGAAAGCGGGTTATCCGAGCCGTGCAGTTACAGACCCGACTGGTCCGGCTTCAGGCTCGCGCCGCGTGATACACGGGGGCAGTTGGTACAGCACCGCACAACGCTGCCGTTCAGCGGGTCGGCGCGGCAGCGATCCGACGTACCGGTGCTACGACGTCGGCTTCCGCGTCGCCCTCGTCCGAGTGGATTGAGAACGGGGCTTCCGGCAGAGCCGGTGAGACTGGCGCACACGCCAAAGATCGGCTGGGGAAAACGGACGATAACGGATACAAACGGAAGAGAACGGAGAACTAACGCCCGGGTGCGCATCAAAAACCTATACGGCTTATACAACCTATACGGCCTATTATGCCTATCCGGCAGAGCCGATGAGACTGGCGCACCCGCCAAAGATCAGCTGGGGGAACAGGGAATACTATTTTTTCGCCGGAGCTGCGCAAAAAAATTCCCTTGCACAACGCGCATTTTTGCCCATATTTGACCGAATATCATACGATCTCAGGAAAAAACTGTATTTTTTTCTTAAAACTGTCTTGACAAATAAAAAAACAAATGCTATACATACTTCAGAAATGGATCTTTTGATCTGAAAAAAATCATATAAAAACCAAAAGATATGGAGGTAATGTATGAAATTTGAAGCAAAAAAAATCAGAAACTTCGTTGTGGCTGGTCACAGCGGGTGCGGCAAAACAACCCTCTGTGACCTCATGCTTTACAAAGCCAAAGCTGTTGACAGACCCGGTTCCGTCGATGCAAAGACAAGTGTCTCAGACTTCACGCCCGACGAACAGGAAAAACACTCCAGCATTTATACCGCGTACATGAATTGTGAATGGAATGGAACGCGGTTTTTCTTTTCTGACACCCCAGGTTACGGTCCTTTCATCGGCGATGTGATCCCCGCCTACCGTGCCAGCGGTGCTGCCCTTGTCGTCATGGATGGCGTCAACGGTATCGAAGTCGGTGCAGCCCGCGCCTTCAAACTCGGAAAGAGTTTTGATATTCCAAAATTGGCTTTCATCAACAGACTCGACAAAGAACAGGCTGATTTCTTCCGCGTTGTCGAACAGATGAAAGAAGCTTACGGCAAAAATACAGCAGTTCCCATGACTCTTCCCGTGGGAAAAGAAGATAAATTCGAACGGGTCGTCAGCGTTTTCGATGATCCCGCTAATATTCCCGATGACCTCAAAGATATCGCCGCAGAATGCAAAGAGATCCTGATGGACACCGTTGCAGAATCCAATGAAGAACTCATGGAACGCTATCTCTCCGGTGAAAAACTCTCTGAAGAAGAGATCCTCCGCGGTCTCCACGATGCCCTCAAGAGTGGCGCGCTCATCCCCATCTTCGCAGGAAGTACCGCAAAAGATATCGGCGTAACCGAAGTCATGAACGGCATCACAGGTGTCAGCCAGAACCCGCTGGAACGCACCCGCGTTGCAAGCGATGGAAAACTGGTCGTCCCCAGTGAAGATGGTCCCGCAGCAGCGTTCGTATTCAAAACAGTCCTCGATCCCCATGTCGGACAGTTTGCATTCTTCCGCGTTCTGACAGGCAAGATCCGTTCCAACAGCGATATTCTGAACCTGAATAACGGTGCAAAAGAACATATCGGACAGCTGATCATCCTCAACGGAAAAACTCAGATCCCTGTCGACGAAGCATGCCCCGGCTGCATCTGCGGAGTTGCAAAACTCAAAGCCACAAAGACTGGTGATACCCTCGGAGAAAGCACCTCCTGCAGCATCATGTCTCCCATGGATTTCCCCAATCCTGTTATCTCTTATGCCATTACCCCGGTCAAGAGCGGCGATGAAGAAAAAATCGTCAACGGATTGCAGAAACTCTGTGAATGCGACCCCACGCTGCATATTGAAAACAATACTGAAACCCACGAAACTTTGTTCAGCGGAATGGGCGAACAGCATCTTCAGATCGCCCTGCGCCGCCTGAAAGAAATCGCCAAGGTCGAAGTCAATACCTCCGCGCCGAAGATCGCCTACCGCGAAACCATCAACGGCAAAGGCGAAGCTGCATATCGCCACAAAAAACAGTCCGGCGGACACGGTCAGTTTGCAGAAGTCCATCTGCGGATCGAACCCAGCCAGGAAAAATTTGAATTTGTCAATGCAGTTGTCGGCGGTGCGATTCCGAAAAACTATATCCCTGCAGTGGAAAAAGGTGTTTTGGAAGCCATGGCGAGCGGACCTCTTGCCGGCTGTACCGTTGAAAATGTGAAAGTCACAGTTTTCGATGGCAAAGCCCACGATGTTGACTCTTCAGAAATGGCGTTCAAGATTGCTGCCCGCAAAGCCTTCCGTACGGCAATGGAACAGGCAAAGCCCATGCTTCTTGAACCTGTCATGAGCGTAAAAGTTCTTGTTCCGGCAGAATTTATGGGGGATATCTCCGGCAATTTGAATCAGAAACGCGGTCGTATCATCGGCATGGATACAGAAGACGGTCTGCAGGTTTTGAATGTGGAAGTCCCGCAGGCAGAACTTGCCAAATACGCCACGGAGCTTCGTTCCATGACCCAGGGACGGGGTTCCTTTGACATGAGTTTCAACAGCTATGAAATGGTTCCGCCCAATGTAGCAAATGAGATCATTGCCAAGTTCAAAGCGACCCAGACAGATGATGAAGATTGATCGTCTGACAGCTGAAAAAACCTTGAAAGGGCTCTCCGGAGCCCTTTTTTCATGAGAAAAGATTTGAAATTGACTTGCATTTTTTCCGGAAGCAAGTATATTAAGGGACTTACAGACGGAGAGATGGTCGAGTGGTTTAAGGCAGCGGTCTTGAAAACCGCCGAGGCGCAAGCCTCCGCGAGTTCGAATCTCGCTCTCTCCGCCATTTTTTTTGCAAAAATGCGGGATAGCCTGAATGAAATGAAGGCAATCCCATAAGAGCATTTTTGAACAGCAAAAAAAATGGAGAAGGTCGCCGCAAGGCTTCACTTCACTGTGCCGTCAGGCACAACTTCACTCAAAAAACAAAGTTTTTTCTTCACATCTTCACAAAATTCCAGAAGCCTTGCTTGTGAAGTCGCTCCCTTTGGTCGCTTGTGAAGAGGTCAGCTTGCGCTGCCCGTGAAGTTGCCGCCTGTCGGCGGGTGGATGTGTT
>JAFTJI010000081.1 GCA_017456495.1 Lentisphaeria bacterium | reverse complement strand
TGTGATCCATAAAGATATCCCGCTGGCATCTATTGAAAAAATCATCAACCTCCGCTTACAGGAGACTTTCACGATCCTGAAAGAGGAGCTTGAATCGAAAGGGCTGATGCAGTCGTTCCAGTCCGGATTGGTTCTTACCGGTGGCGGAGCAAAGATCCCGGCAGTTGCGGAGTTTGCCTCCGGTGTTCTCGGATGTCACAAACGGATCGCTCTTCCCTTTGAGCTTGATGGAATGACCGATCAGATGAAAGACCCGCGGTATGCCGCGATTTTCGGAGCTGTGCGGTATGTCATGGAAATGGTCGGCTGCGGTGCCGGACTTTCTCTGGTCAATGTGGCAGATATCTTTGAGAATATTACCGGCGGTTTGATGAATAAGATGAAGCGTGTAACAGAAGTGTTTTCAAAATAATGAGTACAGGCAGCGAAAAAGTTCTTATTATCGGTTTGGGCGGAGCCGGCGGAAAAGTCGTCTCCCGGATTGCTTCTCAGAAGATTTCCGGTCTCGGTACAGCTGTGATTGATTCCGATCGTGCGGCTTTGGCTGAGATGGACCCCAATGTTGCAGTTCTCGAAGCCGGCAGTAACTTGAGCTGGGGCAGGGGAACCGGATGCGGCGGAAATATTATTCGCGGTGAACAGGCTGTTTCCGGTGAACGTCAGCGTATTATGGAGCTGATTTCCGGAAAGAAATTTATCATTGTCGTAGCCGGTCTCGGCGGTGGAATTTCGACTGGCGGGATCAGAACTCTTGCAAGTACGATCCGGGCGAAGAAAATCCCCAGTGTGTTTATGCTGACAACTCCGTTTTCATTTGAATCTTTCAGCCGTCGCAAAGCTGCCTCTGAAAGCATTGAACAGCTTCTGCCCGTGACAGATATCCTGATCCGTCTGCCGAACGATTTGCTGTTTTCCATGCTCTCTCCCGATTGCCCCGTGGAGGAAGCGTTTGCAAAATCCTGTGACGAACTTGCCCGCACCGCTATCGGAATTTGCGGTCTGATGAATTGCAAAAATTCTTTCAATACCGATTATGCCGGATTTATGGCGATCCTCCGCGGCAGAAAATGCCAGTGCGCGCTGGGGGTAGGATTGGCGGTTCCCACGGAACAGACACCGGACCGTTCCGCTGCGGCAATTCAAAAAGTGCTGGCTTCACCCTTCCTGGGCGGTGTCGATAAGATGGCTGAGGCTGACGTTATGATCATCAGTCTCTTTGCCGGACCCGGACTGCCCCTTGGTGAAATGAAGCGGACGTTTGAATCTGTTGCAGCTTTCGCCGGAAAAAATACGGAGGTGATCTCCGGTTTCAGTACTGCTCCATTCATGGCAAATGCCCTGCAGGTCGTTGTCGTGACTGTTCATTATGATGAATCTGAAAAGACAAAGGCCGCAGAGCCTGCAGCAGTTGTGACGGAAAAGAAAGAAACTCCGGTCAGACGTGCTCCCAGAAAGAAAAAAGCCTCTCCTGAGCTGGAGCAGGGAATGCTGGAACTGACTAACTACTCTAAAGGTTTCTTTGTTAATACCGTTCCGGTGATGTATGGTGATCAGGATCTTGATATCCCGACTTATCAGCGCAGAGGAATTATAATTGATCAGGGACATACTTCGTCATGAAACGGCTGATTCCCGGAATTATTTTTTCTTTATTTCTCGTTGGCTGTGCCGAGCCGGAACAGCGTTCTTTTGCGCCAGCTGACCGCAATTTTGCCATGGATATGGTACGGAAACAGTGTGCGATCGTTCCCAGACATTCCGGTTCCCCCGGTGCCGTTAAGACCGCTGAATTTATTCTGAAAACAGCCCGATCTATGAAGGGCGTTTCTGCCAGGATCGATACTTTTACAGAGGATACTCCCACCGGAAAAATAACATTCCGCAATGTCATCGTTGAACTGCCGGGCAAGGGAAAACCTGTGATCATCGGCGCGCATTACGATGCTAAAAAACTGAGCCTCGCTCCTGATTTTCAGGCTGCAAATGACGGCGGCTCCGGTGTGGCTGTCCTTTTAACTGTCATGAAAACTCTGACCTCTCTGGAAAAACCACTTCCGTTTCCTGTGCATTTTATCTTTTTTGATGGAGAGGAATGTCAGGAGGAATATGGACCCGGTGATGGGTTGCACGGAAGCAGGAAAGCTGCCAAAGATTATGCCGGAAAAGCCCGCGCAATGATTCTCGCTGATATGGTCGGCGATGACAACTGGCATATTTCAGTTCCGGAAAACTGTTCTCCGGAACTGAAGAAAATCGTCTTTCAAGCCGCCAAAGATTTGAACTTGCAAAACCATGTTGAGCAATCTTCCATGCAGGTGCTGGACGATCATGTTCCATTTTTTGATGCAGGGATCCCTGCTGTGAATTTGATTGATTTTGATTATGGTCCGGACAATGCGTACTGGCATACAGCCTACGATACAATAGATAAAATCGACCCCGAAAGTCTGGGGAAAACAGCAGATCTGATCTTGAAGATCCTCGCTGTTATGGAGAAAAATTCTTTCGGAAATTAATCTTTGGCTTTCCTGAAATTGCGGAGCAGATTTGCGATTTCCGGTTCGATCAATGCCGAACCAATCACCAGTATCATGCCGATCCCCTGAATCATAGTGACCGTTTCTCTGAAAAATAACCATCCGAGCAGAGCTGTCAGGATCGGTGTGAAATATCCGGAGATCGCAAGGAGTCCGGTGGAAATGTAACGCTGCGCATTGTTCCAGGAAAAGAATGCCAGTGCAGTCGGGATCAACCCGAGGTACAGCGTGCAGAGAACATCCGGAATTTTGACCGGATAGTGAAATTCAAATCCGGCTGTCAGCTGAAAAAGCAGAATCCATAATCCGGCGAAGAACAGACTCCAGCCGGTATAAAGCAGCCCGCCGATCCGCTTGATCGTTGGATTGGCGAGAACGGTGTAAAGAGCCCAGCAGACGGCTCCCAGAAAGACCATCATATCACCAGTGGAGAATGATTTGATCATAAAGCCGTCTTTTCCAACGACTTTCAGCACCAGAAGACTTCCGCCGAACCCGAAGACAAGCCCTAAGGTTTGCAGCAATGATGTCTTACAGTGAAGAATCAGAATCCCCAGAATAAAAATCAGCAGAGGTGCTTCCGCCTCCAGCATTGAGGCATTCACCACAGGAAGCCCGAGACTCTGTCCGTAGAAGAGCAAAACACTCATTCCTGCAGCAAAGATACTTTGAAAGATAATCAGGAACCAATCTTTTTTACAGAACTCAGAACCGGGAAACTTTTTGTTCTTGAACCTTAAAATACAGAGCATGATCAATCCGGCTGCCAGAAAACGGATGTGTGCCATACTGTAGCAATCCACGTTCCCGCGCTTGATCAGATAGCTGACCGCAGGAAAAAGTGTCCCCCAGCAGAGAACACTGACCGCTGCCCAGAAAATACCTGTCGCCTGATGATGTTTTCTTTGTTCCATGTTTGATTTTCCTGAAAACTGTGCATTAAAAAAGGGTCCGTCTTCCAACGGACCCTTTCTCAGTCATTGACCGGTGAATTACTTCATCAGTTTTCCGACTTCCTGATAGAATTCCATCCGTTTTGCGGCATCGGCTTCTGCTTTTGCGAACAGAGCTTCTGCTTCTTCCGGGTTGGCTTTCATCAGACCTTTGTAACGGCCTTCGGAGCGGATGAAGTCCTGGAACTGACCGTTAGCCGGCTTCTTGACGTCCCAGGTGAAGGGAGCTGCTTCGTTAGCCGGGTTGTAACGGTAGAGCGGGAAGTAACCGCATTCGACAGCGCGTTTCTGTTCGGTCTGGGTCTTGCTCATATCGATGTTGTGAGCGATACAGGGAGCGTATGCGAAGATGATGGACGGACCATCCCATGCTTCTGCTTCCTGGAATGCCTTGAGGGTCTGCATTCTGTCAGCACCGAGAGCGACGGAAGCAACATAGACATAACCATAGCTCATGCTCATGAAGCCCATGTTCTTCTTGTAGGTCTTCTTACCGCCTGCTGCGAATTTTGCAACTGCAGCGGTCGGGGTGGACTTGGAAGCCTGTCCGCCGGTGTTGGAGTAAACTTCGGTATCGAGGACGAGGATGTTGACGTTCTTGCCGGAAGCGAGAACATGGTCGATTCCGCCGTAACCGATATCGTTCGCCCATCCGTCACCACCGATGATCCAGACGGACTTGTCGCAGAAGTAATCAGAGAGTTCGTTGATCTTTGCGAGATCGCCGCAGCCGCATTCAGCAGCATACTTGGCGATGACAGCCTTTGCAGCCTTCTGTGCAGCAAATGCTTCTTCGGTCTTGGAGTTATCCCAGTGTGCGAGAGCATTCTGGATAGCTTCCTTGAGGTCAGCCGGAGCCTTGTCGCAAGCAAGAGCCTTTTCGCAGTAGCTCTTCAGAGTTGCGCGGTTGGCATCGACTGCCATACGCATACCCATACCAAATTCTGCGTTGTCTTCAAAGAGGGAGTTTGCCCAGGCGGGACCACGTCCATCTTTGGTCTTGCAGTACGGAATGGTCGGGAAGGTTCCGCCGTAGATGGAGGAGCATCCGGTTGCGTTAGCGACGACCATGTTTTCACCGAAGAGCTGGGAGACCAGCTTGACGTACGGAGTTTCACCGCAGCCTGCGCATGCACCGGAGAATTCAAAGAGAGGTCTGCGGAGCATAGCACCCTTGATGGTTGCTGTGGTGTTCTTACCCATGACATTGTCGGGGGTGGATTCAAAGAATGCTTCGTTAGCATTTTCGCCGGCAGCGCGTTCAGCTTCGAGG
>JAFTJI010000080.1 GCA_017456495.1 Lentisphaeria bacterium | reverse complement strand
TTTATTTTTTCGCTGCTTTGACCGTTTCTCCTGACGCATGAATCGTTTCTGATGGAAGAATGATTTCCGCTGTAACTCCTTCCGGGATCTTAAACTCAACAGAATAATTTTCTGCTGATCCTGTTATCTTCCCGGTCAGAAGTCCTTGCGGGAGCGGAAGGGAAAATTCTGCCTCTTCCAATAGAAATTCCGGCTTCAGACGGATCTTTTTCCAATTCGCTTCCAACTGCTTCAAGCCGGAAATAAGCTCCGGGAGATGGCTGATCGGATGGGCACTCCATGCGTGGGAACAGGAACATTCAGAACTCTTATCCGGGAATTTTTCCCAGACCGTTCCGGCTGGCAGCATCGGAGCCCATTTCGTCCGGATGTACGCAAGTGCTTCTTTCTGCAAGCCGTTGTCAAAGGCACAATCAAGCAGATAAGTCGCCCAGAACGATGAAGGCTGCGCACCGTCTGTCAGAGTTCCTTTCAAACAGGGCAGAATAATTTTCCGGATCATTGAATCCCTTGCCTCCGGGCGAAGACCCAGAAGAAGAGCAAGCACCTGATCGTGAACCGATGCGCTGCCTGTCAGTTGTTTATGTTCATTCAGTTCCGGCAGAAACAGCTGCTGTTCCGGATCAAAAAGCCATTTTTCCGCAATCTTTTTCTCTTCAGAGATTTTCTCTTCAATGGCTGCGGCTTCTTCCGGAAAACCTGCCGCTTTCAGAAGAGAAAGATACTGTTCTTCCGCATAAATATACCATAAATTGATATAGGTTGGCACATTCCGTTTCGGGAGAGAACTCCAATCTTCAAAAAGCCAGCATCTGGGATCATAAAAGATCAAACCGTCAGAGTTTCTGTGATTTTCAAAATAGGCAAAAATTTTGTCGACATTCTTTTTCAATCCCGGAAGATGATCCGTCTTACCTGTCTGAAACCATAAATCCCGCAGGGTGATGATCCAGGTCAGAGAGAAGTCCGGCAGAACCGGACCGCAGGCTTTGGTCGGAGCATTGGCATAGGTCAGCCCGAGATCATTTGTCTGTTCCGCAATGCTTTGGATCCCGGCGGCAAAAAGACGGGGATCGCCCGCCAGGAAAAAGGTGTTTTTTGCCTGGATTCTGGCATCCCCCCACCACTGGGACTGCTCGCGCCACGGGGTATCGACATAGGCATCCATGGAGCAGACTTCCTGTGTGTGGACGGAGGCTTTATAGATTTGATTCAGAATATCATCGGAACAACTGAAACTCCCTTTTTTCTCAAGGGGATAAACGGTGGATCTCCATGCAAAACAAATGTCCAGCGGCTTTGTGGTTTCCCGGAAAATCATTGTGGCAAAACGTGCCCCCATGATCTGGAAAAGTTCAACTTTTTCCGGTTTCCCATTCAGATGAAGACGGCTTGCCAAAGCGACACTGCTGCCTTCTGCCGGGTTTTTATGGAATGGGATCTTTCCTTCTTCACTATACTGATTATAAAAAAGATCAACGATTGTGCCGGAATCATTTTCGCCGAACTCCATGACCGCAGAACCGGGGAGCCAGGTGTGCTTGCCGAGGTCGATCGTAACCATGGAAAACTTCCCTTTCCCACTTGCCGGAACGGTAAATTTCAGCGCATTTCCGTTCTGTTCAAAAGAAACCGGAGATTCGTCATAACAGATGGAACCAAGTTCATTTTTCAGGAAATGATGAGCCGTATTCACAATGATTCCCGGAGCTTGCGGCGGAATTTCTGCACAGACCCCGATCCCGGAAGCAATGATTCCATCTGCCGGGATGAACTCTTCCCGCAGCATGGGGATCGTCCGGGGCGTGATATTTGTCCACGGAAGAACACCCTGACATTTTTCCATACAGCAGATCCCGGGCATTTCCGGCGGGAGGGTGTAACCGGATTCCTCCGTGATCCATGAACGGTCGTCGAATCGCAGATCCAGCTCTTCCATCCGTCCCATCTGGGAACTGAGTTGCGCAGTGTTGTGATTGTATGCCGTATTCCGGAAAACCTGCCAGTCAGACCCTCTGGAAATGATTTTGACTCCGTTATCCCATTCCGCTGAACAGAGCAGTCCGGCAGCATCTTTGTGACTGTAATAAAATGTGCTGCTGCCGGGATTATGCGCTTCGATGGAGATCCAGTTGTGTCCGGTTTTCAGGTATGGCAGGAGATCCACAGTATCATAATGCCAGTTGTTCTGATGTCCGCGCATGGGACCGCGGCAGACATATTCTCCGTTGACATGCAGTTTGTATGCCTGGTCAGCGGTGATGGTGAAAGGGGCTGAAGAGGGCAGGGCATCCTGTTCAAAATCGTACCTGAACCCTGCATAGGAGTTGTTCAGGTACAAAGAGATTTTCGGCCAGATCCAGCAGGCATCCGGTAACATTTCGGTACAACTCATTCTTACGGAACCTTCTGATTAAAATTTACCGGACTTCTGAAGCTGTTTCTGCAGCTCTTCCGCATCATCGCCATAGTAAAAAAGTCTGGTTTCATGAAGTGCGGAAACATACTCAAACGAACTGACGTTCCGTGCAACGATCTGGTTCGCATAAACATCCAGAACAGTCGCTTTTCGGGGAAGAGTGATTTTCTTTTTGCCGGGAGTGCGGGCGTGCAGAACCACCAGATTGTCATTGGCTTCCATTGGGTCGCCGGTTTCAGAGAAAATATGAACGCCGGATTCTTTCAGGACTTGGGAGAGGAACGGAAGCCCGAGCTGCCACGGTCCGGAAAAGAAGGAAAGGGAATTTCCGACTTTCCGTGAGGCAAGACCGACAGATCCATCCTCGTATCTTCCCAGAACTCGAAGCTGGGAATCTGTGACCGCAAAAACAGGCTTTACCCGTGTGGTCGGCGTTCCGTGATAAGATCCGTCAGCCAGAGTAACTGCGGGCATGATACTCTTTTCGATCTGCTTGAACTGGAACCCGGTAAGCTGGTTCATCGCCTTGACAGATGCGTTGTTCTGATACGCATAACCGGGAGCGTAAACCCAGAGAAGCGTGCATTTCTTCTGCTGAAGTTTTCTGACCGTCTCAAGAAAACGCTGATCGTAGTTGAAACAGTTCATGAAGACATAAACCTTATAGGGCTTTGCTGTTTCCAGAGCTTCTGCAAGCACGATATCCACCGGCGCACCGGTCCGCATGAAACGCCCCTGATTTCCAACATACATTTCATAGTTCGGGATATTCCTGACCATGTTTCTCTTTTCCACTGTGCCGTCTGCCCTGTAAAGCTGCTGGACATATCCGGACGGAGCAAAGGATTTGGATACAGGCATGGAAACGATAGCTTTTTCACTGACAACGATCGCCACTTCCGCATTTCTGCGTAACTGTTTTGCTTCACAGAAATCTCCAAGAACTCTGCGGATTGCAATATCCCGTTCCAGAGATTTGAAGTTGAAACTGCCCGTAAACATGGGATTGTAATTTTCCGGCTGGTTCCTGCAGAGATAAACACCGATATTCCTGCGCATGATGTTGATACTCTGCGTTTCTGTGATCACCTGTGACCGGCTGCCGGGGGTGGACATGACATCCGGTGTGTTGTGTGTTCTGGTGTCATCTTCCGCAAAAGAGATAACATTATAGCTGTTCAGTGTAGAGAAGGGCTTCATGTCGCCGACGATATCCCCCAGATTCCGGAGCGGATAGGACTGGGGGGACATAAGGAAGTCCACTGTATTGGACTGCAGCAGACGGCGCAGAGCGTAGTGTGCGCGCATCTGCGCAACGCCTGTATGGTTCAAGGTGGCAACATAACCGAAGTAGGAACCGACGACTTTGTTGAGATTCCGTTTTTTCAGATACGCTTTCGCACCTTTGCAGATCGTTGCGACCAGCTCCGCATTGGCATTGGAATAACTGTCAAAATATGCCACTGTGGAGAGATGTTCCGCCGGGTTCCAGAGCAGAGTTCCGGCAGGAGCAGAACGTTCCGCCTGCGTGGGGATCCGGAAATTTTTCAGGGCAGGATAGTGTTTTGACGCAAACTGCTGGAATCCTCTCCGGGCAACTTTGGAAAAATCCAATTGAGAGCCGGGTTCCCAGCCGAGAAATTCTGTGGTATAACCGCCGCCGATACGATAGCCGATGACCCGGTTCGCATAGGGAGAATTTTCCACATGTTCCATCGCTTTGATGGCGGTATCTCTCAGATATTCAGCAGCTTTCTTAGAGAAAATCGAAGACTTATATCCGCTGGCTCTTTTGCCTGAGACATCACATACCATTTCGTCCGGAAAACTATGGTGGAAGTTGTGTGGAACATAAAGGTCAAGCCCCACGATGATGTAAGCGTTCGGATAAGATCTTACAACCTTTGCCATCACACGGTCAAATTCCGAAAAGTCATAGAT
Source organism: Lentisphaeria bacterium (assembly GCA_017456495.1). Taxonomy (GTDB): domain Bacteria; phylum Verrucomicrobiota; class Lentisphaeria; order Victivallales; family UBA1829; genus SIG79. The sequence continues at coordinate 22,363 of JAFTJI010000080.1, read as the reverse complement.
CCCGACTCTCGGATGCCACTTTTCGTAGTTCGGCGAAGGATTGACTGCGGAAAACGGTGCATCTCCGGAAACTTTCGGGCTCTGATCCCCAAAGTGGGAATGGCATTTTGCAAGGCTCATATAAAACGGTTTGCCGTTCAGCTGGAAACGCGGTGCATTCCCGATCCGGACGACACGGAAATCCGGAACGGCTGAAAATTTCGGATTTTTCAGTATCGCAGGTTCCAAGGCGATCATCAGATTTTTTCTGACGACCGGATTGACAGAGAACTGGGGGGATTCCAGCCGGATCTCATAGGTTCCGGCAGGGATGTAATAAGGAAGTTCAAAGTCAAAAGAGGCACTCCAATGCTTTGAATCAGCTGTTTTCAGTTTTTCAGCAGGGATGGTGACCGTATCAGCCCACTGAACAGTGTCTCTGGAATAGAGAACGACCCGGAAAGAGATTGCTTTTTCAGGGCGTTTCCCTTCGCAGTTCATCTGAAGACGGAATGTTTCGCCCCATTTGAATTTTTTCCCGGAGACCCGTGCATTGGTGATTTTCTGAAGATCCTTGTAATCAAAATAATTCAGTGTCGTGTGCCACGGTTTGTTGGGCGGTCCGGGCTGTTCGATCACATTGTCCCAGGAGGAATCATCAACAGCAAGCGTCGCCCATCCTTTGATCGTTTTATCCGTGCTTTTGAACTTGCCGTCAGTGCTGATTTTTTCGCTGGAACCATCGGGATATTGAACATAAAGTTCCCCGAAAACGCCGCCCCAGGTATCTTTATTGAAATATTGGAACCCGAGAATGTTTTCTCCTTTTTTCAGGAGGTGGGCAACATCACAGACAACAGTTTCCCGCCAGGAGTTGGAAAACGCCGCATCTTTTCCGTTGATGACGACTTGAGAATAATCATCAGCCGTGAACTGAAGTTTTGCATGGGCAGGAGTATCTTTCAGGGTGATTTTTCTGCGGACGTAAAAAGGGCGCATCATCTTCCCCTGCGGCGTGTCCTGGGGGGCTTTGATCATCTTTGCCCGGAAATATGCCCCCTCAGAGTCCTTTTTTTTTAACTGGGAGACAACCGGCTTCCAATCCGGTTCATCAACAGGTTTCAGCGTGAGTTTCGGCAGAGGTTTTGCGGTATTGCTCTTTTCAAAACGGATCTCTTTGATTTCAATTGTCCCGCCTGCAGCATTGGTGGGGTCAAGTCTCAATTTCGTAATATTCCCCGGACCGTACCATGCCGCATGATTGTTCAAAGCCTTGTCGGTCAGCTTCATAGTGTGCCATTTCCCGTCTGCAATGAGGGCAGGGATCCGCCACTTGCGGGCATCAGAATAATTATCTTTTCCCTTGGCAAAATAGAGTTCTCCGCTGCTTTTCGGAGTGCCTGTCGCACGGTAGACCATGATAAAAGTATTGGCATCTTTGGGGTTGACATCCAGATTAAGAGCCATGAGACGGCTGTCTGTTTTTGTGACTTTCACAACGAGAATATCGTTTTGGAGCTTTGAATCACAGTTATAGAAATATTTCCATTGTGCGAGTTTTTTTCCGGACCATGCGATCTGTTCTGTGATTTTATGAAGTTTGATCTCTGCGATCTCAATTTTTCCGCCCGGTTTGTTGACCATGTCAATACGCAGACTTGTGATATTTCCGCCGGTCAGCCAGGATTTGAGATTCTTCGGGCTTACGGTAAGAGTATGCCATTTTCCATCGCTGATAAGAGAAGGCAGGGTCCAGCGGCGTTTTTCGGAATATTTTTCGCTGCCGTGACAGAAAAAGATTTCCCCTGTGCTGGGAGTCTGGATCCCTTCCGCTCTGTAACGGATAGAAATCGCATTGTAGTCTGCGGGATTGATGTTCAGAGCATCATTGATGATCAGACAGTCAAAGGCGATATCAGTAAGAGTCAGAACTCCGTTGACCACTTTCATGGTGCAGAAACGGGAGCGTTTCCAGTCTTTGAAATTGTCATTTTTATTCCATGAAAGTTCCGCTGCGGAGAGCTGACCCAGGAACAAAACCGTTAAAAGTACGAACAGTTTTTTCATTTTTTCACCTTTTATTTCAGTTCTTTTTCAGATTGTTTTTGAGGTTGAGAGTCTGGTCGTAGGCGTTGCCTCTTTCGTTGTTCTGCACTGTTCCCACATGACCATCCAGATAACAGACTTTGGAGACAGAGTTTTTATTATGAGGGAAGTAGTTTCTATCAGGCTGCGTAACATAACTTCCGACATAACGCCCGACCTTGTAATTTTCATTATCATAGGATTCCATATTCATGATTTTATCGGATGGATTTTTGAATGCAGTGATTTTCTGTGTTCCCCAAGCTGGAAGCATGTGCCGGAATGTTGTATTGATCGCATGATCAGCAGTAGCTGTCTGAAAACACATGTTCAAACCGTAAGAGGGATAAGGAAACGGGTGATTGGAATTTTCAGCGTGGCTGCTGATATTCAGAGTTTCCCAGCTGGAAATGATTCCTCGTCCGTAAGCGGAAGACATGGAATTTGTTTTTGCAGTAGCACAAAGCATGACCTTGGAGGTCGTATAGTTCCCTTTGATCAGCTTGTAGGTCCAGTAAGAAACGCTTGTCGGGCGGACATCTGTTGCATTATCATCGTTGTCAGCGGCATACATAAGTCCTGCGTTTCCGACCTGCCGGATATTGGAAGTACAGTCGGAACTTCTTGCATTTTCCCGTGCATTGTTCAATGCAGGCAGCAGCATCCCCGCAAGGATCGCGATTATCGCAATGACAACAAGTAACTCGATCAGGGTAAAACATCTGATTTTTTCTGCGTTGCGTTCAGAATACGTCATTTCTTTTTCTCCTCTCTGGACTGTTTTTTTTATCTCTTTATTTTATTGTATGCTATTCAATATATTGTATATAGCTTGTTTTGTCAAGAGGGGAAAACTGAAAATAAGAAAAAAACAGTTTTTTTGAACCGGAAAAAAATGACATTTCAACCATTGGAAATATTATTTTCAGGAAATGTGAAATAAAAAAAGTCTGATACAGCTTTAAAGTATATAGGTTGCTGAGAATCAGAGAAAATCTCCCGGAGGACAAAAAATCCATGCGCCGGGGGCTTTTTTACCGGTCTTGAACCGTTCTTCCAGAATATTCAGGGCGAATTGGAAGTGTTTAAAAAGATTATTGTCCAGCGTGGGAATGTTATCCGTACACGCTGTTCTGCTGCGGGCAATACGGATGATTGCAACATCTTCCGGAACTCTCAAGCCGTTTTCATTGCAAGCCTTTTCCATCGACTGCGGCGAAAATGGGTCGATAACGGAATCGAAATTTCCTTTGTTTTTCCGGACCCAATCCGAATAGGTTTTCAGGATCGTAGATTCATCCTGCGATTGAAATCGGTCAAAGGTGATGCAATAATGGTCAAGATCGACGAGATCTAGCCCGTTTGCAATCATGAGACTGCGCCATGCGGCGATTCTCAGCATATCCAGTTCTTTGCGGGGGGACATGGAAACCAGTGCAGTCCGGAAATGTTTCCGTTCCCGGAAATGCTCAATACAGCGGCGGACCGTTTCATATTCATCGGAGATGATGCTTGTGATGTCAGCATTTCCGGAGAGATGACCCAGCACGACGACTCTCTGGGCAACATGTCCGAAGGTGGCTGTAAAGTTTTCCCAGTTCAGTTTTGTGAAGAACAGAACGGAATAGGCGTCCGGGGAGTTGATATCGGAAACACAGGAGGAAAGATCTCCATCGGGAATGGTCAGGAGCTTCACATTCCACCCGGCACTTTCAAAGAGTTCCTTTCCCTGTAAGACAGTTGACCAATCCTGAGAATTTTCATTCAGCCCGGTGATAAAATTCACGACTTTCCGTGGAGGAATGATATCTGACTGGACATAGCAGACGAAATATCCGACCCCGTTTTTCGCCTGAATATAGCCTTCTTTGACAAGCAGTTTCATTGCTTTGTTTGCTGTTACATAGCTGACATCATATTCCTTGCAGAGCTGATGCAGCCCCGGAAATTTATCTCCGTAAGAAAACTCCCCGCTGATGATCCGGGCAGAAAGTTTTTCTTTCAACTTGACGCGCTTGCTGTTCCCTGAAATATTTTGCATAATCCTTTACGATCCTGTTATTAAGAATAATATATCCTGTTATCTTGAAATTTCAATGGCACGGAAAAAGTTCAATGCGATTTCTGACATTTGATTTTTTATATTATTGTGCTATAGTAACGGATCTCAGAAATTTATTTTATGAAAAGGAGAGATCATGGCAATTGTAAATAACATTTTGAAGTTTCTGTTTCTGATGACACCGTTTTTCGTGCTGTCAATGTATCTGGCATATACTCAGGGATGGGCAGCGAAGCAGAAACGGACCCTTGCGCTCCGGGTTGGCTTGTCAATCTTTGTGATCAGCGTTGTGCTGTTCTATTACGGACGCTGGATCTTCTCTGTATTTGACATCACAATTGATGCATTCCGTATCGGCGGGGGTGGACTTCTTTTTCTTTCAGCAGTCGGTCTTGTAAATGGAAAAGTCGAGGATAAAAAGCCGGTTCAAGTGGAAGATGAAGAGGTCTCTGAACGGAAAATCTCCAATATTGCAGTGGTTCCGCTTGCGATTCCCGTGACGGTCGGACCCGGTACAACTGCGGCTCTTCTTGTCAGCGGTGTCGATGCTGTGACCTGGTCCCAGAAAATTTACGGTACGGTTTCTCTGTTCTTTGCAGTCCTGATTTTGACAACGATCCTGTTTGCCGGTTCAAAAATTGAAGAAAAAGTCGGGAAGAACGGAATCGTGATCCTCAGTAAGATCACCGGTCTGATCCTTGCTGCGATGGCGGCTCAGATGATCTTCACCGGAGCAAAGAACTATTTTATCTGATGAAACAGGTCTGCAGAAAATGCCCGGGTTGATATTCCATCAATGTCTGACGAAACAGGCATTGGAAAGCAATCATATTTTTGATGCCGCAGAGCTTGCAGAATCATACTGCGCATACCCGGATTTTTATTACGATGAACGGTCTCCGGAAGTCAAACCTTACATGTATTTTCATGATGGGATCCAGTTTCATTATCCGCCCCACACTCCGGTAGAGGAGTTTTACCGTTACTGGGACCGGAACGAACAGGGGAATTTTCCGTTCAATCATCATGAAAACGAGAATGTTATCCATGTTGAAGCCGGATTCCGGTTTTATCTGGAAAAAATCATAGTTCTCTTGCAGAGCGGTTCCAGAGAGGAAGCGGAAAAATATCTGGGTTGTCTCCTGCATTTTCTGGAAGATTCCACTTTCGGAGTTCATGCGTTTGAGGGGGCAGACGGTACAGATCTGTTTGTCCTCGACCGTCTTTCCGGAGCCGATATTGCAAAGTATCTTTGCAGTATTTCCCTTTCCGATGAGTTGAAAAAAGCAGTTGTCAAACCGCAAATCATTTCCACGAATCAGGATGAACTGGTCTCTTTGCTTTATGCCAGATATGTCCGTGATTCCGCATTCAGCCGGAAACTGCTTTTCGATATGTCTGTCAGATATCTGTATGGAACGGGGCACCGCTCGCAGGATGAAAATATCAAGCTGATGTTTTTAACCGCGCTGCAGCTGGCTGCTGATACGATTGCTTCCATAAAAGCCATTGTTTCCGGCGGGAAATCTGCTGCGGGACAGCGCGCTCTGACTGATTTTTCGCCTTTTCACTATCCCATCGGCGGCAGTGGTTTTGCGCTCCGGAAATATGAAGAGCAGGAAAATACGATAACCTTCGGAGTCAACAGTGCGGCTTCGCTTCTTTACAGTATCCCGGAAAATATTTATGACCGTTTTTCCTGCAAAGTTTGCGGTTCGGATTTTGAGCAGGTGACTCTGTCTATCCTGAACAGAAATGAGACAGTGCAGACGGTCGAACTGGAAGATGGAAAAGAGTATTTTCTGAATGTTCCATTCCCCGGCGGCGTATTCGGGTTCCGCATTACTTCCCCCAGAGTTCTCGGACAGATCCGGATATCAGAAGGCGTTTTCAAGGGAAAAGAAAAAGGCTGAGTCTTTTTCAGAACTCAGCCTGTAAGGAAACGGCGGCAGCGGATCAGGGGAACTGGAATCCATCCGGATCATGGAGATCCATTTTTGTCCATGGCATTGCGCGTTCATACTTATCGAATGCCTCGGAAATGGTGTCAGCGGTGACAGCATCGCCCAGCCGTTCCAGCGGCGGACAGTGCCCGGCAGAATCCAGCAGATTCAAACGGAGCGGTCCTGCAACCTTGTAAGGCTTGATTTCCGCTTTTTTGAGGATGGCATCTTTCACACCTTTGCGGATCAGCTCACATGCCTTTGCGGGGATCAGGGAACACGCCTGGTAGGGGGAAAGAGCTTTTTTCACCTGGACGGATTCAATTCCAGAGATCTTCTCCTTGAACTCGGCAACGATCTTGTCATCACCGGAAACAAAGACGGACGGGACGTTGAAATCTCCGGCGAGAGCTGCCGCCATAGTTCCTTCGCTCATATAAAATTCTCCGTCATTGACTTCCCAGAGCGAGTGCGGTGTGATGGCATCTTTTGTCGCGCCCATAGCATGCATCCCGATCAGAACCATAGCATCGACGGTTTCATCCAGGAACGGGAGCCATGCGGGACCGCTCATATTTCTGCCATGGATGATCTGACAGCGGGGATCAAGATATTCAAACAGAATATTATATCCGGAACCGTGGCTGTCATTGACGATGACCTCATCTGCTCCGGCATCGAACGCTCCCTGAACCGCAGCATTGACTTCATCGGTCAGGAGTTTGTACATACGGTGTCTGTGCTGAATATTTTCATAGGAGGGGTCTTTCCGTTTTTCAAAGAAACAAAATCCGGCGATGCCTTCGATATCGGTCTGAATATAAATTTTCATTTGCTGTCTCCCGTTTCGATTTTTATGCGGAACTCCGGCGGTGGAGCATCTTCTGCATCGTCCTGAGAGTAACCGCGTTTTCTTAATTTAGTTGAGGCGTAGAACTTCAGCATGGAAGTATCTCCCTCAATGATTTTTTTTCTGATACTTTCTTCTGCAATGTCATCGAACTCTTCTCTTGCGGCAGCGATACACTCGGCTGCTTCGGGAGTTGCCGCCAGAAAACGGTAGAGTGTTTTCCGTGAAACTCCGAGTTTTTTAGCGATTGCACTGATATTTCCAAAGAGCCCTTTTTCGGCAGCTTTGAAAGCTTTTATTGTTATTTTACACATAAGATTTCCTTTTTTCGCGCAGGAAAAGTGTCAACTGCAAGGAAGTCAAATGAGTATGCGGATCACGGCTCCTTCTTTCAGTTCTCTCAGATAAAAGCGTTTTTTATTCTGTATCGCTCTTTCCCGGAGTTCTTTTTCAATTTTCGGAGCGGCTTTATCAAAGGGAATTTTTTCTTTTCCGGCGATATTGCAGATCCGGATAAAATAATAACCCTCCGGTGTTTCGATCGGTCCGATGATATCACCCTTCTTTGCATTCTTCAAAGGTTCTGCAAATTCCGGACGAAGCTTGTCACGGTCGAGCCAGCCCATTCGTCCTCCTTTAGAGGCATTGGGACCGTTGGTATTCTTTTTCACGATCTCTCCGAACATCTCTTCATCTGCATTTCTTACCATGTCTTTGAGATTTTGTACAACTCTGACAGGATCCAGTCCATCCGCATTTTTTCCCTTCAGGATCTGGAGCAATTGAATTTCCAGCTGTTCCTGAACGGTCCAACGTTCCGGATTCGCTTGATATTCCTGATAGATCTCTCTTGGCGTGATCTCAATGTGAAGAATACAATTCTGATAGATCAGGATCTCTGTAACGATTTTTTCCCGGACTTTTCTTCTGAGTTCATCCATGCTTGACCCTAATGCAACAAGACGGCGTTCCAATGATTCCCGCGTCCCGTCGCCCATGAGCCGCGCCATTGAATCGATCATGTCTTCAATGTGCTGTTTCGGAACATCAAAAGGATTTTTTTTGTAAGCGGCATAAATCAATTTCCTGTTGATCAGGTCATCCAGAATCTTCCGGCGGACTTCTTCTATTTTCCGGATAAGATCTTCCCCGGTGTACATGGAAGCCAATTTTGCTTCTTCAGCATTGCTTTCCAATATGACATCCAGCAGGGTAATGGATTCCCCGTTCACCGAAGCCAGAATGGAATCCCGCTGGGTTACTGCTCCCAGAACATTTTTATCCTGTGCTGAAATCAGGATCGCACAGAATAAAACAGCAAGGCTGAGAAATCGTTTCATAATACCAAAGACTCCTTAATAAAATCACAAAGGTACTTTACTTCAAAAATATCAGAAAGTCAAGCGGATTACAAAAAAATCAAACACCTTCTGCATCTGCACCCCAAATAAATTTATGCAGCTGCAGATTCAGCCGGGCTGGAACATGACTTTCAAGCATTTTTGCAACAAGTCTGTCCGGCGGCATGGAACCGAAAACAGGTGCAAACAGGATCGTCGCTTTCCCCGCAATGGAATATTTTCCGATAACTTCCAGCGCATTCGCAAAATCTGTATCATCGGCAATCACAAATTTGACTTCATCGCCGGAGCGCAGAGATTGAAAATTTTTTGCAAACATCTTTGCAGTTTCCCCGCTGGACGGCGTTTTCCAGTCAATGATCCGTTTGACTCCTTCCGGCAGGGTATGAAGCGGCTGTGAACCGTTTGTTTCCATAAGGACCTCAAAGCCTTCCTCAAGCAATCTGCGGCAGAGTTCCGGCGTTCCAGCCTGAAGCATCGGTTCGCCTCCGGTGATTTCCACCAGTTCCAAACGGCTCTCCTTTGCTTTGTCGATCAAATCGTCAATGGTCATCTCTTTTCCTGCTTCAGCGGTCCATGCTTTTGACGTATCGCAATAGGAACAGCGGAGATTGCATCCGGCAAGTCTGATAAAGAAACAGGGACGTCCGGCATGAGTGGATTCTCCTTGAATGCTGGAAAATGTTTCGTAAATCTTCAGTGTGTTCATCGTTGATTCTTTCTGTAAAGAGCTGCATATTGAGAGAGAAAGTTGGAACGGATCGTACAGCCTTTCAAAAACGTTCCGCAATGGTCCGCTGTCTCCCGGAACTCTTCCGGTGTGACCGGACGTTCATCGGGAAACTGCCAAATTCCAAAGAGTTCTGCCAGACCCCGGGTAATGGAATAAAGCAGAGTTTGCGTTGGAAAGAATATAATGACATAACCGCCCGGCTTTGTCATCTCAAAGTGTTTTTTGATCATTGCTGCCGTTGATTCCTGCGGAAAATGTTCGATCAATCCGACAGAAAAGACCAGATCATACTGTTCTTCCGGTTCATAGGTCAAAAGATCCGTCCGGACTGTATTTCCATTCGGGTGTTTTCTCAAAAACGCCTGCAAACCGGCTTGACAGGAATCGAAAACTGTATATTTCTCAACCGGATATTTCTTTGTGATCTTCTCATAAAAACAACTTCCCCCGCCGCCGAGTTCAGCTGTGGAAAAACCGGTTTTCAGCCCGGTTCTTCCGATCATCCGGAGCAGATGCCCGCGAATAACAGCTCTGGAATAACATGCTGTCGGCAAGGGGGAGGAGTAATACTGTTCCCAATCCGTCTGCTTCATTGTTTTATTTTCCTTATATACAGCGTATAGCCGCAGGCATGAAATTCTTTGAGGAGGATCCCTTCTTTTTCCAGTTTCTTTATCCCGGAAAGGAACTCTTTTCTTGCATAATCCGGAATAAGAAACGCTGAAACTTCCGGATCTGTCAAAGTTTTTTCATGAATATCCAGCCACATTTTTTCCGGAACAGAGTAGGAAATCGAAATGAGCCGGTTGCGGAATTTCGGTGTCAGATTGATAAACTCGTAATCTGTAGCGATTTTGCCGCGGGGAACATTTGTTGTATTCAGCAGTTGATTCAATGCTGCCTCTCCGATTTTAACGGCTTCCACATTCCTGGATAAAATAAAGTGGAAGTTCCGCAACGCAACCGCATATCCGGCTGCAACCAGGATAGACAAAATCAAAAGCAGCTTCCGGCGGCGTTTGTTTTCCGCCATTTCCGACACCCCCAACCCGATTCCGCAGGCAAGCAGAGGAATCACCGGTCCAAGATTCCGCAAATCATAGCAGAATGTAAAGTGCCAGACAAGCAGATACGGGATCCCCCACGAGAGCAGAAGCGTTCTCCACATCCCCGGCGGCATGTTCCGGAACGCTGCAAGGATCAGAAACAGCAAACCTGCGTAAAGAACCGCGTATCTTCCGAGATACTTCAGCGTACGGTACGGCTCACCTTTAGAACGGTCGAACTGAGCATGCTTCGGCAGTGCAACTCCCCGGATCATTCCTCCGGCAAGTCTCACAATCAACATCTTGCTGGCTGCGATCCCGCGTTCCGCATAGGTCCGTTCACCATAAATATTATTGATCATATATCCCACATTGGTACGTTCCAAACCTCTTGCGTTCCGGACCGTAAAAATCGCAAAATAGACTCCGGCGATCGCGACCCCGAGCAGGATATATGAAACCCACTTTTTCCAATGCCGGAACTCTTTTGAAATCAGAGCCAGCGCGATCGGATAGAGTGCCCATACTGCTACGCCTGATTGTTTTACAGCCGCCGCGCCCGCTGCGGTCAGCATGGCGATCCAGAGATAACGGCTGGACTCTTTGACAAGAAACAGCATGTAAACAGCTGCAAAACAATAGAACATCACATAAAAATCTGCTTCACTTCCATCCTGGCAGATAGTCAGATTAGCAAAGAAAAATGCACAAATCGGGATTGCTGCAAACAAACCGCTTTTTTTCTGAATGCAGCCCAGCTCAAAAATTCCGAGCAGGATCAGAAATCCGAGATAGTGGCAAGTCAGATGCGGAATAAATTCCAAAGTGACTCCGCAAATCAGATAGCACATTGCCCAGTTCAGCGGAGCAAGCTGCGGGTAGCCGCGTGTATTGTACGGGAACGTTCCGGTGATCCATTCCGTTGCCCAGCGGTTCCAGGAAAGAACAGCATCCCAATTGAGAAATATCTTTGTAACTGATAAAACAGTATCAACTGCAAACCAGCCCAGAATAATACAGGCGGAAAGGAAAAGATAACGGGTGATTTTTGACGGATCAGATAGAAAATTCCGGAAGACCTCCCATAGGTCAAAGGCGTTTTCTCCGGCAGTTTTGTTTTTTCTCAGCGCAAAGAACAGGGCGATCACTTCTGCGAAAAGAAGGATCAGTACTGCAGTCTGATTGAAGCACCTTGCGGCAAAAAGCAGATATCCCGCCAGCATATTGAAAATGCCGCTCAGGATCGCTGATAAAAAAAGAACTCTTCCGGGATTTGTTCTGTGCAGGTTCATAAGAACCAGAAAGAGAAAACCCGGAAGAAAAACCAGTTGCACGAAAGCAACTGGCATCGTCAGAAATAACATTGCTGATAACCGGTTTTATTTCCAGTTGACGTCTGCAAAGTATTCGATGTACGAGAAATTGTTTGTCGGCATTTCCGGACAGGAGGAATACTGCGGCATGACATCTTTGACGTTGTAATTGTAGTTATAACGTGCAATGAGGATCTGCCATGCTGAACCGGGCTTGAACGCTGCACCTGCTTTTTTCAGCTGGCTGAGCGGAATCGCAAATTCAATGGTCCAGCCTTTATCTTTGTTGGAATAATTGTTGAAAGATCCCTTGATTTTTGCAACACCTTTCATCCCGGGGATGACTGCAGTTGCTTTGGGGTCTGCAGGATAACCGCGGGTGGGAACAAAGAAAGAGGTGATCTTGCTGTTGGGGGTTCCGTGAAATTCCCAGTAGCTGGGGGAGTTGGCAGGTTTAAGGAAGATCGTAACAGTATCACCGGTACCATACGCCTTTGTCTGGTTTTCTGTCGCAAACTGCATGATATCACTGTCGGTCAGCTGAGCTCCTACATAGAGGAAGTTTTTGTCGTACATGAGTCGGACAGTTCCGCCCTGGAATGGTTCCACATCGTAGCCTTTTCTGCTTGTATGAGCATAGACTTTTTCCGGGGTGGCGAATTTGTTGGTGTAGCTGTAGGCACGATCCATTTTGTAAACAGTTGCGCCAGCCCATTCTTTGGCATTGAGGACGCCGTCGATCCTGACTTTGCCGGGAGCTTTGGAAACGTCTACTTTTGCAGACGGTGCGCCAACGTCAAATTTGCAGTCGTACGTTTTCGTGCAGCAGCCGGTCAGAACGATGGCAGCAGCTGCAGTGGCAGCAGAAAATGTTACAGCTCGGAAGTTCATTTTTTATTCTCCTGTATTATGTTTTTATGTTGTTTGCTTATTTTATTTCCAATTGACATCTGCATAGTATTCGAGGTGATGGTAGTTCACTACAGGCAGTTCAGGGTAGGTTGAGAAATGAGGGTTGGATTCGACGGACCCGTAGTTGTAGTTGTATCTTGCGATCAGGATCGTCCAGGGTTCGCCGGGATTGAACGGTCTGCCGGTCTTTGCCAGATTCGCACGGGGAATCGCAACTTCAATGGACCAGCCTTTATCCTTGTCTTTGTAGTTGTTAAGCGTTCCGTTGACTTTTGCCGCAACGATCATGCCGTCCATAAGAACACTCTTGGAGGGATCCAGAGGATATCTTCTGTTTGTAAAGAAGAGAGAGGTCTTTTTGGAGTTGGGCGTTCCATAGCATTCCCAGTAGGACGGTGCATTCACCGGCTTCAGGAACATTTCAACAAGGTCCCCGGAGAGATAGAAATGGGACTGATCGACAGTTCCGTACTGAATGACGTCGCTGTCTTCCAGGATCGCACCGATGTAAAGATATTTATCATCGTACATGAGCCGGACAGTTCCGCCCTGATACGGTTCGACACGTCTGTTTTTAAGGTTGATATTTGCGAAAGTTTTCGGCGGAATGACTTTTTTATCTTTGAAAACGTAAGCCGGCTGGATATTGTGAACGGTTGCACCTGCCCACTCTTTTTCATCAAGAACGCCGTCGATCTTGACTTTTGCGTTTGTTCTGCAAACATCAATTTTGGCACTTGGCTTTCCCACATTGAATTTGCAGTCATAAGCCGTGGAGCAGCACCCCGTCAGAATCAGGGCAGCAGCCGCAGCGGCAGCGGAAAATGTTACAGCTCGGATGTTCATTTTCTTGTTCTCCTGTATTTTCTATGTTGTTTTTAACAGTCAGATAACAAAACTTACCTATAACACATTTTTTCAATATTTCCAGTGTTTTTCGGAAAAAATATAGAAAAAACATTTTTCTTACCGCTCTTGATGAAAAAAACAACTGCAGGCATTGTGAGACAATTTCAAAAATGCAAGAAAATACTGTTCGATCATCATGGAACGTTTTCAGCGGATACTCTTTGAACAGATTCCGAAAACTGCCATTTCCAACTCATCAACGATCTTTTTTCCGGCAATTTTTACCGGACTTTTGAAAACACCTCTTGTAAAAATAAATTTTGGCTGTATGTTACCGGAGTACACTATCTAATAAAGGAAACAGACAATGAGACGATTATTGTTTTTAATGGCAGCACTCGTGCTGTGTTTTTGCGGTTGCAGGGAAGACGTGCAGCAGCAGAAAAAACTGGTGATGGCTACAAATGCCACCTTCCCGCCTTATGAGTATGTTGATAAAGGCAGGATCGACGGGATCGACGCGGAAATCGTCCGCCGGATCGCAATGCGGCTGGGATATGATCTTGAAATCGAAGATATGGCGTTTGATGCTGTGATCGCTGCGGTTCAGACCGGAAAGGCTCAAGTCGCAGCATCCGGGATCACTGTCACAGAGGACCGCAAACAGAAAGTTTTCTTTACTGACAGCTATGTGATCGCTGCTCAGGTCATGATCGTCCTGAAAAATTCTCCCATAAAAAGTGCGGCGGATCTCAAAGGAAAACGGATCGGAGTCCAGCGCGGAACAACGGGTGAATCCTATGTCAAAGACAATATTCAGGAGCCGGAACGGTTCCAGAACGGTCCGGAAGCTGTTACGGCTCTGGCAAACGGAAAACTCGATGTCGTCGTCATCGACGGAGAACCGGCTGAAGCGTATGTCGCAAAAAATCCGAATCTGAAGATTCTTCCCGAGCCGCTGGTTCAGGAAGAGTACGCCTTTGCAATCGGAAAAAATAACAAAGCTCTGCTGGATAAGTTTAACGCAGAATTACGGAAAATGAAAGAATCCGGCGAATTGGCTGCCATCATCAACTCCTACCGGAAAACGCGCCTTATTGTCGTTTTTCCTGCAAACAGCGGAACCGAAAAACTTTATACTCAATCCGTTCTGGAACAGATCGCTGAACGGCTCAAATTCAAAATCGAATTTCAGGACGGCAATCTGGAAAATGTGACCGCTGCTCTCAACGTGACCCGGAAACAGCTTATTGTTCCGATGATCCCCTTGACTGCTGAGGAAGAAAATCTGTTCCCGAATGTAGGAAAATTTACTGCTGCAGAGTATGTCGTTGTTGTCCCGGAAAAATCTCCCATACTCAAGTTTTCTGATCTGAACGGAAAGAAAGTCGGAACCCGGAAAGGATCGTTCGCAGAACATTATCTGGAAAAACATGTTTATCCGCCTCAGACTTTCCCGGATGCCGCAACTTCAATTGCTGCTCTCTCTGCCGGAAATCTTGATGCTGTGGTCATTGACAAAAATACAGCGTTGAATCTTCTGAAGAACAATAAAAATCTGAAAATAATGCCCGGAACATTTGCAAGAGAAACGTATGTTTTCGCAGCCGGAAAAGAAAATCCGGATGTCCTGAAGGAGTTCCTCGCAAGTATTAAACTTCTTCAGTCCAGCGGAGAGTTGAACGCAATGCTTGAAAAAGCCGGCGAAGCCCACAAAACACCGCGGCAGACTGTTGCACCCGTGCAGGAAAATGCTCCTGCCATGACAGATACTTTCTGGGGCAGCATCAAGTTCTCCTTCTACAACAACTTCATCAAAGATCAGCGTTACACCTACCTGGTGCAAGGATTTTTTGTCACGCTTCAAATCACCGTGTTGTCCGTTTTGATGGGGATCGTGATCGGCTTCCTTGTTGCAGTTGTCCGCAGTACCGCTGATATCACGGGAAAACTGAAACTGCTGGATGGTCTCTGCCGGATTTATCTGACAGTGATCCGGGGAACTCCCGTGGTGGTTCAGCTCTTGATCATCTACTTTGTGATTTTTGGAAGTGTTGACGTGAATAAAGTTCTGGTTGCCGTGATCGCTTTCGGGATCAACTCGGGCGCGTATGTGGCAGAAATCATCCGCGGCGGGATCATGTCCATTGACAAAGGTCAGATGGAAGCCGGGCGGAGTCTTGGACTTTCCTACGGACAGACGATGCGTGAGATCATTCTTCCGCAGGCATTCAAGAATGTGCTTCCTGCTTTGGGAAATGAATTTATCGTTCTGTTGAAAGAGACGAGTGTGGCGGGGTATATTGCGCTGCAGGATCTGACACGCGGCGGGGATATCATCCGCAGTCAGACTTATGATGCGTTCTTCCCGCTGATTGCAGTTGCGCTGATCTATCTTGTCGTTGTCATGTTCCTCAGCTGGCTGCTGGGACGTTTGGAAAAGAGGTTGAAGAGAAATGAGTGAGACAATTTTTGAAATTTGCGATCTGGTCAAGCAGTTTCCTGCTTTGACAGCCGTTGATCATGTTTCCACCACCATCAAACGCGGGGAAGTGGTATTTGTTGTCGGTCCTTCCGGATCCGGAAAAAGTACCTTCCTGCGCTGTCTGAACATGCTCGAACAGCCCACAGCCGGGCAGATCCTTTTCAAGGGAAAAGATGTCACGAAGCATGAAATCTCCCTGAACAGTTTCCGTCAGCAGGTGGGAATGGTCTTCCAGCACTTCAACCTGTTCCCTCATCTGACTATTCACAAAAATATTACGCTTGCACCTGTCCGGACTCACCGGCTTTCTGCAAAAGAAGCCTCTGAAAAGGCGGATGCTCTGCTGAAGCGGATCGGTTTGTATGATAAGCGCGATGCTTATCCGGCGCAGCTTTCCGGCGGACAGAAGCAGCGCATTGCCATTATCCGCGCTCTTGCGATGAATCCGGATGTTCTGCTCTTTGATGAGCCGACTTCTGCTCTTGACCCCGAAATGGTGGGCGAAGTCCTCTCTTTGATGAAAGAACTCGCTCAGGAAGGTATGACAATGGTCGTTGTGACTCATGAAATCGGTTTCGCTGCAGAAGTCGCAAACCGTGTAATCTTCATGGATCAAGGTAAGATCGTTGTTTCCGGAACACCGGACGAAGTGATCAAAAACTCCGAACATCCCCGTGTCCGCGACTTCTTCTCCAAAGTTCTTTAAGCCGGAGCTGATACCGTGATTGTTGATCATCCTCTGACACTGGAAGAACGGAAGATATCACAG
Organism: Lentisphaeria bacterium; assembly: GCA_017456495.1. Classification (GTDB taxonomy): domain Bacteria; phylum Verrucomicrobiota; class Lentisphaeria; order Victivallales; family UBA1829; genus SIG79. Next base: position 5,976 of record JAFTJI010000080.1, on the reverse strand, counting down.
AAGAACTATCTCCGGTTCGGTTTTATCAACGGCTTCTCCTATATGTGTCTGGGGGAGACGATCATCATTCTGATTGCTGTTCAGATCGGGATGCCCGATGTGCTGATCACTTTTGTGGGAGCAATGCTTTACATCGGCTTTCTGCTTCTTCCGCTGGGAGTCCGCCAGACTGCCAAAACCGGAGCCGCGCAAAGTCAGGCTTCGTTCTGGGTCTGCAGAAATATAGCTGCATTGCTGGTGGCTGTCAGTGTCGTTGTCGCTCAATATATTCCTGTCGCTGCATGGGGATTGCTGTTGTTTGCCGCTCTGATGTTTTACGGGTTCCGTGCGGCGGGAGTTGTGCTTTCCCAGCCGCTGATCGGAGAGATCACCAATGATGAGGACCGTTCCCAGGTCGTGGGAAATGCAACCGGTGCGTTCTACTTTTCCGGCGTGATCGCACTGATTATTGTGAGTTTTCTTCTGAAAATGAGCAGTTCCATCTGGATCCTTTGCGGAATCGTTGTGTTCGGAGCCTCCATGGGGGTGACAGCCTCCCGGTTCATCCGTGCGATCCGCGAAACGGATATTATCCGTCAGACGGCGCAGAAACCGCTGATGCCGGAATGGAGAAAAGTAAAAGCGAACCCTATGATCCGTCAGCTTCTGATCGTTGGATTCTGCAAAAATCTTGCAGTGATCCTGATGGTTCCGGCATCGGTTCTTTTTCTGAAAAAGGGTTACGGCTTTTCTGATACGGTTGCAGTGTTGTTCTCGGCGGCGCAGTTCTGTGCCAGCTTTTCAGCTTCCTGGCTTTCCGGAAAAATCGTGGCAATGAGAGGTCCCCGCGCTGTATTGATCATTTCAGTTTTTCTTGGAATCGTTGTTTCTCTGCTGTGGCTGATTGCGCCATTTGCCGGAACCGTGATTCCCTGTATTTTATCTGTTCTTGTATTTTTCCTTTGCGGGACCACGGTGGCGTTCGGCGATAATGCCAACACCTGTTATTTTCTGATGGCAGTCCCGAAAGAACAGCAGATTGCCGGATCCGTTGCAACAAACGTGATCCAGGGCGCAGGGGCAGGGATCGCGGGAATGGTGATCGCCGGCGGGATCATGTGGCTGGCGCGCTTTGTCACTCCGGCAATTTATGCCCCGCTGCAGAATCTGATCGCTCCGGAAGGACAGCAGATCCTGACGTACAAGCTCTTCTTCCTGCTCTCTCTTCCCATTCAGCTCTTTGCCTTGTACCAGACATTCCGGCTGAAAACGATCATCAAGACCTATCGGGAAGAACATGGGGATGAGGGCGTCCGCCAGACGGTTGCCTCCGGACAGAAAGGGGCTCACTGAGCCTTGCCGGGTCCAATCGTCATTACAAGATTTTCCAGAACAAGTCTCGGTTCACCAGCACCGGTGACCATTGCCCGGTTCGCTGTAAAAAGGGCATCGAAGATATCCGCAAATTCCTCATCCGCGAACCGGCTTGCATTTTCCCACATCTTGAAAAGCCGGTAAGGATTCATGGAGAAGACTGGATCATTGTTCCCTTTTGCTTTCTGAGCTTCCACTGTCGCATAGAAGAAATTCGGTCCCGCGTTGGCAGGAAATCCGTATTTCGCTCCTGCACATTTCAGATCCATCAGACGTTTGAATTCGTTTGCAGTGGAAGAGAGAACCGCAAGTTCCGCGTTCCCGCTTGAGCTGCCCTGTTCCAGTGAAAGCAGGATCCCGGGGATCAGGGTCATAGCACGCTGAATATCCCGTTCCGCAAGGGCTGAGGAAAACTCCCAGACAAGCGACTCTTTTGTTGCTGTGCAAACCGCATGGCAATCTTCCAGAGAGACTTTTCCGGATCCGCCGATATAAGCCGCAAGTTTCTTGATTTCATTCTTCAGAAGCAGCAGATCCCCGCCCGTGGAACGGGCAAGAAATGACGAGGCATCCCGGGTCATCCGGATCCCTTCCGCTTCAGCAAATTCCCCGGCACGCAGAATGACTTCCGCCTCAAAATTTTTCGCTTTGGGATCAATCTTGTCAAACCAGGTGAAGGTGTTCGGTTCTGTTTTTCCGATTGCCGCCGCGACTTTATAAAACGAACGTTTCCGGTCGAGTCCGGTACCGTCAAAAACCACAGTGATTCCTGCAGGCAGACCTTCGTTCCAAAGATCCGCAACCATTTCAAGACGGGTCTTTTTCTTCTTCTTTCCGGTTCCGGCAGGTTCAGAAAAGGCATCTTCAAACTTGTTGAAATGCTTGAGCCAGACGATTTTTTCCGGAGTCAGGAACGGCGGAGTTGTCATTGTATTGATGAGCGCATCCAGGATTTCCTCGGCACTCAGCGTGTCGGAATCCCCCCGGATGATCTCCAGAGATTCATTTTCTTCGGGCGCAGGACCGCAGAGATCAAGGATTTTTGCGTTTGCCGCATCCTTGATCGCAACGTCATCTGTTCCGAGAATGATATGTACTTTTCCGCTCATGCTCAATCAATACCCGGACGGAATTTGCATTTCGGGTCAAGAGAAGCAATCGTCTTGGCAATCAGTTTTGCTGCCGCTTTGGCATCTCTGATATCGCAGATTTCTACAGGGGTGTGCATGTATCTGTTGGGAATGCTGATCAGAGCCGTTGCCACACCGCCGGCAGACATCTGCATGCGTTCGGTATCGGTTCCGCCGGATGCCCGGTGACCGCACTGGATCTGACAGTCGATTTTATTTTTCTTTGCCGCCTCCATGATATAGCGGTACAGAACGGGGTTGACGTTTGCGTTTCTGGAAACGATAGGACCGCCGCCCAGTTTGACATCGCCCCACTGCTTGCGGTCGACACCCGGAACATCGGTTGCGAAACCGACATCCACAGCGATCCCGACGTTGGGCTTGATGCCGAAAGTGCTTGCTTCAGCCCCGCGCAGTCCGAGTTCTTCCTGAACGGTTCCGACTGCATAGACCCCGATTTTGACTTTGGCTTCTGCCAGCATCCGGAAGGCTTCTGCGATCACATAAGCTCCGATTTTATCATCAAGCCCTTTGGACATGATCACATTCTTGTTCAGAAAACGGCAATTGGAACGCATCGCGATCGGGTCTGCGACAGAGACAAGTGCCTCCGCTTCTTTCCGGGAGCTTGCGCCGATATCGATCCAGAGATCGGAAATCTCCATGACAGTTTCACGTTCCTTGGGTGTCTGAAGATGAATGGGCTTTCTGCCGATCACTCCGGGAACGATCCCCTTTTCGGTGATGATATCGACTTCCAGCGCGGGCAGGGTGACTTTGTCGATCCCGCCGACTGCACGGAACGTCACAAGACCGCCTTCGGTGATATCAACGACCTGAAAACCGATTTCATCGTAGTGTCCCGCAAGCATGACTTTGAATTTTGCATCCGGGTTCAGGACAGCTATACTGTTCCCGAGGACATCCACATCAATTTTGTGGGCATATTTTTTCAGATAGTCGCGGAAGACTGCTGCCTGCGGGGTTTCAAAACCGGAAGGTCCGGAAGTATTGAGGAAGGTTTCGAGAAATTTCAAACTTGCATCTGCCATGATAAAAACTCCTGTGTATTCTGTTGTTTTCGGGTACAATAACAACAGAACAGGCGTTTTTCAAATTTTTTCCCGAAAAAATCACAAAAAAAACTTTATTTCCGGCATTTCCGGTGTATGTTACCCTTGAATCAGTTGGAGAACGGAAGATGAACGAAGAAAAAGAATATCCCGGAGATAAAAATTATCAGAGATTTCTTGCCTATCTGCGGAGTACCAAAAATATGTCGGAACATACCATCAGCAGTTACGGAATAGATATCTGCCAGTTTGCCCAGCTCTGTCTGAAGAAAAATCCGGCAGAGGAAGAGATCGACTGGGATTCTGTCACTCTTTACGATGCCCGCAGTTTTATCGTTGATCTTCAGGAAGCTCAGCTTTCCAAATCAAGCATGCAGCGGAAACTTTCCGGGATGCGCTCCTTCTTCCGGTATCTTGTCAGAGATTGCCGGGTCAAAAATAACCCGTTTTCCGGCTTGACAGGTCCTAAAAAACAGAAAGTTCTGCCGAAATATATGACCGTCAGCGAAGTCGGACGGCTTCTGGATGCGCCCGCGGCGTTCTGGCGGGATGCTCTCGCTTCAGGGTATGCCCGGGATGAAGCAAGCGCAGATTTTCAGATGAAACGCGATGCCGCAATGCTTGAGATCATCTACAGCGGCGGTCTGCGTATCAGCGAATGTGTCGGGCTGAATATCGGTGATGTAGATCTCCTTTCCGGTGTTATGAAAATCCGCGGAAAAGGTAAAAAAGAACGTCTGGGGGCAATCGGAAATCCGGCTGCAAGAGCCTTGAGAAGTTTTCTGCTCCTCCGCAGAACCATGTTTGCCGATAACCGTCCGGAATCTCCTGTTTTTCTGAATCAGCAGGGAACTCGTTTTACTGCCCGTTCCTTTCAGCGGAATTTCAAACAATATCTGATCACTGCCAACCTCCCGCCGGATATGACACCGCATAAACTGCGGCACTCTTTCGCAACACATCTGCTGGATGCCGGAGCGGATCTCCGCAGCGTTCAGGAACTGCTCGGACACGCCAATTTGAGCACGACTCAGCTTTACACTCACATCAGCTCTGAACGGATGCGGGCTGTTTATCAGCAGGCGCATCCCCGGGCATAAGGAAATCGTATTATGTTGAAAGCCCTCCTGCGTCCCTCTATGATTTTTATTCCGTTCCTGCTGGGGATCTGTTTCCCACAGGCTCATGTATTGAACGAAAAACCGTTCCATGTCGTAAAATGGTTCCTCTGTATCATGGTTTTTATGGCATGTCTTCAGCTTGATTTCAAACAGTTGAAGCCCCGCAGGGAACATGCCGTCATCCTGATCCTCAATCTGGCAATGGGGATCATACCTTATTTCCTCCTGAAATTCTTTTTCCCGGAACATCCTGTCTATGCTGTAACAGCCTTTTTTGTGGGGATCACTCCGACTGCTACGGCGGCTCCTGTCGTGGTCTCTTTCCTGAATGGAAGAACCGGATTCGCTCTGACCGGATTTACCATAACGAATCTGGTCATAGCTTTTGCGCTGATCTTCCTTTTACCGATGGTTTCGGGAGCTGTGACGTATGATTTTGTGATCGACGTTGCCCTGACGATCGTGAAAGTGATCGGGCTGCCTTTCCTGATTGCAATGGTGATCAGAAAACTTTTCCCGAAAACAAAAGATCTTCCGAAAAAATGCAAACTGTTCACCTTTTCCCTTTGGTCTTTCTGCCTGTTTATCCTTGCGGCGATCGCAAGAAATCATTTCATTGAAAATCCGGGCGAATCCATCCGGAAAGTGCTGCTGATCGGCTTGGTCTCATTGGTGATCTGTATCTGCAATTTCACCCTCGGCAGAATCTTTGCCCGAAAGAAATTCTCACGGGAATCCAGCCAGATCCTCGGTCAGAAAAACACAACTTTGACCCTTTATCTCGCATTGCATTATGCCGGTCCGCTGGTCGCTATGGGGACGATTTTTTATATCCTCTGGCACAATACCTGGAACGCATGGCAGATGTATGCCTATGATAAAAGGAAATTAAACAGAAAAAATCCCGCCGGATCGAATAAAGCATAACGTCCGGGGTGAAAAATCCATCTCAAGGATATTTCGCTGTTTTTTACTGATTTTCAACTTGAATACAACTGTTATTCATAGTATATTACAAAAACGTTTTTACAAAGGAATTTTCTTATTATGGATGATTTAGATACAAGAGTAACCGTTGCCCCAAGCGGGCGGAATTTTCAGACAGATTCACTGGATATGATGAAAACCATTCCATGCACAGTCAAAATCGGGGAACGGCTCTCCAATGGACGTTATATCGTTGAAGAACTCCTGGGCGAAGGTGCCATGGGACAGGTCTTCCGCTGTACGGATACGTTCTCTAAAACCGACGTGGCAATCAAAATCGTTCCGCCGGCGTTAACTGGAAATTCGGATGCT
>JAFTJI010000079.1 GCA_017456495.1 Lentisphaeria bacterium | reverse complement strand
TATTGACACGATTTTCGCTTAACTCCCAAAAAAATTGTCAGATTAAACGCTACTTTGTCAGATTAAACGCAAGCAATTTCTGCTCGGTTGCATTTACTTTGACAAACTTGCGTTTACTTTGTCAAGTGACCAAATCTTGAAAAAAGAGTTTACAAGGCTGCCCGGGTACTGAGAGTACTGAGAGTACTGGGATTACTGGGATTACTGGGATTACTGGGATTACTGGGATTACTGGGATTACTGGGATTACTGGGATTACTGGGATTACTGGGATTACTGGGATTACTGGGAGATAGCGGGCAATGAAAAGGTTTTGCGCAAAGGCTTTTCTTCACGCACCCAGGCGAAAAAAAAATAGAGCTCCCAGCGCTCCCAGCACTCCCAGTAATCCCAGTTCCCCAGTTGATCATCGGCTTGTGCGCCTCACCCTCCGGCTCTGCCGAAAAAAAAAGAGCCGCTGCCGAACTTTTAAGGTCCAGCAGCAGCTCTTTGAAAAAATTACTGATAAAGCAGATTACATGAGGAATCCGCCACAGCAGTTCAGCACCTGACCGGTCACATAGTCGGACTCGGGGGAGCAGAAGAAGTAGACGACGTTAGCGACATCAGAGGGCTGTCCGCCGCGCTTCATGGGGATAAACTGCAGGAATGCATTACGGGCTTCTTCAGGAAGCTTTTCGGTCATATCGGTGATGATGTAACCGGGAGCAACTGCGTTACAGGTGATACCGCGGGTTGCAAATTCTTTTGCAGTGGTCTTGGTCAGAGCGATCACACCAGCTTTGGATGCGGAGTAGTTGGCCTGTCCGACATTACCCATTCTTCCGACGACAGATGCCATGTTGACGATCTTACCGAATTTTGCTTTCATCATAGGTCTGATGCAAGCCTTAGTGAAGTTGAAGACACCCTTGAGGTTGACAGCCATGACGGAATCCCATTCAGCATCGCCCATGCGGAGCATGAGGGTGTCGCGGGTGATACCGGCATTGTTGACGAGGAAGTCGATTCTGCCGTATTTTTCCATAACAGCTTTGACAGCTGCTTCGCAATCTTCCATCTTTGCAACGTTTGCTGCAACACCGAAAGCGTCAATTCCCTTTGCGGTGAATTCTGCTGCAGTTGCATCGACTGCTTCCTGGCTGATATCGACAACGACGACTTTTGCACCTTCAGCAGCCAGCTTTTCGCAAATGGCTTTTCCAATACCGCGGGCACTTCCGGTAACAATGGCAACTCTGCCTTCAAGTTTGTTTCCCATTTTCTCTCTCCTTAGATTTTGTTGATATTAATAAGTTGTTTTGTAGCATCAGTTCTCTTGACGAGTCCGGTCAGGACGTTTCCGGGACCGAATTCGACAAACTGTTCTGCGCCGGCAGCGATCATTGCGCGGACGCACTCTTCCCAGCGGACGCTTCCGGCGACCTGTCCGGCAAGATTTTCTTTGATCACAGCAGGATCATTTTCGAATTTTCCGGTGAAGTTCTGTGCGACCGGGATCGCAGGAGCTGCGACCTGGGTTTCAGCCAGAGGTCCGCGGAGTTTTTCACCGGCGGAAGCCATCAGACGGGAGTGGAACGCTCCGGCAACATTCAGCGGAAGAGCGCGTTTCACACCTTTTTCTTTCAGCATGGCACATGCTTTGGCAACGCCATCTTTTTCGCCGCTGATCACGATCTGACCGGGGCAGTTCAGGTTGGCAACGTCAATGTCACATTCTGCGCAGACTTCAGCGATCACAGCGGGATCACCGGCAAGGATACTTGCCATTCCGCCATTGGTGGCACGGCAGGCTTCATCCATGAACAATGCGCGTTTTTCCAACAGCTTCAGACCTTCTTCGAAAGAGAAGAATCCGGCAGCTGCCAGAGCAGAGTATTCACCGAGACTCAGACCGGCACAGCCGATCACTTCATCGGGATCCCCGCCGTTCTTTTCGTGGTAGTAGGCGAGACATGCCATGCTGGTGGTGTAAATCGCCACCTGGCAGTACTTGGTTTCGGTCAGCTTTTCGGCAGGACCGTTGAAGCAGACATCGGAAACGCTCCAGCCGAGGATCTCATCGGCTTTGTCGAACACTGCCTTGGCAGCGGGAGAGTTTTCATAAAGATCTTTGCCCATACCAACGGTCTGGGCACCCTGTCCTGAGAAAATATATGCAGTCTTCATTTCTTATACTCCTTCGCCGGTAACAACCGCTTTGGTTTCGATTTCTGCATCGTGGATATTTTTATCTTTTTTGTGCCAGATATCGATGATCGGGGTTGCGATATAGAGTGTGGAGTACACACCGGAGATCATACCGATCAACATCACGCTGACAAAGTCACGGATGGTTGCACCGCCGAAGATCAGCTGCATCAGAACCACAAGCATAGTGGTCAGAGTGGTCAGGATTGTACGGGCAAGTGTCTGGTTCAAACTCAGGTTGATGATCTGAGTATAGTTCATACCTTTTTCCGTTCTCAGGTTTTCACGGATACGGTCAAAGTTGACGATGGTATCGTTCACAGAGTAACCGATCAGGGTCAAGCCTGCGGCGACCACGTTCATGGTGATCTGTCCGCCGCACATGACGTAAAGACCGCAGCCGATGATAACGTCGTGAATAACGGCGACGTTTGCGGCGATGGAGTAGGAGAACTGGAACCGCAGTGTCAGGTAGAAGATCATACCGAGGATCGCGAGACCGAGAGAGAGCATTGCAGATTTTGCAAAGGTCCATCCGATCAGAGCTCCGAGTTCAGAGCTGCCTTCCACAACGAATTTTGCATCAGGATAAGCGGCGTTCATCGCCTTGGTGATGTCAGCGGTATCAATTGCCTTGCTGCTGTCGCCTGCTGCGCGGCAGACGACTTCCAGTTTTTTCTTGGAGTCAGCCACAGAACCGGAGGTCTTGTAAAGGACTTTTGCATCGTAACCGGCTTTTGCAAGAGCAGTGTCGATATCTTCAGCGGGAATCACTTTGGCATAATCGTAAACGATCTGAGTACCGCCGGTGAAGTCGATACCGAGGATATCTTTTCCTCTGACACAGCAGACGATGATGATAGCGATGATCAGGACTCCTGAGATTCCGAAAGCAATTTTACGGGGGCTGATAAAGTCCAGATTCATCTTCCTCTTAGCGAAGGAGAACATGGAAAGCTTCATTGCGGGGTTCCAGCGAGCCATCAGGTCAAAGAGCAGATGGGTGAGGAACACAGCAGTGAACAGGGTGGTGAAAATACCGATTGCAAGAGTCATTGCGAAGCCCTTGATCGCACCGGTACCGAGCCACAGCAGGATCGCAGCAACAAACAGTGTGGTAATGTTGGAGTCGAACACTGCAACAAATGCCTTGGAGAACCCGACGTTGATCGCATTCAGGACGCTCTTCCCTTTGTCCATTTCTTCACGGATACGTTCGTAGAACAGAACGTTGGCGTCAACAGCCATACCGATGGTAAGGATGATACCCGCGATACCGGGCAGAGTCAAAGTGACGTTGAATGCTGCAATTGCGCCGACCATCATAACGGTGTTGCAAAGCAGAGAGATGTTTGCGACCAGACCGGACTTGCGGTAGTAGAGAAGCATGAAGATCATAACGAGGATCATACCTGCGATACCGCTCCACATACCGTCGCGGACGGTTTCGGAACCGATGGTAGGTTCGATATCATACTGGGATTCGATCTTCATCTTGAACGGAACACTTCCGCTGACGAGAGCATTGGCGATATTTTCAGCATCTTCACGGGAGAAGTTACCGGTGATCTGAGCGTTACCGCCTGCGATTTCCTGATTGATCACAGGAGCAGAGTAAAGTTTTCCGTCAAGGATGATTGCGAGCTGTCTGCCGACATTCTTTCTGGTAACGTTAGCGAAATCGACTGCGCCCTGAGAGTTGAAGTTCAGGAGGATTTCGCGCTGACCGAACTGGGTCATATTGACAAACGCGTTGGTAATATTCTTACCATCCATTTCCTGGTCGCGCTTGACAATACAGATCTGGCTGCCGCGTTCTCCGCCGGCTTCCACAGATTCCATAACCATGTAACCATCAGGAACCTGAAAAGCTTCACGGTTCTCAAGATACTGCTGAACAAGAGCAGCATTGTTTTCATGAACGAGATTGAAGCTCAAACGGGCGGACATCTCGATCAGATTCTGGAGTTTGACCTTTTCTTCTTTGGAAACGGTGGGAATACGCAGAGAGATATATTCGTTACCGGCAGGAGTGATTTCACTTTCATAAATTCCGAGACCTTCGATACGTTCACGGAGGTTTTCGATTGCGATATCACGATAACGGACAAAGTTTTCTCTGATGTCTTCAACAGAACGGTCTTCCGTTGCAACAGGTTCCAGCTTGAGCATGAACTCAGCACCGCCGTTGAGGTCGATCCCCAGACGGATGGAACTTGCGGAAAGCCGTCTTGCATGAGAAATGACGTCCTTGTTGTTTGCGAATTTCTGATTTTTCTTGATAACCGGCTTAACAAATCTCAGAAGAGATTTTCCGCCTTCGTTGAATTTCGGATCTTTCTGAGCCTGAGCGTGTTCAAAAAGCTGAACAGCTTCTTCGATAGCTGCGGAATCGAAAATATTTCTGCCTTGTGCAACTTCATTTGCCTTGATTTCCGCTGCTTTCTTGAGAATACTCTGAAATTCCGGATCGGCAGCATTTTCCATCATTCCGGAAAGAGTTACGTTGAAATCTTTCTGTCCGAGAGGGAACATGGAAAAGATAAACACCCCGAGAACGAGGAGCGCGAAAAGACTTCGCAGGAGTACGGGTTTCTTGTTCATTTTTTCTCCTCGGCAGCGGGTTCTGCTGCTTTTTCTTCTTTAATGACGGAAGCAATACCGTTGCGGTTGATCTCAATCTTCACATTGTCAGCGATCTTGATTTTGTAGATATCGCCATTCACAGAATCGACCACGCCATAGATTCCGCCAAGAGTCAGGATTTTGGTTCCAACCATGATGGAGTTCATCATTTCTTCACGGCGTTTCCGTTCTTTTGCCTGTCCGCGCCACATCAGGAAAAACATAGCAGCGATCACAATAATAAACGGGAGCATGCCGGTCCATCCTCCACCCTGTGCAGCCTGTTGCTGTTGTTGCTGGGCTAATCCTCCACCCTGTGCTGCCTGTTGCTGGGCGATTGTAAGAAGTACGTTCATTTTTCTTCCTTCCTGTTTTTCAAACTTTCTTATTTGTTAAAATTTGCGTATTTAATGCACCTATCCGGTAATTTACATCCATATCACCAATATAGCAAGGTCATTCTTTGAAAAAAAATAAAGTTTTCAGAAAAAAATGTGTTTTTTTATAAAAAAAATTCCCCGGAAAGAACGTTTCAAGCAGGATTCTATAAAAAAATGTTGAGAATGATCTGAATTATAACAGAACTGTTGTTTGCGGGAAGTCTGATAACTGCAGCAGAAATTCAGAAAGATTTCCCCCAAAAAATCTCATCAATAGTAATCATAACCGAGCCGTTTCAGATTAGCCTTTGCACTTTTGCTTCCGCCTGCCGCAGCTTTTCTGTAGAGGTCAATTGCTTTTACCAAATCCTTATCAACACCTCTTTCGAACTCATAACAAAGTCCCAAATTATTCTGAGCCTCAGGATTGCCAAGATTTGCAGAATGCTGATACCATTTTGCTGCATCATAATAATTTTGCTCCACATCACGACCGAAATAATAGATATTTCCTAAATAAAATCCGGCATACTTGTTCCCCGCCCGGGCAGACTTCTCATACCAATAGATCGCTTCCATGACATTTTTGCCCGTACCGTCGCCTTTTTCATAGCAATATGCCAAACTGTTCTGGGCATCAGAATCATCCCGGTTTGCAGCCTTTCTGTACCAAACAACGGCAGTTTCCCGGTTGACATTCACTCCACGGCCGTAATAATAACAGTGTCCCAACATGCGTTGAGCCTGTGCATCATCTTTTTCGGCAGCCTTTTGGAATAATTTTGCAGCTTCGTCATAATTTATATCCACCCCATACCCGAAATAATAACATCTGCCAAGCCGCACTTCAGCCTGGATATGACCGGAAGCCGCAGCTTGCCGGTAGAAATTTACCGCAGCGGAAAAATTATTGTTTTTTTCATTTTCATATCCCTGCTTGAACAGAGTTTCTGCGGCAACTTCTTCTGCCGGGGCATCTGATTTTGCGTCCTTGGGCTGAAGGCGATTCAATGCATTGATTGCATCAGTATAATAGGATCCCGCCGCACGTCTGTACCATCTGATTGCTTCACGTCTGTCTGTTCTCACGCCATAACCGTTTTCATAGCAGACCCCAAGTTCATATTGAGCCTCAATGAGCCCCTGTTCTGCCGCTGTACGGAACCACTGGGCTGCCTTCTCCAGGTTACGTTCACCATGAGCTCCGGTAAAATACATTTTTCCCAAACGGTACTGAGCAAGATTATGTCCTTCTTTTGCAATTTTCAAGAACAGTTCAAACGCTTTCTTCAAATCCTTATTCACACCTGTTCCCAGCTCATAACACATAGCCAGACTGAATATTGCAGAAGAATGCCCCTGCCCGGCTGCTTTCTTATACCACTTCACAGCCTCATTCAAATTCACTGCAACACCTTCCTGTCCGAACTCATAACACCCCCCCAATTTATACTGAGCTTCAGCATCTCCTGATTCTGCAGCGTTCCGATATTTCTTTTCCGCTGCTGTCTTGTAGACAACCGGAGAAGCCTGAACTGCAGCTTTTTCCACTTTTTTCTTCGGTGCAACGACTGCCGGTTTTACAGACGGCACTTCAGGAACAACGGCTTCCGGCGCGGGGGCTGCAGGTTTTACAGACGGCACTTCAGGAACAACTGCTTCCGGCGCGGGGGCTGCAGGTTTTACAGACGGCACTTCAGGAACAACGGCTTCCGCAACAGGGGCGGCAGGTTTTTCGGATGGTTCCGCAGGAGCAGCGACTTCCGGGATCGGCTTTACTGCAGGAACATCCGGCACAACGATTTTTGTAACAGACTTTTCAGCAGGAGCTTTTGTCTTCCTTGCAGAAGCAGTCTGTAAAGAAGGACGCAACTTCATGAAAGCGAAATAAAAGATTCCGCAAACTACCAGAAGGACCAATGCAAACCAGTATTTCCATGAATTGTTCGAGCGTGTTTTAATGATAACCGTCTTAGCCCCCACCGGGACGGGCGGTTTTTGAACATTATTGATCAGGGATTTCAGGATCTTGAGATTCTGCTTCAGAAAATCTGCTGCCACAGAATACTTGTGTTCATTCATTGCAGTAGCAGCAGAGGCTTTGTTTGCCAGATATTCAGGTGGGAAATCCAGTTTATATTTCTTTACAGAAGTTTGAGTCAAGGTCTGCAGTTCAGCCTGAAGGCTCTGCACTTCTTCATAATATTTCAATTCTGAAAAACCATCAGCCTGCTTTTCCAGCGACCTCAGTTCTTCGAGACAAGCGGAATTTTTTTTCTTTTTCCGCAGATTTTCGAATCTGTTTTTCATTTCGTTGAACTGAGACCGGAATTGTTTATGGTCAGGCAGGGTATATTTCAAAACAGATTCAATTTTCCCGATCACTGCATAATATTCAATAATCTCTTTTTTTGTAAGAAGTCTTTCCGGCTCGGAAAGATCTTTCACTTTTCCGGACATTGCCTTAACAAAAGCGATACAGTTTTTAAAACGGTCCCCGGGATTTTTGCTCAAAGCCTTTGCGACTGCCTTTGCAATGGCAGGGGGAACATCTTCCAATGGTTCCGGGATCTCCTCTTTGACAGCATCTTTCAATGCAGCGGCAGAAGGGGCATTAAACGGAGGATGGCCGGAAAACATTTCATAAGCTGCCGCGGCAAGGGAATATTGGTCCATCGACGGTTTATCCCATTTTCCGGCGAGCTGTTCCGGGGACATGTAAGCCAGGGTTCCGCTGAATGATTCCTCATCTTCCTCAAAGGAACTTCCTTTGGTCCGGGTCATTGTGGAATGGATCTTTGCAGCCAGCCCGAAATCGAGAATTTTTATATTTCCCTCACGGTCGACCATCAGGTTTGCGGGTTTGATATCCTTGTGAACGATCTTTTTTTCGTGGGCATAATCCAGAGCATCGGCAGCCTGCCGGAGCAGTTTCATGGTCAAGGTCACTCTGTCCGCACCATTCCGGGTCATTCTATCCAAAAAGATACGGACATCTTCCCCATCGACGTATTCCATAATAAGATAATAAGAATCTCTCTGAGGATCTTTTTCCAGTCCGTTATAATTGGCAATATTGGGATGATGAAGGTCGCTGACCAGTTTATAATTTTCCCGGGTCCGCTCCATTTCGTACGCAGAATTTGAAAGCTCAGGAGAAATTGTTTTCAGTGCTATTTTTTTTCCGGAAGTCCGGTCAAGGCACTCGTAAACGATCCCCATTCCACCTTTACCAAGTTTGGAAAGGATCTCATATCGCCCGCAGATAATCTCACCAGCCAGAAAGACCTCAGTATCCAATGGTTTATCCGCGCCCCGTATCGTCTCGGCATCATCAAGCCAGGATTCTGTAAGAGGTTTTCCACTCCCCATAACTGTAAGCTCTGAATCGTCCATTACTCTTTCCGAAAATAATTTCACTTATAAATATTTCAGTAATATAAATCAAAAAACGGGAAATTCAAGTTTATAAAAAAAATCTTTTTTCCTGAGTACAGATGCTCATGTCGGAAAGACAAAGTCTTTTCAGCCCCGGACGGGAGAGCTCCGGAGCTGAGAAAAATCGTCTCATTCCCTGATACAGAGAACCTGAAACTTGCCATCAATGACGCGTGTTCCTTCTGTGACATGTTCAAATCCGGGGAAGTGTTTTCCCCATGATTCCAACGCATGCAGATAGGCAATCTGCGGGGAGTTGGCAACGCCGAACCGTTCGCCGGACATCATCATAGGGATTCCGGGAGGATAGGGAATCAGGGAGTTTGCCGTGATCCTGCCGGCAAGGTCATCGGAAGTTACAAATTCCACTTGATTGGTCACGATCTTCATATAGGCTTCGCGGGGGGCGATCACCGGTTCCGGCAGGGTCTCAAAGGCTTTGTTCAGGGCTTCTCCGGGTTTTTCCTTCCGCAGATATTCAAACATGGCATCAGAAAGTTCCCGTACGCCGATGCCGGAATAATAATCCGGAAACTGTTCTGCCAATCCCGGAAGAACTTCGGAAACAGGAGCGTTGGCTTCGTAAAATTCCCGGAATTTCAGCAGGGTATTGAGCAGCGTTCCCCATTTTCCTTTGGTGATTCCCATGGAGAAGAGGAACATGATCTGAAAATCTGTGGTGCGTGTCGGGACGATCCCCTCCTGATAAAGATAATAGGAGACCAGAGCAGCCGGAACACCATGATCCTGCAGAGAGCCGTCTTCGTTCATCCCCGGAGAGAGAATGCTGACTTTAATGGGATCAAGCATTGCCCACTCGCAGTCAAGATCCGGGAATCCGTGCCAGGTTTCACCGGGGATCAGACGCCAGCACTCCTGTTCTTTGACCAGCAGTTCACGGGGAGCATCGGCAAACTCAAACTGTTTTCCAGTGTTCGGGTCGACGACTGACGGTGGGTTCCACGGGGTGAAAAACCAGGAGTGTTCTTTTTTGAAATCCCGTTCCAACCGGGCGAGAGCCTGACGGAAATCCACGGCTTCTTCGATGACTTCCCGTGTGAGAGAACAGCCGCATTCATCCATCATTTTCGCAGAGATATCATTGGAAGCACAGATCGCATACAGCGGGGATGTGGTAGACTGCATCATATACGCCTGATTGAATCTGTCAAAATCCACATAATTGCGTCCTTTGCGGACATGGATATAAGAGGATTGAGAGAGAGCATTCAGGAGTTTATGAGTGGAATGAGTGGCATAGACGGTTGCGCCGTGGTGAGTTTTGGGATCGCCGCGCATGGCGTGATGATCCCGGTACATCCTGTTGAACCGGGCATATGCGTACCATGCTTCATCGAAATGCAGATGATCCACGCTCTGTTCCAATTCTTTCTGAACTTTTGCGGCGTTGTAACAGATCCCGTCATAAGTACAGTTTGTGAGGACGGCATAAGCCGGTTTCTTGGTCCGGTTCCGGATGATGGGAGATTCCAGGATCTTCTTTCCGATGGATTCGGGTGTCATTTCCGATTTTCTGACGGGTCCGATGATGCCGTAACGGTTTCTTGTAGGCAGCATGTAAACAGGTTTTGCGCCGGAGAGGATCAAGCCCTGCTCGATTGATTTGTGGCAGTTGCGGTCACAAATGGCGATATCGCTTTCGGAGAGAACTGCCTGCATGATTGTGCGGTTCGAGCCGGAAGTTCCCACTACAACAGAATAGGATCTGTCGGCACCGAATACTTTTGCGGCGAAGGCTTCACTCTTCTCAAACGCGCCCTCATGATCCAGCAAAGAGCCGATGGAAGAACGTTCGATCCCGGTATCCGTCCGGAAAAGATTTTCTCCATAGAAATCATAGAATTTCTTCCCCGCAGGCGTTTTCGTGAAACCGGTTCCGCCCTGATGCCCCGGTGCAGCCCAGGAGTACTCGTGATTATTTTCGTTGTACTCCCAGATCGCTTTCATGAGCGGCGGGAGCAGAGCTTCCCGGTAGCGCATGATGGCAGCTTCGATCCGCCCGGCAATAAACCGGGGACTGTCTTCCATGATCCAGACAAACTCATTGGCAAGTTCCATGATTTTTGCATTGAGTTTTCTGGAAGTTGCTTCGCGATCTGCCAGGAGGAAGACAGGGACGGCAGGCTGACGGCAGCGGATCCGATTCAGCAGTTTCAGGGCGATATGTTCATTTTGTTTATCGAAATCCATATCTGTAGCAACGAGGAAACCGTCAAAATCCATATCATTGGAAACAATGGGAATCGCCTCTTCGCCGGAGAAGATCCGTTCGGAAACGATCTCTTTTTCCGCCAGTTCTTCCATGAGCCGCGCGATGGCGGCGTTCATGGATATACTGATCCGGCTTTCAGAATCTTCAATAATAAGGACACGTTTTGTTTGAAGTTCATGGTTCATAGCTTAACCTCCTTACAGTTTGATGATTTTTGCAGAAAAACAGATAATTGCCGCAACAGCAGCCGCGCAGAGAAGCAGGGCACAGATCATTTCCCTTTTGGTAAAACAATCCTCCACTTTTGTTCCGCTGCTTTCTGCTTCTGCGGCGCGTTCCTGATGCGCTCTGATATAAAGCGGGATCCCGGCAGCCATGAAGATCAACGCCATGAAGAGATAGCTCAGCCCGGCGGCATAGATCATCCAGAGGGCGTAAACAGTTCCGGCGATCCCGCAGAACAGGGCAAACCCTTTCTTGACGGTCATCCCTTCCGGATATTCCCCGCGCACACAGATTTTCCAGAGGTAAGCGGTACACGCCAGATAAGGCGGCAGGATCATGACCCCTGTAATGGAAAGCATGGTGTTCCATGCGTTGTTTGCAAAATATACCAGGATCATGGCAAGCTGCATGATGGTGCTGGTAACGATGAGCGAGATACACGGAGTTTCGTTTTTGTTTTCCCTGCGGAAGATTTTCGGGAACGTTCCGTCCATTGCCGCAGCATAAGGGATCTGAGCGATCATGATGGTGAACGCAAGCCAACTTGTCAGCAAAGCAATGATCACGCCCAGATTCATGACCCATCCGCCCCAGTGACCGACGATAGATGCCAGGATCGGAGCCGTGGACGGATTGGAAAGTCCGGCAAGTGCAGGCTGATCCATACGCCCGAAGGGCAGAACGGAAAGCAGAACATAGATCACCAGACAGATCAGAAACCCGAGAACTGTCGCTTTCCCGACATCTTTCTGACTTCTTGCCCTGCCGGAAACAACAACAGCTCCTTCGATCCCGATGAATGCCCAGAGCGTGACCAGCATGGTGGATTTGATCTGACCGAGCATGCTTCCAAGGGGTTTCATATGCAGCGCGGGATTCGTTTCATTGCCGCCCATGTCAGAAGTAAAGATCTTCCAGTGAAAACAGAAGAGCATGACGATGATAAACAGGATGATCGGCAATATTTTGAAAATCGTACCGATGATGTTCACAAATGCCGCCTGCTTGACTCCCCGCAGAACTGCCCAGTTCATGATCCAGATCACACAGGAGCCGCCAATGATCGACCACAGATTATTGCCGCCGGTGAATGTTCCGGGAAAGAAATAATCGAACGCATCCATCAGCAGAACGGCGTACCCCACGTTCCCGAAGATATTGCAGAGCCAATATCCCCAAGCCATCTGAAACCCGGCAAACCTGCCGAACCCCAGCCGTGCATAGGCATAGATCCCCGTTGACGCATCGGGTCTGGCATCTGAAAGAATGCGGAACGTATTGGCCAGAAAGAACATGCCGACTCCTGTCACGATCCATGCAAGAATCACTGCTCCGACCGCCGCTCCCTGTGCCATGTTTTGCGGAAGACTGAAGATTCCCCCGCCGATCATTGCGCTCACCACCAGAGCAGCCAGCGCGATCACTCCCAGTTTTTTGTCTTGTGTGTTACTCATTTTTTCCCCCTTTCGTTCAGAGAAAACTCATGCTGATCACATGCGGTTTTCCGTTTATGGTACCCAGAACCAGACGGAACAGGAGTTCCTGTTTCACCGTGTCCTGATTCTTCCCTTTCCGTTCAAACTGCACTTTCCAAATCAAATTGTGCATCAGCGGCATTTCCAGATCTGTCAGATACTCAAATCCGGTGATCCTGCCGAACTGCTCCCGGATATTTTTTTCCGATGTCCGGAACTCATCTTCTGAAATCTTGTTATCCTTCTCATTGACATATTTTGCAAAAGATTTGTAATCAGCTTTTTGCATAGCGCGCAGAATATTTCCGCCAAGCTGGATCAGCCGTTCGTCTCCTTTGGAAAATTCCCGTTTGTTGACATCCTGCGCGCCCTTTTCAGGGATGGTACAGCATGCCGGAAGAAGCAGAAGAAATAACAGAAAAATAATGATTTTCATGCTGGCTCCCTTTTATTGCTGCGCCGGTTTTCCTTTGGTGGTCTTCTTTGTGACCGCATGAGCTTTTGCCTCAGCCGGAGATGCCCATTCACATTCCCCGACAATGATCAGGTCTGCATGGCGTGTACTGGTAGAGACAGAACCAAAGATGTATTCCAGAATGGGGAGTTCGCAGAGCCACGGGATGCCGGTACGGGATTTTACGGTCTCCTGCTTCCGCAACCCGCCAAGAACAAAGCGGTTTTTTCCATGAGGCAGGCTGACCGTCTGGGCGACTGTACTGCCACGGGCTATACGGGGAGCCCCGTTGGACTCAAACCCGATCAGACTTGTATTCGTTGCCATAATGTCAAAACAGGTTTCGTTCAGGTTTACGGAAACGTTTTTCACACTCAGGGTAAAGCCGTATCCGACGGTTGAACGGGAGACGATCTGCTGACTTCCTTTCCCGACAGGGATATCATCATTTCCAATGACTTCCCCGATCAATGCGGAAAGAAGCTCGTAAGGACCGACTCCGGTATCCGGGAGATTGTTGAGATTTTTGACCGGTTTGGAGGTGTCCACAAAAAAAATCTGAGTTGTCCGGTCAAGGTATGCGGAAGAGGCGTTTCTGATGCAGAGTTCTCCGGAGTGAGCGACCCGCGCTTTTCCTTTGGAGACGAGAAAATCCAGATATCTTGTGTTCCACTTCGGGTTGAAGTTGTAAAAGCTTGTCCGTTCGGAACCGTAATTCAGAGAGAAGGCCGGTGTCTGGTTGTACATTGCCGCCCAGTTGTTCCGAAACCGTCCGCCGCCGGAGAAAAAGTCTGCGCCTTCATTGTTCTTCCAGTTCTGAAAGTCGATCCCGATCTTGTCGTCATGTTCCTTGTAAACTTCATAGACGGAAATCTTCAGTCTGACCTGCGGGATGGGAACGTCATACTTTTCCAGCATTGTTGCCACGTTGTAAGAAGAGTAGTTTGTGACATCGAAAATCAGCCAGTTCAAATCCGGATCGTATGCCACAAGGTCGGAACCCTGCCATAATTCAGTAACGTCCTGAATGTTCATCCCCATATTCTGAATAAGGGGCATCAGGTTTCGTGCAGGAACATACTTCGGCATGTAGATGAACATCTGGGAACCGAAACTCAAAGGTCCCATTGCAGGGTTATCGAGCATCGCAACCAGGGTGTCGATCCCCATACCGTTTTTGTGATCCTTGAACCGGTATTCTTCCGCGCTGACAATGAGCAAGCCTGTGCCGTCCACATATTTCAGACATTCGACAGCGGTATTGCTGCCCAGCTGGACTTGCGGGTTGAAACCGGTCTGAGCCGCTGCGGGATTCAAAACCGGGCTGCTGACTGTTGCAGCCGGCGGATTTGCAGTATTGCCGGGGTACTGCTGCTGGACACTGGAGTTGCCGACCCGTTTGGATTGCACCATTTGCCGGAGATAATCACGGAACTCGTAAGGATCGACATTTTTCAGGATGTAGGTTTTTGTGATCACGCGCGGATCGTTATTGTCGCGGATGAAATGAACTGCGTTGACGTGATCTTTTACGTTCAGCAGGAGCTGTGCTTCCACCCGTGTTCCGTCATAGCCGCCGGTATTTCCGGTGTTGGAATCCCGGGGAGTTCCAGCCACTTCCGCTGCGGAAACGGTTATGGAAAACAGTCCGGCAAGTACCGGGATCAAGTAAGATCTTCTCATTTTTTACCTCCTTTTTTCTTAGGATTCTTTTTCTCTTTTCCTATTTTTTTGAGTTCACCGGCTGCGAAATCCGGGAGTTTGGAAGAGTTTGCAGTATCAAGGATTTTGACCTTGACAGTCAGATAGACTTTTGTTTTTTCATTCTGAGTTGTGGTTGTGCTGAAGAGATATTTCAGGATCGGGATCTCCGACAGGAACGGAACGCCGATCGTCTGTTCCACGGAAGTATCGCTGTCCCATTGAGCCAGAATGAACTCTTTATCAAGATCAATGAGAACGCTGCTCTGGATCTGGCTTGTCTCCACCAGTTCCGCGCCGAGGTTGTTCCGGTCAACGACATAAGCGGTCTGGACGTTATAAGTAAAATTGATTGTCCCTTTGTACTTTACATATTCTCCCGGCTTGTAATTTTCCACGGAGAAGGCTTCCGTTACCGGATATCCCTGCTGGGGCTGTCCGTAGTGGATGTTCACAATGGGAGCCGTGATTTTCAGCATAGCCTGATACATACCGTCTGTCAAGCCGAGAGAATCTTTTTGAACGCTTGTCTGATCGTTGTTGCTTTTGACGATATTCTGAAATTCCGGGCTGAAAAAGATCGTGCTGACGGAAGAATCCGAGTTGGAAACAGTGAGCGTTGCAGTATCTTTGATTTTGGCTGTTCCGTTCTGCTCCAGGATCCTGATGAAGCTGGCATCGAATTGAGGCGCGACAAAAAAACCGCCCATAGGACCTGACATTGCCTGCAGCGCGGAGGTCCCGGCGGAATCTATACTGAAACTTTTGAAAGCTGTCTGGAAAATGTTCAGCCCCGGTCCGTTTTTCCATGCAAGATATTCGATCCCGATATCTCTTAACGTACTTTCCCGGACTTCGTGAACAGTAAATTCAAACTGGATCTGCGGTGCCGGACGGTCAAGATATCCGAGAAACTGATAAACATATTGAGTGTTTGCCGCATTGTCTTTCCAGTAGATCTGATTGGAATTGGCATCCCAGGCGTAGACGGAGCTGTAAGGACCTTCGCCGATCACACTGTTGACAAGCACGTTCAGCAGGTTCTGTCCGGAGCGGTATTTCGGACGGTACACGGCACGGGTGATGCCGGTTCCTTTGACGATCTCGCCGGGTTCTTTTCCGGAAAGCGGGATGTTTCTGTCGGCTTTTGCGATGAAGTCATCCACGCATGGCATCATCTCGATCGGACAGGTCACAGTGAGAAGCTGAGTATTGTCCGCGCCGTATTCGATGGAGCTGACGGATGAGTTGACGTTGTAGCGCATGACCATGCCCGACACGAATGGAGCGAGGTCATTGGATTGCGCATACTTGAGTTTGTAGATTTTTGAAACCATGTAATCCTGCGCATCATCCTGGATCAAATGGATTTTCCGGACTGATTGTTTCTGATCCGGAGACTGTGCTGAAAGCATACAGGATGCCATCAGCAGAAAACAAATACATTTTCTGATCATAGATCATTCCCCCCTTGTTGTTTTACTGCGGTTTTGACCGCTTTGGTTTTTGACACAGATTTCAGAAGTTAGTTCCAGCCGGACGACCCAAGCGGATGCCGGATTCAGGAGGAAACAGAGAAAAATTTATCTGAGTTTATCTTATCTGATTTCGGAAAATAGTTTTTTATTCAGAGGCAATTTCAAAGATACAGCATTTTTTTCTTCGATTTTATCTTGAAAATATGTTAAAACACGGTTATCTTACCGTATATAACAGCAAAATACCATTAATAATACAGGAGAGAGAAATGGAAGATAAAAAAGAAAATTCCGGTTTTTTCTCAAAATTTTTGCATCATGGCGGAACAGGTATCATCGCGTCAATTGTGATAATTTTGATTTTTCTGATGTGTGCAACGTGGCTGAGATCCCTTGTTTTCGGCATGTTTCTTGCAGTGATCCTGCTGCCTCTGGAACGCTTTTTTCAGGATAAAGTCTTCCGGAAAGAAAAAAAAGGATGGTTTACCCGTCTGAAAGAGAAGTTTTCTCAAAAACGTCTTCCGGAAGAGGAAGAGAAAAAAAAGTTGAAACAACAGCGGATCTTCAAATCATCTCTTGCCGCGCTTTTCTCATTTTTTGCAATATTACTTGCTGTTGTCCTTCTTGCTGTTGCGGTATTGACCCCGCAGGCTGGCAATCTGAGACGTTCCATCGTCAGTTTGGGAAACAGAAGCTCATTTGTGACAAAGGTTGAAACTTACCTTATGGGCAAACAGAACAAAAATATCAAAGCCAGGACAGGTGAAGTCAGCAAAATCAGGGCAAGTCTGAAAAAAACAGCTGAGGAAAACAAAGATAAGCTTGCGGCGTTTGCAATGTCCCATGGGCAGGACATTCTTTCGACAGTTTTTCAGCTTCTGAAGGGGCTTGGAACACTTCTTCTGGATATTACGCTTGCGGTTTTCTTCGGTTTTTATTTTCTCCAGAAAGCAGCTTTGTTTGAAGGGGAGGGAAAGAACCGCCGGAGTCGTTTCGGTGAATGGTTTGTGGATATGTTTTTCAAGTCATCCTGGCTGCCGGATGTTTCCCGGAAAACCAAATGGCAGACGATCCGGATCATAACTCATATCGGCGGGATCCTTGCCCGCTGGATCCGCGGTTATTTTATGGTGATCGTTATTGAGTTTACGATTTATACTCTTCTGTTCACTGCGGGCGGGATCCCCTATCCTCTTCTGGCAGGTTCCGTGGCAGGCTTATCTGTCCTGCTGCCCTTTATCGGACCGGTGGTAAGTTTCAGTTTGACCGTGGGGCTTTGCATTGCATTTTGTGATACCGGACTTTTCATGACACTGATCTTTGTTTGCGTGATCTATCTTCTGATCAACGGATTGCTGGAACAATTCTTCCTCTATCCGACTTTGATCGGGGAAGTTTCCGGGCTGACAACGGTGGAAACGATCATTGTTGTGCTGATCGGCGGGATCATTGCAGGGATCAGCGGAATGATCTTTGCTGTTCCGGCGGCAGCGATCATAAAATATATCATCCCCGAAATATACCGGGCAAGCTCTTTGAATGCCGGAAAAGAAATTGAAACAAATACAGAAAAAGGATAATATCATGCAGGATCTTCCGAACCGCTCAGATTTACCGGTGGAACAGACTTGGGATCTGTCACCGCTCTACAAAACAGATGCCGCCTGGGAAAAGGATTTCAAAAAACTCCGGGGACTCGTCAGAAAATTCAATCAGTACAAAGGAAAATTGTCTGATCCGCAGATGCTTTACGAAGCATTCCGGGCAAGCGATGCTCTTTCTCTTGCCATCGAACGGCTCTATACTTTCGCTCATCTCCGTTCCGATGAAGATACCGGAAATTCTGCCAACCGGGCAAGAGTCGACTGCATCAGCGCATTGTCATCTGAAATCGGCGGCGATACAGCCTGGTTCGAACCGGAACTCTCCGCTCTGCCGGAAGAACAGTTCAAAGCATTGCTGAAATCACCTGTTCTGAAATTTTACAAACGCACTCTGAAAGAGATTGGCAGAGACCGGAAACATACTCTTTCGGAAGCGGAAGAACGGGTTCTGGAACTCTCCAGCGAAGCGTTCCAGACTCCCGAAAAAACCTTCTCCATCCTAAACGATGCCGATCTGGTCTTTCCTCTTATCAAGGATGAAAAAGGAAAAGAAATACGGCTCTCTCACGGAAACTATATCAAGATGCTGGAATCCTCCGACCGGACAGTCCGGCGCGATGCCTTCAAGGGGATCTACTCCGTTTACGGCGGGCTGAAAAATACCTTTGCTTCCCTCATGGATGCGGAAGTCCGGAATCATGTTGTGGATGCTAAAATGCGGCACTATAAATCAGCTCTCTGCTCATCTCTCTCCGAAGATAATATCCCGGAAAGTGTCTACCGCTCTCTCATCTCAGCAGTTCATGAAAACCTGAAGCCCCTGCATGATTATTTTGCGTTCCGCGCAGAAAAACTTGGACTGGAAAAGCTGGATATGTTCGATATCCACTGTCCGCTTGTCTCCGAAATCGCCCGGAACGTCCCCTGGAACGAAGCGGAAAATATGGTCAAAGAGGCACTTGCTCCCCTGGGAAAAGAGTATGGCAATGTTCTGGCAAAAGCCTTTACGGATCGTTGGATCGACATTCCGGAATGCAAAGGAAAACGTTCCGGTGCATATTCCGGCGGATGTTACGGAAAACCGCCCTATCTGCTGCTGAATCACTCCGGAAATCTGGACAGTGTGTTCACCCTCGCCCATGAGCTCGGACACTCGATCCACTCCTATTTCTCCGACCGTTCCAATGATTATCATTATGCCGGTTACAAGATCTTTGTTGCGGAAGTCGCTTCCACCACAAACGAGATCCTGCTTCAGCATTACCTGCTCTCCAACGCGAAAAGTCAGGCGGAAAAGGCGTATCTTGTGAACTATCTTATCGACATGTTCCGCGGAACACTCTACCGTCAAACAATGTTCGCTGAATTTGAATTGATGATGCACGAACATTCTGCCGACGGGATCCCGCTCACTGCGGACCATCTCTCCGCTGAATATTACAAGCTCAACACTTTGTATCATGGAAATGCAGTGGCACCGGATCAGGATATTCAGTACGAATGGGCACGGATCCCCCATTTCCATTATGATTTCTATGTTTATAAGTATGCGACCGGCATTTCCGCCGCCGCTGCTCTGGCTCAGAAAATCCTTGCAGGGGAAACGGAAGGCTACCTCCGGTTCCTGAACGCCGGTGACTCCAAAGATGTCATCGACATCATGAAAGATGCAGGAGTTGATTTCACGACTCCCGCCCCCATTGATGAAGCATTGAAACTCTTTGCAAAACAAGTGGAAACACTGAAAACATTAATGTGATACAAGTATGACGGCAGCAATTTCCACAGGACTGACTCAACGGACAGATCTGAAGCAGGAGCAGACACTCCATGCCCAGCAGATCCAGTCCCTGAACATCCTTTTTGCTCCCGTCATGGAGCTGCAGACAATCATCGGGCAGGCAATGGAACAGAATCCTGTTATCGAAGTGGAAGAATCTGAATATGAACCTGCTCCGCAAACTTCTCAATCGGATCCGGACGATTTTGAAGATTCCATGGCAGATATGCTTCAGCAGGCAGCTGCCGGGGCAACTCCCGAAGAGTTGAACCTGCCCCGGGATCCCTCCGATAACGTCGAGGAACAGCGGGCGCAGATGTTTGAATCTATTGTTTCCGAAGAATCTCTCTGGGATCATCTCTTTGCCCAGCTGAGGGTTTCTGCACAGACTCCGGAAGAGTTCCGGATCGGTTCAGCTGTCATCGAAGGGATCGACGAAACCGGCTATCTCCGGACACATCCTGCCGACATCGCAATGGCAGAAAACTGTTCCATGGAAGAGGTGGAACGGGCTGTGAAGATGATACAATCTTTCGACCCGCCCGGAATCGGCGCAAGAGATTTGCAGGAGAGTCTTCAACTGCAGCTTGATCCGAAAGATCCCGATGTGGAAGATCTGAAAACTCTAATCCGGGATCATCTGGAAGATATCGCCGGAAACCGTCTGTCTGCCATTGGGAAAGCAATGGATCTCCCTGCAGAAAGTATTCAAATATTGATCGGGAAAATACGGAAGCTGAATCCGTCACCCGGCGGTTCCGTTACAGAAAACAAATCTCATTTCATCTTTCCGGAGGCGGAGATCGTACCGGATGGGGACGGGTTCAAAGCAATCGTTTCAGAACGGGAGATCCCACGTCTGAAGATTTCGGAATTTTATCTTGAAATGCTTGAAAATCCGGAAACGCAGAAGGAGGCTCAGGAGTATTTGAAAGAGAAGATCCGGAACGCACGGGAACTGATGGAGTCTCTGGAAAAACGGAAGACGACCATCGGGCGGATCGCGGAACTGATCGCCTCGGAACAATATGATTTTCTGAAAGACGGTGTGGAATCGCTCCGTCCTATGACGCTGAAACTGATCGCTGACAAACTGGCGTTGAGCGAGTCTACAGTCAGCCGCGCAGTTTCCAATAAATATGTAAAGACTCCTCAGGGAGTTTTTGAGTTCAAATATTTCTTCTCCGGCGGTTTTACGACCGGGGACGGAACCGCTGTATCTTCCCGAAGTGTGCAGGAAATGATCCGGGAGCTTGTGGACGATGAAGACCCGAAAAAGCCTTTATCTGACAGCAAACTGACGGATCTGCTGGTTGCGCGCGGAATTGATATCAGCCGGAGAACTGTGGCAAAATACCGTGAGGAGCTTGGTATTCAGGCATCCCACTTGAGAAAGGTAATCTGATATGCAGTCTGAAGAAAAAATTTCAAAAGATATTTCAGCCGATCCGGAACTTTCTGCCGGAAAAACGCCTCCTGCGGTACAGGAGAAAACAATCATCAGATTTTGGAAAAGTCTGAAGATCATCTCAGAAAAAAAATGGGCGTTTTACCTCCGTGTCATCCTTCTCTTTCTGGCATGTACGACACTCTCGTTTGCTG
This sequence comes from Lentisphaeria bacterium, assembly GCA_017456495.1. GTDB lineage: Bacteria > Verrucomicrobiota > Lentisphaeria > Victivallales > UBA1829 > SIG79. Next base: position 9,462 of record JAFTJI010000079.1, on the reverse strand, counting down.
TCCGAACCTGTGCTTATAACCGTGAAGCGGCAAATCTTGCACTTATGATCGGCGATGCAGAACCTGTCTGGCACGGAGATTTTTACCGGAACCGTCCGGCTTCGGCAAGCTGGGGGGATATGCTCCCGACCCCGCGCCCGAATTTTGTGCCCTACACCATTGAAAGTGCCATGATGTTTGCCTACGCTTCGGATGTCGCATCCGGGAAAGGAGTTCCGAAGCGTGATGAACGGCTGGCATATCTTCCGGACGTTCCGCCATATGCTCAGATGAATATGACTCTGGAGTGGGTCCTGGGCTGGGGATATCGTATTTTATGCAAGTTCCGGACACCGCCGCCAGCCGCGCCGATGGCTCTCTCTCTGCAGGATAATCCCGACTTTGCGTGGTTCGTCTCTGTAAACGTACGACTCTGGACCTCGCTGCTTTCCGGTTTGATATTCCTGTGGCTTGTGGTGCTCCGGATCCCGCCGCGATATGCTCTTATCGGAGGTTTGCTTCACGCTTTTTCTGCGGCGGCAGTTGCCCGTGCGACCGGACAGGATATTGTCCGCGGAGATTTCTGTATTCCCCTGATCATGTGTGCCATGATCCTTGCCCACTCTCTGTACCGGAAATTCGGCTGGGTGCGCCTTGTTCTTCTGTTTTTCGTGACCGGTATTGCCTTTGCAGCGTGGGATCTCTGCCAGATGATGTTCGGGATCTGGATGCTTTTTGAAGTGCTGCGGTATCTTTCCGGAGGACATTTTACGAAGCGGCGGAAAGCCGCGTGGATCGCAATTTCCGCAGCGATCCTGCTGAATGCGCTGTTCGTTCCGTTCAACGTCACTTACGGTCTGATCATGTCTACACTTGTCTGTGTGATGATCCCGCTTCTGTTTGTTGTGATGTTTGTTCCCCGGATGAAGTTCCTGAAACGTCTCGGGATCCTTGCCGGATCGGCGGTGCTTCTGCTGGGAGTCTATTATCTTGCCATTGATAATCCGGAATACAGGGCAAATTACAGCCATTTCTCCAGTGTGATGAAAGCGAAATTGGAATTTAACAACGTAAAACCGGGAAATCCGGAAAAGCTTGATTACGATGCCCGCATCATGTGGACACCGTCTATGCACTCCTGCACCTGGGAGATCGCTGCCGGCTACTTTCCGTCACTGGGTTCCATTCCCGAACTTCAGATGAAGCAGGGGTTGATTTCGGTCCGGAACATCTGGAATTTCTATCCGCTGACACTTGGAACGTTCCTGTTTCTTCTTTTTCTCGGCGGATTATTCACGCCTGCCCGCCGGATGATCTTGCGGGACCGTCCGCGCAATCTGCTTCCGTATCTTTATACGATCGGGTTTATTGTCGGGTTCATCTATGTTGTTCGCTATCATGAGTTTCTGATCATTTTCCTTTCGCTTTCGCTTCCGATCCTGTTATGGGAATTGTTCAGGGCTCTCGGACCCGCAAGGAAGAAAACAAAGCTTGTGCTGGCTGTGTTTGTCTGTCTTCTGCTGGTGTTTGAGCTTATTATTACCACTGCGGCACGCGCAAGGGGGTATCAAACCGTTGATTCCTATCTTCCTCAGACTGTCCGCCTGATCCATTGGTTCCGCGAGGGGGATGCGATGAAAGGGAAAACGGTCATTTCCAGTTTCACCTTATCGCCTGTTCTGATGGCATATACGGGGGCAAACATTGTAATGCAGCCCCAGTTCGGCATGGAACCGATCCGCCGTCCGGTGGAAGAGTTTATGAATATCATGTACCACGGTACTCTGGATGACCTGGCGAAGTATTGTGAGAAATACCGTGCGGACTATATTGTGTTTGACCGGGGGTTTGCCGGCACGATGCATCCGTATTCCTCCCGCTATATAGCCAATGCTCCGGAGATCAAGCCGGATTGTCCGGTGAATTATATGCACCGTCTGCCCGGCAGGATGCGGCGTTTTGTCCCCATTGTACCGCCCCGTAAATATGGCTCTCTTACCTCCAAGTATATTGTCTTCAAATATATCAAAGATTCTGATATTGCGTTTGCACAGGAATGTTTGAAAAAAGCGTATGAGTATCAGGAGTATTGCGATCTTGAAAAATCGGATGAGATCGTCGTCAAAGGGCTGGAACACGATCCTCTTTCCATGGAACTGCAGAAGCTCTACCGGTGGTCGCAACGCCGTTATTATCAGCCTGTTCTGATTCCGGCAGCAGCAAAAAAGGCAAAAACAGAGCAAAATTGAAGATAGTTTTCAAAGTGCTATTGTAAAAACGGGAAAAAGTGCTATATTATAAACAAGTCTTTTAAATTAATAATGTGCCGTGCCCTGACAGGCAGGCATCAACCCAAATCATTGGAAGGAAAAAGAAATGAAAGTTCTGGTGCTTAACGCAGGCAGTTCCTCATTGAAGTTCACCCTGTTCAACATGGAAAACGGGGAAAACTCAGTTCTGGCAAGCGGTCAGGCTGAACGTCTCGGACTCGACAATCCGAAAGTCACCTACAAGCGTCCTGACGGTTACAAATCCGAAGAAATCCCTGCGATCACCAACCACGCAGAAGCTCTTCAGGTCATCTGTAAAAAGCTGGTTGAAGGCGAAGGCGCAGTCCTCAAGTCTCTGAGCGAAGTCTCCGCAATCGGTCACCGCGTTCTCCACGGCGGCGAAGAGATCACCAAACCCGTCCTTATCGACGAAAACGCCAAGGCGATCATCCGGAAGTGCTTCCCCCTCGGACCTCTCCACAATCCCGCAAACCTCACCGGTATCGAAGCTTGCGAAAAAGCATTCCCCGGAACCCCCAACGTCGGTGTGTTCGATACTGAATTCCACCAGACCATGCCCCGCGAAGCATATCTCTATGCCATCCCTATGGAGTTCTACAAAAAGCACTCCATCCGTAAATACGGTTTCCACGGTACAAGCCACAACTTTGTTGCTCATGCAACTGCAGAATACCTCGGCCAGGATTACAACAAGACCAACCTGATCACCTGCCACCTCGGAAACGGCTGCAGTATGGCTGCTGTTAAAGACGGTAAGTGCATCGACACCACCATGGGTCTCACCCCGCTGGAAGGTCTCGTCATGGGAACCCGTTCCGGTGATCTGGACCCCGCAGTTGTCATCAACATGATGCACCTCGGCATGACCGCTGATGAAATCGACAAGACCCTGAACAAGAAATCCGGTCTTCTCGGTGTTGCCGGAATCGGCAGCGGCGACATGCGCGACGTCGAAAAAGCAGCTTCCGAAGGAAATGAAGATTGCAAACTCGCTCTCAATATGTTTGTCCGCAGAGTTGCAAAATACATCGGTTCCTACTATGTCCTCTGCGGCAGAACTGATGCAATCGTCTTCACCGGCGGCGTTGGTGAACACTCCAGCGTCATGCGTAAACGCATCATCGATGCAGTTGCAGCACTCGGAATTAAACTTGATGACGCTGCAAACGTTGACTGCTTCGGCAAGAAGGGCATCATCTCTGCAGCTGACAGCCCGGTCAAAGTGGTTGTCATGCCCACAAATGAAGAGCTGATGATCGCTCTGGAAACTGTCAAAATCGTTTCCAAATAAGTTGATCTGACTCAATCAGGCGGCACGCTCCGGTGCTTCAAAAACACCGGATTGAGCCGCCTTTTTCTTTTTTTCCGGAAAACCGGCGGAAAAGCAGGAAAAAACTCTTGCTTTTTTCTTTTTTTCCCCTTGAAAATTCACGAAAAAGAGATAAATTGTACCAGTTAGGGATACAGGTTTTCTGTTTTCCCGTTTTCTGAAAGAAAGAGAAACACATAAACATAAAAAAACTGGGGTGAAAACATGCAGTTTGGCAAAATGCTCTTGGTGGGTGCGGCAGCGTTCGCAATGGTCCTGGGAACCGTCGGTTGTGCAACGGATGACGAAGATCTGGAAATGTTCAAAGTGAAACCTGCAGAACAAAACGGGAACAATGGCGGCAACAGCGGAACAGTCGTTGATAACAACAATGGCGGCGATGCTGACCTCAACTCTTTGAACAACGGCAGCAATAATGGCGGTAATAACAGTGCCAATAACAGCAATGATTCCGGTGTCGGACAGTGGGGCGCAAACAAGGGACTTTCTCCCTATGATGACTTCGGCACACCCATTTCCGGACTTTCCTTCCAGCCGGTTTATTTCCGTTTCGACCAGTCTGCGATCGCTACCAGCGAATATGCCAAACTCGACAAAATCGTTTCTTACCTCAGTGCCAACCCCGGAACCGGTGTTGTGATCGAAGGTCATTGCGATACAAAGGGAAGTGACGAGTACAACCGCGGACTCGGTGAACGCCGCGCTCTCGCTGCAAAAGATTATCTCGTCAACAAGGGTGTTGCAGAAAACAGAATCCGTACTGTCAGCTATGGAGAAGAAAAACCTGCCGGCAATGACGATTCTCTGAACCGCCGCGATGAGTTCATCGGCGTTACCCTCAAGCAGTAAGACGTCGAACATAAAAATTTGCGCCGGACATTCCCCTCTTGTCCGGCGTTCTTTTTATAACCTCTCATTTTACAGGAACTTTTTTTATGAAAAAAACAGATTTTATCGGAATCGGCTTCGTTGTTCTCTTTGCTCTTCTGGTGGCTTTTTGCCCGTTCGATTACGGAATCACAGGAAATGCTTTGCTGAAAGGTGATACCGGAACATTTCACTGGACAGGTTTTGTCTGGAACAAACTCGGAAACTTCGGCAGAGTGACCGCAGAATTTCCTTACATCATGGGCTTTCTGAAGTTTGCGCTGCTTGCAACCTTCGGGGAAATGCTGAAACACCGGATTAAAACCGGAAACTGGGCTGTCACCCGTCTTCCGATCCGTGTCCTCGTCTGGGGCTTCTACGGCATCGTCATGACCATCGCGTTCAGTCTGTTCGCCAAGGGAACCGCCTCTATGATGAGCGGAAATCTCTGGTTCGGCGCAAATCCCGCTCTGGACAACAGCTTCGGAAACAATCTGATTTTCGCGCTGACGACTTCCTTCTTCATGAATATGATCTTTGCGTACCCCATGATGCTCAGTCATGAATGGTTCGGACAGGTCATTGAAAAAGGAAAATTTATCGGCGGCGCAGAATTTTTTAACGCAGCAGAAGGAAAAGTCTGGGGCTCTTTCATCCCCAAAACGATTCTTTATTTCTGGGTCCCGGCTCATACGGTCACATTCCTGCTCCCCGCAGAGTTCCGTGTCCTCGTCGGCGCAGTCCTCAGCGTGGCTCTCGGATTTATCCTGACCATCAAGGCTGTAAAAAAGGCATAACAAAAAATTTGATATAATAGCAAAAGAAAGGCTGATGTATCATGGCTGAACGTGAATACAATTTTTCAGAAATCGAACAGAAGTGGCAGAAATACTGGCTGGAAAACAAGACTTTCCATGCCGAAGACAATTCTCCCAAAGAAAAACTCTATGTCCTCGACATGTTCCCCTATCCCAGCGGAGCAGGTCTTCACGTGGGACACCCCGAAGGTTACACCGCGACAGATATCTTCTGCCGTTTCAAACGCATGAGAGGTTACAACGTTCTCCACCCCATGGGATGGGACGCTTTCGGGCTGCCCGCTGAACAGTATGCCGTGGAAACAGGAACACATCCCTCCATCACAACAGCAAAGAATATTGCCACTTTCAAACGCCAGATCCAGGCTCTCGGATTCAGCTATGACTGGGATCGCGAAATCAATACCACTGATCCGAAATACTACCGCTGGACACAGTGGATCTTCATGCAGCTCTACAAAAAAGGTCTCGCTGAAATCGCTGAGGTTCCCGTGAACTGGTGTCCCGCTCTCGGAACCGTTCTCGCCAACGAAGAAGTCATCAACGGCAGAAGTGAACGCGGAAATCACCCCGTCGAACGCCGTCCCATGAAGCAGTGGATGCTCAAAATCACAAAGTATGCTGAAGAACTGCTGAAAGATATTGACGATCTTGACTGGCCCGATGGTATCAAGGAAATGCAGCGCAACTGGATCGGAAAGAGCGAAGGCGCAGAAGTCACGTTCAAAGTCGACGGAACCGATGTGAACATCACCGTTTACACCACACGCCCCGACACTCTTTTCGGTGCAACCTACATGGTTCTCTCTCCTGAACATGTCGATGTTCCCCGGATCACCACGCCCGACCGCGCTGAAGAAATCCAGGCTTATCAGAAACGTGCCGCCGGTATGAGCGATCTCGCACGTACCGAACTCAACAAGGAAAAAACCGGTGCTTTCACTGGCGCGTATGCCGTCAACCCCGTCAACGGAACAAAGATCCCCATCTGGATCGCTGACTATGTTCTCGCAAGCTACGGAACAGGTGCGATCATGGCTGTTCCCGCTCACGATACCCGCGACTTTGAATTTGCTCAGAAGTTCAACCTGCCCATCAAGTGCGTGATCCGCCCCGATGATCCCCAGGCTGATACCGAAGGCGTTCTCGCCGGAACCGTCTGCTGGACCGGTGACGGACCGCTCATGAACTCCGGAAACGATGCCGGACTGGTTCTCGATGGACTCCGCGTGACCGAAGCAAAGGCAAAGACCATCGAATGGCTTGCCGCAAAGGGTGCAGGCAAAAAGACCGTCAACTACAAACTCCGCGACTGGCTCTTCAGCCGTCAGCGTTACTGGGGTGAACCGTTCCCGGTCATCTACATGGAAGACGGTTCCGTCAAGCTGCTGGATGAATCTGAACTCCCGCTGGAACTTCCTGCACTTTCCGACTTCAAGCCCTCCGGTACAGGCGAATCTCCTCTTGCAAACGCCGGCGAATGGCTGAACTATACCGACCCCGTCACCGGAATGAAAGGCCGCCGCGAAACCAATACCATGCCCCAGTGGGCAGGTTCCTGCTGGTACTATCTCCGTTACATCGACCCCCACAACGAAGAACGTTTCATTGATCCTGAAAAGGAAAAATACTGGATGCCTGTGGACCTCTATGTCGGCGGAGCGGAACACGCTGTGCTCCACCTGCTCTACGCACGGTTCTGGCACAAGGTCCTCTTCGATCTCGGTCTGGTCTCCACCAAAGAACCGTTCCAGAGACTGGTCAATCAGGGTATGATCCTCGGAATCTCCTACAAAGATCAGCGCGGCGCACTGGTTCCCATGGATGATGTGGAACACCGTGCAGACGGCAACGCCTACCGTAAGGGAACCGATGAAAAGCTGGTGGAATTCCCCGCCAAGATGTCCAAGTCCCTCAAGAATGTGGTCAATCCCGATGATGTTGTCCGCGAATACGGTGCCGACTCCATGCGTCTTTATGAAATGTTCATGGGTCCGCTTCAGGCAACCAAACCCTGGAACACCAAAGGTGTGGAAGGTGTCTTCCGCTTCCTGAAACGTACCTGGAAGATGATCGGTCAGACCCCCATCGCAGATGTTCCTCTGACCCCGGCACAGGCAACCCTGCTCCACGCCACCATCAAGAAGGTCACTGAAGATACAGAAACACTGAACTTCAATACAGCTATCAGTCAGATGATGATCTTCCTGAACGAATTTTCCAAGCTGGATCCCATGCCCAGAGTTGCAGCGGAAGCCTTCACCAAGCTGATCGCTCCTTACGCACCGCACCTTGCAGAAGAGCTGTGGGAAATCCTCGGAAATGCCGCACCTGTCTCTCTGGCAGACTGGCCCGCATTTGATGAATCTCTCCTGGCAAAAGAAGAAGTTGAGATCCTCGTTCAGGTTCTCGGCAAGCCCAAGGCACGCATCATGATGCCTGTGGATGCAACTCAGGAAGAGATGCTGAAGCTCGCCATGGATGATGCAAAGGTTCAGGAAGTCATTGCCGGTAAGACCCTTGTAAAATCCATCTGTGTTCCCGGCAGAATCGTCAACCTCGTGGTGAAATAATCATGGCGGACGTGCTTTGGATCAGTGCCGGGGCAGTCGGCGCATATTTCGGGGGCCGCCTTCAACAGGGCGGAGCCTCCGTTGCAGTGGCTGTCCGTTCTGATTATGAAGCAGTGAAAGCCAATGGTTTTCAAATTTCAGCTGCCGCAGGAGAGTTCAACTTCTCTCCTGACGGCGTTTACCGTTCTGCCGCAGAATATCCCGGAACGCCGGACTATGTGGTTGTCTCCGCAAAAGTCCTGCCCTGGATCAATGTGCCGGAACTGATCCGTCCCGCTGTCAAGAGCAAAGAGACGGTGATCGTGCTGATCCAGAACGGGATCGGCATTGAAGATGCTGTGGCTGAAGCATTCCCGGAGAATGAAGTTCTGAGCACCGTTGCCTATATCGGCGCAACACGAACCGGAAAAGGCTTTGTGACCCAGACCGGTTCCCAGCGGCTCATTATGGGAAAATCCGGCGGCGGCGACTCTGAAAAAGGAAGAGCCCTGATTGAGCTTTTCAAAGCCGGAAAGGTGGAAGCGGAATTCACAGAAAATGTGGCATACTTCCGCTGGAAAAAACTTCTCTGGAACACCCCGTTCAATACGATCTCTGTTCTCGGCGGGCATCTTGATACAAAACAGATGTGCGACCGCGGACAGGTGGAAGAGCTTTGCATGACTCTTATGCAGGAAACTGCGGCTGTGGCAGCCAGTGACGGACATGTGTTCACCGCAGAAGATCTGACCAGTAATATGGAATATACCCGGAACTTCCCGCCTTACAAGACCAGTATGCTTGTGGATTATGAAGCAGGACGTCCTCTGGAAGTGGATGCGATCCTCGGAAATGTATGCCGGATCGCCGCGAAAAACGGGGTAAAAGTTCCTCATCTTGACACTTGCTATGCTCTTTTGCAAAGCGTTTCCCCGAAAGGCGACAAATGAAACTCCCGCAGAGATTAAAAATCGTTATTCCGGTTGTCCTTCTGGCAGCTGTCCTTTTGTTCGCGTTCTGGTATTTTACAAACTGGTACAAACCGACAGGTGCCGTTATTCCCGGGGCTCCTATGGAATTGATGAAAATAATCCAGAATGACCGTGAGATCAAGATCATTAAGAAGGGCAAGGAAGAGATCATCACCATTCCGGAAGGGAAACCGTACCGTCTTGAAATGAAATATCCTGACAAGATCTTTTTTGAACAGACGGTGATCGTGAATGGTATCCCGATAAAGGGAATCTGCCTGAAAGAAAATGGTATTTCCTCCGGTTTTACGGAAACATTTCATCCCGGAGAGAAAAAAGAGTGCGTCATGATGATTCAAGTCGACTGGCAGGTTGAAAAACACCGTTTGATGGAACGTTACCGCGGCAAAGTGTGGCGGACAAACATCAGCGTAAGATAATTTTTCACTTTTTTTCAAAAAGCTCTGTTCCCAATAAAGGTTGTTACTTGAGGAGGGGAAAAAGCCCTTTTAGGAAAGGTCCTTTTTCCCCTCCTCAACTTGTCACGGCGCAGCCTGAAAGGCGAAGACGGAACTCCACCCCTTTCTAGTCCTCCGGAGCCTTGTGCGGAGGAGGATTCCCAAACCTTTTTGCGGCATTCCGATTTTTACGATG
>JAFTJI010000078.1 GCA_017456495.1 Lentisphaeria bacterium | reverse complement strand
TTCAGGATAGAACGGAACAAGAGCTTTCCGCAAAGCTGTATCAAGGGCGTTAACAGGACCGGAGGAGCTTTCCGCTGCAACCAGACTTTCCTCGTCTCCGACTTTCAGCTTCACGGTTGCTTCAGAAATACGATCCATACCGCCGCGCTTTTCTACTGAAACACGGAAACCGAGGTGCTGGAAGAAAGGATGATATTCTCCGGTCTCCTTTTCCAGAAGCAAGGCAAAAGAAGCCTCAGCCAACTCATATTCATAGCCGAGATTTTCCCGGCGTTTGATTTCGGTCAAAGCGGAAACCAGTTTATCCGGGGCGGCATCCAGACCAAGTTCTTTCGCTTTCATGCCGAGATTGCTCTTTCCCGAAAGATCAGAAACAAGGATCCGCCGTTTGTTCCCCACAGATTCCGGAGAAACATGCTCAAAGGTAATTGGATTTTTCTCCACAGCATTGACGTGCATCCCGCCTTTATGAGCAAATGCACTGTCTCCGACATAAGGAAGTCTGGGATCGTGATGGATATTTGCAATTTCATCTACGCAACGGCTGCAGTCCCGAAGGGTTTGCAGATTGCCCTCCGGAAGACACGGCATCTTCATTTTCAGTTCGATATTCGCGATAATGGAACAGAGGTTGGCGTTTCCGCTCCGTTCCCCGAATCCGTTGATGGTTCCCTGAATATGGCGGGCTCCGGCACGGACAGCAGCCAGAGAGTTGGCTGTTGCAAGCTCGGAATCGTTATGACAATGAATGCCGATCACTATATTTTCCGGAAGTGTTTCCCGGACGATTTTTGTAATTTCATAAATCTCTTCCGGCAAACATCCGCCGTTGGTATCGCATAATGTAACAGTAGTTGCACCTCCCGCAGCCGCATGTTTCAGCACCTCCAGAGCATATTCCGGAGCATTTTTATAACCGTCGAAGAAATGTTCCGCATCAAAAACAGTTTCCCGTCCTGCAGCGGAAAGATAAGCACAACTGTCCTGAATCATCTCAAGATTCTGCTCCGGAGTCACCCGGAGAACATCGGTTACATGCAGAAGCCAGGATTTTCCGAATATCGTCACGACAGGTGCTTCTGATTCCAGCAGGAGACGGAGATTTTCATCTTCTTCCGGGCGGTTTTTGGAACGCCGGGTGCTTCCGAACGCTGCGATTTTCGCATGTTTGAGGTTCAGCTTTTTCACTTCCCTGAAAAACTCCACATCTTTGGGATTGGAGCCGGGCCAGCCCCCCTCAATATAAGCTACGCCGAGACGATCCAAACGTTCTGCGATCCGCAGTTTATCACTTTTGGAAAGGGTGATCCCCTCCGCCTGAGATCCGTCCCTCAATGTTGTATCGTAAATAAAAACTTTGCTGTTCATCAAAAAAACCTGTGGTTTTATTCTCTCTCTTCTTTCAGATAAACGTTCACATTGGAAGTATATCATCTTTTTTTCCTTTTTCAAGCTGTTTTTCTCTTTTTTTTATGAAAAAGTCCTTGAAAACGCATGTCTAATGTGTATATTTTCAGAAAAACGAAAGGATTTGAAAAATGGAACTGCCCAATAACGTCCATTTCAATGAAGATTCCGCTCTTGTGGAAAAAATACAGAATGCGCTGACCAAAACAGGCGGCTACTGTCCGTGCCGGCTCATGCACACCCCGGAAAACATCTGCATCTGCAAAGAATTTCAGGAACAGATCAATGATCCGGATTTTGAAGGTTACTGTTACTGCAAACTTTACTATAAGGAGAAATAATCATGGAAGTTCTGCATCTCAACAAAGCATCGTTTGAAAAACTCACCACACAGACCGAAAAGGCTGTTCTGATCGACTTCTGGGCGTC
>JAFTJI010000077.1 GCA_017456495.1 Lentisphaeria bacterium | reverse complement strand
GTGGCATATTCATAGCCGAAGCAGGTTCCTTCGGGAGCGGGCCAGAGACCATCTCCGCCGGGGTTCAGGTAACCGGAACGGTTGGTGATACCTTTGATTGCAGCATCGTTCACACGGCTGACGACTTCGCCGTTATAAACATAAAAAAGTCTGCCTTCCTGATCGAGAGCAACAATCACTCCGGCTTTCTCTGTACCGATGAAAACCGTCCGTCTTCCGTACTCTTTGAAAAGAGCCATCACTTCTGCAGATGTCATAACAAAATCCTTTCGTTTCTGATAAATTCAGGTTTCAGATAACTATACCACAAAAACAGCAAAAGGCAAGTTGTTTTTGAGAAAAGAACAAAGAAAAATAGACTTCTCTCTCTTGATTTTTTCAATTGTCAGAGATATATTATCGGAAACATCGTAACCTACACTAACTTAATGTTAAGGAAAAAGGGAAAATGAAAAATTTGAAAATCACGATGCTCGGAGCAGGCTCCGGCTTTGTTCTCACGATTGCAAAAGAGTTGTTGACAGATCCGGTCTTTGATAACAGCACCTTCATGCTGATGGACGTTGCGGAAGACCGTCTGGCTGTCGCAAAAGCCTCTGTGGAAGAGGTTCTCGCAACCGGAAAGAATCATGTCAAAGTTGAAGTTACAACAGCTCTTGAACCTGCTCTGACTGGTGCTGATTATGTTATTACCTCCTGCGAAAAGAACCGTTATGCCTACTGGGCAAAAGATTTCCGTATTGCAGAAAAGCACGGTGTTTTCCAGGTCAAAGCTGAAAACGGCGGACCCGGCGGAATCATCCATGGCGCAAGAAATATCTGTCTTTACAAAGAAATTCTTGAAACGATGGAAAAATGCTGTCCGAACGCATGGCTGATGAACTTTTCCAACCCCATGTCTATTCTCTGTACCTACTTCAAAAACTACTTCCCGAAAATCAAAGCTCTCGGATTCTGCCATCAGGTCCACGGTTCTTTCGGTCTGATCGCGGAAGAGTTGGGAATGGAACCCGGCGAACTGGAAGTCATCACCGCAGGGGTTAACCATCTGAACTGGCTTTTTGATATCCGCCGCCGGAACACCCGTGAAAGCTGCATGGAAGAATTTATCACCAAGATGCAGGCTTCCAAATATTGGAACGAAGTATTCCCCAGTACCCCGGAACAGAAATTTACCAAAGAAGTTTACAACACCTTCGGCATGTACCCTGTTGGATATGACGAACACATTGTGGAATATATGCCATTCTTCCAGGATCCTGAAGAATGGGAAAAATGGGGACTCCACTCTCTGGCAGAATTCTATGAAAATCTGGTCAAGCAGAAATCCCATACACTGGAAACGCAGCGGCTTCTGGGCAAAAACTATGCGAAACCGCCCTTCCCTGTGGACCCGGATCATCCGTACTATGCAGAAAATCCCTGCCGCGTGATCACCGCTCTGGAAACCAACACTCCGTTGTACTTCGATGCAATCAATATCCGCAACAACGGCGCAGTTGAAAACCTGCCGGATGATGTGATCCTTGACGTTCCCGCGCTGGCAATCGGCGGAGAAGTCCGTTCCATCCACGTTGGAAAACTGCCCATGGCTCCTGCAGAAATCTGCCGTCGTCAGACAGTGATCCACGAAATGGTCGCACAGGCGGTTGCGGAAGGAAACGATTCTCTTGCAATCCAGGCTCTCTGTCTTGATCCTTATGTGCCCAGCATCACAAAGGCAAAGGGCATCTGGGCAGATTACCGGAAAGAATACAAGGAAGAGTTGACCACGTTCAAATAATTCCGGTCATACAGAAAAGAATTCAGAACCGTTGGCGTAAACTGCCGGCGGTTCTTTTTTTATTTTGCAGAGGAATCTTTTTTGTAAGGTCTTTCCCCTTCGAGAATAAAACGGGGATGTCTTATGAAATTATCAGACAGGAAATTTTCTTTTTCAACATCTTTCAGGAAACGCAGTCCCATCATTTCCAACAACCCGTAATGAGCACGGTCTGCCTGCAATGGAACCTGTCGGGAGTTCTGCATTCTCTTAAACGTTCCCGGAATTATGGAACGGTACTGCTGATTTGTCCAAATCAGGAAAGGGATCTCGTAAGCGGTATTTGCTTCTGACATGGGAGTCCGCAGATCTTGATCATCGCATTTTGAGCCGTGGTCTGAAAAATAGATCATATACGCGGGTCGATCAATTTTTTTCAGTTCATCAAGAAGATTTCCGATAACAAAATCTGTATAATGTACAGAGGTATCATATTCATTTATCAAATTCGGAACGTTGGTATCATCCAGAAATTCGCGGGTATAATTCTGCGGATATCTGGAGAAGAATGGTTCATGACTCCCGAACAGATGAACGATGATCAGATGAGGTTTTCCTGACTTTTTCGTTTTAATTCTGTTCAAGAGGTTTCGGAACGGTTCAATCACGTTTTCATCGCAAATATCCCTGTTGCGGGAATGATCCAAATCACTGTAATTTTCCTCGTGCATGTAAGTAACGGAATCCGCCGTAGAAAAAATCATCTGCAGCGGGGAATCTGCCCAACCGGATTTGTTTTGATTGGTTATGATATCAATTTCATAACCGGCTTTTTTCAAAGCATCAAAGATCGTCCATGTAACGTGCCGGTTGTCCAGAGTCATATTGGTCAACCAGTATTTCAATGCGGTAATCGTCATCGGAAGAACTGCGACAGTATCATCAAATGCAATAATCTGTTCTTTTTCTTTCAAAAGATATGGTGTAGTATTACGCTGGTATCCATAGATGGAAAGATGGGAACGGATCGAAGATTCGCCAATTACAAGAATACCGACAGGCGGATTTTTTCTGACATTATCCTGCAGTACCACAAAATCAGGAGCTTTACGCCGCCGCATTTCCATTGTAAATTCACCGGCATGTTTATTAAAGATATCAATGTGAAGCCAAACAGATGAAAACGGATGCAGATTCCAGCAGTGTTCAAAAGGAGCATACCAATCTTTGCTGTCTTTACTGTTTTGATAAACATCCTTGAAAAAAGGAATAGAAGCAAGCAGGATGGCAAGGATAAGCCAGCAATCGCCGCGAGTGTATTTTTTATTCGGCTTGTATAACTTCATCGCAAAGTAAAGCGGAACAAAATAAGCAATACCGACTCCAATCATATACAGAATACTTTTTATAGAAACATACGCAGAAATAAATCCTTTTGTCTCTTCCCAGGTAGTATCATAAACGAGATAAAGGATCGATTCACAGAAAAAGGTTCCAGTCGTAAAATAGATCGAAAGCAGTATAAAAAGGATTATAAAGTGGAGAGTCAGCAGTCCCCAGCAGTACCAGGGACTGCGCCTGCACAGGAAGTGACCAAGCAGCAAAAAGAGATAAAAATAACTCAGATTATCAATACAGGAGATTGCCGGCCAGGTTTTATAATAGGAAATCGCAAAGCCGTTCATGGCGATCAGAAAATAATTGACAGTCAACAGCAGGACATACATCAAAGCAAGATATCCCAATTCTCCCGGAGAAATGTTGCAACTGCGAAAAAACTGAAGGATTTTCCTCAGTACGATCCGGCATATTTCAACTGTTTTTTCTTTTGCAGTCACTCTTGAGTTCTGTTTATTCATTCAAAAAACCTCATATAAAAGCTGTTAAAAACCTGTTAATATAGCACATAACCACTTATTTTACAAGAAAAATTCCAACATTTCACAGCAAGACATATTTTTTACTCCGGATACTGTAAAAGATTTGAAATATTTCAAATCTTTTTTGCCAGAAAAGTATATAAAGCCACTTGACAAATCAGTTGTTATGTGCTAAAATGATAATAAAGAGTAAACATTTACGTTAAATATTTTACTCGAATATTTTCAATCATACGCAAAAGAGGTGCAGCATGCATAAGGTAAAGTACGGATTGTTTTACGACAATCACACACACTTTGATAATCCGGACGTCGGAAAAGATTTTGATGCGGAATATTTTACAGACCAGCTCAAACGCTGCGGTGCGGATTATCTCGGTTTTCATGCCCGCTGCAATCAGGGAATGGCTTATTACGATACGAAAATCGGGATCAAACACCCTGCCCTGACCTATGATCTGTTCGGACAGCTTACAGAAGCCTGTGCCAGAAAAGGAATTGCCGTTGCCGCATATCTCAACGGAGGGATCAGCAATATGGAAGCAGTTGCCCATCCGGAATGGAGAACCGTTTATATGCCGGGACTTGGACATTTCGGGAAGGTCACGCCTTACGCTTACACGATGTGTTACAACTCCGGCTACCGGGATCATCTTCTTGCCATGATCCGGGAAATTGCGGGAAATTATCCGGTTCAGGGATTTTTCATTGATTGTCTGCAAAGCTATCCCTGCGTTTGCAATACATGCGTGACAAAGATGAAAGAACTTGGGACCGACTGGACGAAGAAAGAAGAAGTGGTTGAGTTCAGCCGGAAGTCAGCGGTCAATCTTTGCAGAGATATCGCAGCAACAGTCAAGTCAGTGATTCCGGATCCCATGCTCTATTTCAACGGTCCCGCGTTCGGAACGGTCAGGGATCTTGACACATTCTACGACTGCGAATGTCTTCCTACTGCGGGTTGGGGGTATGAGTTCCTGCCGACGATGGCGCACTATATCCGGAATATCACACCAGGGAAACAGATTCTCAATATGACCGGACGTTTTTATGACTGGGGCGACTTTGGCGGACTGCGCGGCGCAGAGAGCCTTGAATTTGATATGTTCTACGGGTTATCTCATGGTATGCGCCCGAATATTGCCGGACATTTTCATCCGAGAGGCGATAAAGATCTGGCTGTCTTTGACCGGATTTCCGAAGTTTATTCCAAGCTGAGAGTATATGATGACTGGCATATCGGCGCAGAAAACCTGACAGATGTTGCGATCGTATATCCGGAAGACCGTCATGAGATGCGTTATACAAAATCAGTTACCAGTGCAGTTCGCATGCTGGATGAGCTGAAAGTTCAGTTCGATATCGTTCTGGCTGATTGTGATAAAGAATGGGACCAGTACAAACTTCTGGTCCTTCCGGAAGACATTGTGATCTCCGACCGGATGAAAGAACGGATCAAAAAGCATATGGCAGCCGGGAAAGCCTTCTTTGCATGCGGAAAAAATGCCGCAGAGGCGTTCGGCGATGAACTGGGAATTGTCTGCGAAGGGGATCTGGACGAAACAACGGTTTATTTCGCTCTCTCCGGGGCGATGTCAAAGAATATTGAAGACATGCCGCATTCGCTGTATGCCAACGCAACCAAAGCAAGTTTGAAAGATGCAGAATTTGTGGCTCCGCTGATCAAAGCATATTGCAAGAAAGAGTGGAACGGCGTTTATGCCCAGTTCTATATTCCGCCGGACAAAGTGACCGATATTCCGTTCCTGACAAAGAAGCAGAATCGGATCTGGTGTTCCGGGGATCTGTTCTCCGGCTACTATTACCGCGGTGCACTCCATCTGCGGGAACTGCTGAAAAACTGTATCAACGAATTGGCATCACCGCTCCTGCTGGAAAATATCAGTCTGCCCGGATTTGTCCGGACAACAGTTGCTCAGCAGCCCGGACGGATCAATGTCAATCTTGTTGCCTATGCTCCGGAACGGCGCGGGGACGCGACCGTTGTAGAAGATGCAATGGCTGTAATGGATGGAAAATTCCGGTTGAATCTCCCAGGTAAAAAAGTAAAAGCGGTCACGCTTGCACCAACAGGAGCGGCGGTTGATTATACGATCAACGGGGATACAATAGAAATTACTGTACCGGTATTCAAAGGTTTTGCATTGATCTCTCTTGAGGTCGGACAGTAAAAATTTTAACGGAAAAAACTGCAAATCTCTCAAGGAAACAGACTCAAAAAAACTTGTAAAATCTAAATCCGGGTATATATTTCATTAATGAATGACAACATGAAAGGAATATCCCGGATAATGAATATTTACCTTGCGAAATGGATCCAGAAGCCTGTCGAAAATCAGGGACATGCTTACTGGATCCGGAAAACATTTGAAGTTGCAGAACTGCCGCAGGAGGCAAATCTCTTTTGTGCCGCCGCAGGTTTCTATGAAGTCTATATCAACGGACAACCCGCCGATCCGGAAAGAGTCCTCACCCCTGCCCCGGGGCAGTATGACAAATTCGTGGAATACACCGTTTATCCAGTGGCGCATCTTCTGAAACCCGGTAAAAATGTCATTGTATTCTTACTCGGCAACGGATTTTATAATTGCTGGGAAAAAGATTATTCCAATCTTGACCATGCCCCTTTCCGGGACTTCCCGAAAGTCATGGCTTATATCGAAACGGAAAACACCGTACTCGTCAAAACTGACGGTACCTGGAAATCTGCGCCCTCCGGAGTCGTCTTCAATTCTCTCCGGCACGGTGAATTTTATGATGCAAACAAAGAAACTCCGGGAGTTCATGAACCGGGAACCGATGATTCTGCATGGGAAGAAATCAAACTCTGTCATCCTCCGGGCGGCATTATCAAACCGGAACAGGGACACCCCTGCAAAGTTCATCAGAAAATCGATCCTGTCGGCAAAAAGGTATTTCCTTTCGGACGCATCATTTATGACTTCGGTGTGAATATTGCCGGATGGTGCGAGCTGACTTTTACTGCGCCTCCGGGAACAACGATCTATCTTGAATACGGAGAAATGGTCCGCGATAACGGAGATGTCGAACGGGAGTTTATTCATTTTCTTGATAATTCCAGTGTTTTTCAGGAAGACCGGTTTACGGTCGGACCTTCCGGACGGCTGGAAAACGTTCATGCCCGTTTTACCTGGTACGGATTCAGGTATGTCCGCATGCGGGCAGAACATCCCGACATCAAAATCGAAAAGATTCAGGCGTGTGTGATCCATAATTCTTTCCGGGAAATCGGAAGTTATTCTTCATCAGATTCCACGTTAAACGCACTGCTGACACTGACGAAACGGAGTTATGAATCCAATTTCATGGGGATCCCGACAGATTGCCCGCACCGGGAAAAGAACGGCTGGACCGGCGATGTTCAGCTTGCATGCGAAACAGGATTATTCCTCTATAATGCGGAAACTGACTACGGACATTTTCTTGATTGTGTCATCGGAACACAAAGACCCAACGGGCACTTGCCCTGTATTGCACCGTCAGGAGTCTGGGGCTATAACTGGGGCTGCGGTCCGGCTTGGGATATGGTACTCTTCGTCCTGCCATACCAGATCTACCGGTTCACCGGAAACAAAGAGTATATTGAACGGTACTATCCCAACATGGAGCGGTATCTTGACTTCTGCGCCCAGATGGAACAGGATGACGGACTGCTCTATAACGGGCTGGGCGACTGGTGTCCGGTGGAACATTTCCGTATGACAAAAGCAGTCATCACCTCCACAGGATGCTATTATGATATGGCAAAAAAGATGGTATTCTTTGCCGGACTGCTCGGAAAAGCTGAAGATCAAAAACGTTATCAAAAACTTTCTGCCCGGATCAGAGAGGCGTTCCGGAAAGCATTTTTCAAAGAAGACGGTATCGTTGGAGATGACACCTGGACAGCTCTCGGCTGCGCGGTATTCTTCGGGTTTGCCGATGAAGCAGAAGCTCCTGTCATCGCAAAAAGACTGGTGGAAAAGGTCCGGGCAAATGAACATAAAGTCGACTTCGGGATCCTCGGAGCAAAGTATGTTCCCCATGTTCTTGCATGGCACGGCTATGCCGATGATGCATTGAAACTTTTTACTCAGCCGGAATATCCCGGCTGGGGCAACTGGGTGAAACTCGGAGCAACCACGCTCTGGGAAACATGGAGCGGTCTCTGGTCCCGGAATCATATCATGTTCGGCGATATCCCGAACTGGTGCATGGAACATCTGGGCGGGATCCGTCTTGATGGCGGAGATCTCACCTGGTCACCTGTTTTTGTAAACGGATTGGACCGCTTTGAATGTTCCTGTGAAATCCCGGAAAAAGGAACCGTCACTGTAAAATGGGAACGGAAAAAGAGCGGAGTCATCAAAGCAGAGATCGCTTTGACAGGCACACTCTCCTGCAAATGCCGTTTGAACAGCATTGCAGAAAATATTTCAGGCAACACAAAAAGAACTTACAATATCAGAAAGGTTTTATCATGAACAAGTGTTTTCTGCTGCTCTCCGCAGCCGCTGCGGTCCTCTTCACCGGATGCAGTACAATCAACATGATCGAAAAATCAGTAAAAAATTCGACTGTCTCATACAGCAAAGCTATTGCAGCACCTTATCTGAACGGGAAAATGACTCTTGATGGAGAACTCAGAGAATCCAACTGGAAGAAAGCCGGTTTCTTTGATGACTTTGTTCCTTTCCGGACAAAGAAAATGCCGGATTCCAAAACAGAAGTTCGTGTTTTTCATGATGGAGAATATCTTTATATCGGTATGAAATGTTATGATAAACGGGAAGATACCAGACCAGTCGACAAAGGTAATCTCTGGGCTGGAGACTGCATTGAGCTCTTCCTCGGCGGAATGAATCCCGAACCAAGCGTTTATCAGTTCTGTTGGGGCTCCGGCACCCACCGTTATGCTTCTAATGGCAAGTGGGAACACAAGAGCAAAATCTTCGATGATTACTGGACAACCGAAATGCGTCTCAAACTTTCGATGATCCAGCCGAATCTTGTGGATTCTTCTCTGAAATTCCATATTGCACGGCTTATCCCGAAATATAAAACTTATGTTGTCTGGCAGAATGTCGGAAATGACTTCCAGAATATCCCCCGTTATCCCGAACTGATTCTCGGTTCGTATGATACCGCTGCTCAGCTTAAGTTTCACTACTATTCCGATAAGAAGCTCTCCCGCGCCGAATATGAAAAGCTTTCAGCCGAGCGTTCTGTTCCGGCGGAAAAAATCATTTATGGTCCCTGGCTTTATGCTGCTTCTGAAACAGAAATGAATATCGGATGGTTCAACTACGGAAGAACCGGTTCCACACTTTACTACCGGAAAAAAGGCGAAACAAAATTCAAAGCTGTCAGATCATGGGACAGGAACAACAGCTGGGACAGAGACCAGAGGCTTCATAAAGTTCAGCTGAAAGGGCTGGCAAAAGGCACTGTTTATGAATACAAAATTGAGAATGTGAACGGAACCTATTCCCCGGCAGTAACTTTTCCGCAGGATGGTTCACTCTATACATTTACCACTCATGGAAAAAAAGATCTGACGATCGGAGTTTTCACGGATGTCCATAATGAAGGTTATGGTTTGAAACCGCTTCTTGACAATAAAAAGCTGATGGACAGCTGTGATATTCTGGTGAATGTGGGCGATATGATATCCAACAGCACAGGGATCCGTTCAATTTTCCACGGATATCTTGATGCACAGCTCTCGTTTGCAAGCAAAAAGCCGATCCTCAACTTCCGCGGAAACCATGAATATGCCGGATGCTCCCCGAACACATTCTTTGACGTTTTCGGAACGCCTGACTTCCGGGGATATTCCATCAACCGGTTCGGAGATGTCTGTATTATCGGATTGGATGTATGGAACTCCAAGCAGCGGGAATGGCTGAAAAAAGCAGTTAAAACGCCGGAATTTCAAACAGCAAAACACCGGATCATGTTTGCCCATTTTCCGACGCTCTCCCCGAGATCAGGTTATGCACGGACGATTCTGAATGTCATGAACGGGATCTTTACCGGGAAAGCTCCGTCAGAACGCCTTGACCTTCTGGTTTCCGGACATATTCACCGTGGCTATTTCGCTCCTGCAAACAGCGATATAGCCGTTACAATCGACGGAAAAAAGAAGCACTCAACGGCAAATGTTCCCTTTGCAATGTTCATCAACGAGGGAATGCGTTTTACCTACGACAACTGTATGACAATCGTTGAAGCCAAAGGCGATTCTCTTGTTGTCAAACTGATCCGTAAAGACGGCTCTGTTTCCAAGGAATACAAGATCAAGTAACTTTTCGGCAGAAGGGAAAAATCATGCTTTTGAATGGACTTTGGAATTTTTCATTCGAAAATGGAAAATCGGTAAAAATGCAAGTCCCGAGCTGTTTTGATGCAGCAGGGGAATATTATTGCAAACGCGGGAAAGCCGCTTATTGGCGCGAAGTTCAATGCGGAGGATACTGCGAACTGCACCTGGAAGGAATCGGACTGCGGGCAGAAATTTTCTGGGATGATAAAAAAATCGGAGAAGAACTCACTGCTTACACGCCCCTTTCCATCCGTTTTGATGCAGGAGAAAAAGGCGTTCATACGCTGAAAATCATTTGCGATAACACCATTCAGGAGACTCCGGAATCGGAATTCCGTAGATTTTATGACTTCTACGGCTTCGGCGGGATCTACCGCGATGTCACGATCAGAGAGTTGCCGGAAACAAGCTTTTCTTATGTGAAAGTTATCCCCGCAGATCCCTTTTCCGGAAAGGTTCAGCTGCATATTGAGCTGGATGGTCCTGAAAAACCGATCACAGCAAAACTTTCCGACGGAACGACAATGAAGTTCCCCGGTGCAGGAGATTTTGAGTTCTCCATCAATGATCCAAAACTCTGGTCGCCGGATGAACCGAATCTCTACACACTGGAACTCACTTGCGGAGACGATTGCTGTAAAACCCGTTTCGGACTGCGTTCCATCGAATCAAAAAATGCAAAACTTTACCTCAACGGCAAAGAATTGAACATTGTCGGAGTGAACCGTCATGACGTTTATCCGCTGACAGGTGCAGCGATGCCTTACGAACAGCTCAAGGCTGATTTGCAGATGATCAAAGATTCCGGTATGAACTTCATCCGCGGTTCCCATTATCCGCAATCGGAACACATGCTGGATCTCGCTGATGAACTCGGTCTGCTTGTCTGGGATGAGTCTCTCGGCTGGGAGAACCCGCTGGATTCGCTCAACAACGACGAATTTATCCGCCGTCAGAAATCCGCCCTGAAACGGATGATCCGCAACAGCATCAACCACCCCAGCATCGTCTTCTGGGGATTCCTTAACGAAGCAATCACAAATGATGACAGCGCACGCAGGTGTATTGCGGAACTGACAACTGCAGTCAAAGCGGAAGACTCTTCCCGGCTGGTCACTTTTGCAACCATGATGTCAGACAGAGACAAGTGTCTTGATCTTGTGGATATTGCCGCTTTCAACACCTATCCTGGCTGGTATAACGGAACTTATACGTTTTTTGATCAGAATATCATCAAGGCGGAACTTGACCGAATCGCAGATTTTGTCCGCAGCACACCGGAGTTGGCTGATAAGCCGATGATCATCAGTGAAATCGGGGCAGCCGCCCTGCCCGGCGATCACAGCGGCAGACGCTGGTCGGAAGATTATCAGAGTCAGCTGATCCTTTCAACACTGAAACTGATCCGGAAAGATCCCCGTTACAGCGGCGTGCTTTACTGGCAGTTCTGCAACACACAAGTCGACGACAATGAGCGGATCATGATGCGTCCGCGCGGTTACAACAACAAAGGACTGGTCGACGAATACCGCAAGCCGAAACTTGCATGGCATGATCTGAAGAAATACTTATCAGAATAAACAGAACAGCCATATTATTGAGGACATGGATTTTTTCTGTAATAGAGGACTCCATGTCCTTTTTTATGTTACACGCCTTTTCAGATAAAATATTAATCAGCACTATTTGACAGCAAACGATATTAAATGGTATTAAACGATACAAAAAAAAGAAGTTTATTTAGATTTTGACATGATGATATTCCGGTAACGCGTGGGGGTCAAACCATGCCTGCGACGGAATAATTTTATCATATAAGACGTATCGCAGAAGCCGTATTTAAAAGCAAGTTCTGAAACGGAAATATCAGACCGGAGAAGCTCACTCCGGATTTTTTCCAGTTTGATCCCGAGAAAATATTCGCAGGGAGAATCCCCGATCATTTCCCGGAATTTTTTTGTATAAGAAGAGACGCTCATCCCTGCCATACGGGAAAGTTCCGTCAAATTGAAGGGCTCACTTTCCACTTTTTCCAGATAATCCAGAGTTTTCAGCAAACCGCTGTAAGGTTCCACATCATAAGGCTGCCATTCAACGATATTGGCATCATCAACAGCGCAAAGCATCTCCATCAATGCAAGTTTTACCCGGAATTGATATCCCGGACGGCGGTAAGAAAATTCCAACATCATCTTCCGGAGAAAACTTTCCGCTCTGATCCGTTCATGGGGCAGTAAATGCAACCGTTTACTCAGCGGAGAGTTGCCGGATTCAAACAATCTTGACCACATGGGCAACTGCTTCAGCTCGGAAAGAACACTCTGAAGCAGTTCTTCCTTGAAGGCGACGTTGTACAAAACAAGGTTTTTACTGTCGGAATAAGCATGAACTTCCCCGGGAAGGATCGTAAAGCAATCCCCCTGGATCAAGCCATAGGAAAGAGAATCCCCTTCCGCACCAACACGATGGATCGTATGACCTTCCGCGACAAGTACAAATTCGATAAAATCATGGGTGTGCGGTGTCATTTGGGACCGCTGGAGCAGACGGGAAACCGCCACGGGGAACTCCGGATCCGTAAACATCTTGCTGGATAAATATTCTTTCATGAGCCACAACTCTTTCAGTTCTGCCGTATAACGGTAAAACCTTCCGGAACGGATATATCCTGTTTTTCTGATGAGAGATGAACCCGGATCATTCCATTGGAAACAGGAAAATCTGCCTCGACCCACTCAAGTCCGCAGAGATCAGGCATAAAATGGATCGTCCGGGAATCAACGAAGTCTACGCCGCAAATTTGCCGTGAGAGCCACTCTGCCGGCATGGAACCCCAACCGTGACAGAAGCTGTTCCGGTAACTCTTGAAACAGCCTTCACCATATTCACCGTGAATATCATGCTTCCCTTCAGGAACAAGCTCATCAATCCGTCCGGCATCTTTCAGCCAGTCCAGATCGAAATGTTCCCAGAATGAGGTCGCACCGACAGACAGCATCCCGCCCCAGTATTGACGCATATACTCCAAAGCCTCTTTCCGGTGTCCGGCTTTTGCACAGGCATCCAGAACGAAGCAGCCGAGGAATGTTGACAAGCCATGAGGTAAATTCCCAGAGAAACACTGGTCATAAACTTCTTTTGCATCCCGGAACCCTGCAAGAACCTGAAACGCATTGGCAGCGGTACTGTGCGACAACGGCAACGGTTTCCGCAATAAATTTTCCGCAGCGGCATCACAAATCAATGCGGTTTCTTCATCATTGAGAACACGGCATAGCTCAGCACCGGCAAGAAACGCCAATCGTAAAATTGCATGAGATCCGGCTCGGATGGCGGGTCCGTCATCAACGCCAATACCTGTTGCCCAATCCAGAAGCTGATAGCCGCCTTTCAGCTGAAGATCGCCATTCTCAGAAATCATTCCGGCGAGAAGTGTCACCAATCCCTTTAAATAATCATGCTGCATTCTCAAATATTCAAGTGACCCGAACCGACGATACCAGAATCCCTGCCCGATGATCCACCAGAACGAATATGTTCCGCAACCGTTCATCATTTGCGGCAAAGGAGTCTCATCACGGAGATAATCCAGACTCTTTTCTGCTATTTCCTGATGTCCGAACAGGGTTGCACAGGTAAAAAGCTCCGGCAGAAGATCACCCATCCAAACAAGCTGATCACGCTTTGCGCCGTCCCACATATAATCCTGCATGCAGAGTTTCAGAGACCATGCGGAGGCATTCCAGATCTCATTCAAAAGCGGATCGGAACAGCGGAACGAGGCTTCAGCAGAGAATTCCCGATGCAGAAACGATGCCCGGATCCCCTGAATCCCGACTGGATAACTGTTTGTATTTTCAAGTTTTACAAACCGGAATGCAAGTTTTCCGAAAGTAATGACACTCCATGCGGGGAAAGAGAGCATCGTTTCCTGAACCGAATGACCGTGCCTGGGATGCGAAAACGTTTCGGCAACAGATTCTCCAAATGTCAGCAAAACGTGCCGCATGGACTCTTCGAATGCTCCAAAAACGAGTTCAATTCCGCCATAATATTCACGTCCGAAATCCAGAACGATCCAACCTCCCGGTTCAAGGATACACTCCGGTCTGGCAGATGTTGAAGCCTGCCCCGGAGATTCTTTCAGCAGAATTTGAGTGTTCCCGCAATGCTCCGAGGCGACAATACGCACCGGTGTTATATAGTCAATTACCCGTTCATCCCGCATTACAAATTTCCTTTAAAGTTTTTCGATTTTCAGTAAAGCATAGCCATGACGCTGGACTTCGATTTCCGCAGACGGCAGAACTTTTCCGGTAAAAACATCTGTGATCTTGTATTTCCCATACTTCAACCCGGAGAAATCAAACTTGACCTTGACTTTATCGCCGGTATTACCAACCATCAGGAGAGCTTTTCCATCCGGGCGGATCACCTGCGTTGTACGGATGGATTTCACATTACAGGTAATGGGCTGCTTTTCAGCGTCATAAAATGCAATAGTTCTGTTTTCCGGTCTGCCGTAACCGAATGAAAAAACTTCATCTCTGGCAATCCGGTAATCTTTGTAACCTCTTGTCACGCCCTGATCAACATGATTCATCAGACCATATGCAAAGGAGAAGGCAATCAAACTCTTGATTTGTTCCGCTTTGGAAATTTTACCGGATGAAGTGGAAAAGATCGTCCGGGGAACGACACCGGACTGAAGCCCGGCGATATCCCCAAGAACTGCGCCTTCCGGGAAACGGTCAAAGTAACTTTTTCCGCCGCTGCCGCATTCTGTAGTTATTACAGTGGAACAGAAAGAGGCAATACAGACAGGCTGAACATTGGTATCGTGAACCTCGACCCAGGGAACGCCGAAGACCAGACGGTTATTGACATAAAGCAGATGAGCAGTCCGTTTCATCAATTCGCGCCAGCCGAACAGATTGGTTACATGATTGATTCCTGCTGATGCCGTCTGAAGCATGTTGGCATTACTGATGATCGGCGCACTTCCCGGATGTTCCCGGAAGGCTTTCATTGAAACGGTGTTAAACCCGCCGCCAAGGGGGAAACAGTCAAAGTTCATGCCATCGAAACCGTAATCGATCTGTTTTTTTATTTCCCACAGCATTTTATCAATGTATTCCGGGGTTTGGCATGCGATATACTCATTATGGGCATCATCCACAGGATAATCCCACGGAAGCCATTCTGCTTTATACATCTCAGCTTCTCTCCAGCGGCAGGAATAGTAAGCCGGATTATGATACATCAGAAAGTAATCTTCGCCATAAACGCGGCGGTCATAGAACTTTTTCCAGATCACATTCAAGTCTGTAAGCGGAGCATGTTTCAAGATCCACTCTTGATTCCGTGCAATATAATCATCAGCATATTTTTTCCGTTGGGGCTCAGTAACCTTTTTACCGCGGCTGGCAAGGATCGTACGGTAGTAGGAATCATCTCCATTGGGGAACTGGTTGATGTCATAGCTGTAATCCAGGGGCCATTGGAAGACATTCATCATACCGGCTGCGACAGAACCTTCAGCAGTAGGATAGTCATACATCGGCTGGGAGATTGCACGATAACGTTTGTTCTGGGGTTTAACAGGAGTGGGGATGAAACCGATTTCAAAACTCCAGGAGTTTTTCCATTCTGCCGGGATGTTCACGATATCCATTATGTAGGTGAGAGTATCCCCCTTGCGAACGATTCTGTAAGGGACAGTATTCCGGTTCAGAGAGAACCCTTTCTGGGTATCAATGATCCAGCCAAGCCCTTTATATTCCCCACCCATCCAGAAGTAATTCTGGATTCGTCCTTTTGAGTGAACAAAAGCAGACATGTTGAGTTCCCCCTCGCCTTTCGGGACAGACCAATCGACTTTTCCCTGACCACGGCGGCGGTTTCCGTGCAAAGACGAGTAATATTTTACAATTTTATTTTTCAGGGGGATGCGCAGTTCAAAGTTTTTGACTTTGACTGTTCCATCCGGAATCATTGTTACAGTCACCTTGCAGAATCCGTCATAATCGTAATCCTGACGCAGAACAAATTTTACTTTCTCCATTTTGGAAGAGGTTTCAAAGACGATCTGATCTTTTGCGGCAGAAATCAGCTTGATGGAATCGGCTTTGACGGGTTTACCGTCAAGAAAAAGCTGAACAGGCGCAGCAAGGATATTCTCTTTTTCCGCATAGATCTCCTGCCAGATCCCGTCACCGAGTTTGTAGCCGGTCTGCAGGGAATGAACTTCTTTGCTGAACACAGAGCTGTACTTCAAAGGCTTGAAAGGCGGAATGATTACCCGGTCTTTTCCAAGATTCAATCCCTGCCATGCAAACTTGCGGACAGAAAAGGTTCTTGTATGACTGAATTTTCTGCCATCCAGAGCGATGGTATCCATTGTCACAGTGTAATCACCCAGGGGAAGTTCCGGAAGGACAGTCTGGTCTTCAAAATCTTTTAACGCCTTGCCGAAATTGCTCTTTCGGAATGTATGTATGACCTTTCCTTTGGAATCCCGGACATTGATCTCCGCATAACCGACAGGCAATTTCGGATTGAATGTTGCAGCGACCCGGAGCTTGTTTCCGTAAGAGGGATAAAAACCGCTGCTCAAGTAGGGATAACCGACTTCATCCTGATAAACGGCTGCACGCTGGGACAGAACAGTATCCCAGAACATCACACGCTGATAAAGCGGACGGCGTTCTTTCGTATTATCAACGATTTGAGAGTAAAGACAGCGTGCTTTTCCGGGGAACTGAGCCATCATGTAAAGACGGAAATACTCCGTTTTTCCGGGATGGAGCAACGCACTGTAACCGATCCGGACTCTTGTTTCACTGCCAAGAAGATCAGGATTATTGATGTCAAGGGTTGGAGCGCCATTCAACCCGGATCGGAAACTGTTGGAGTGAACATAGGCTTTAAAGTTGTGCGGATTCTCAATCCGGTAGGTCCAATTGTAGTTTCCGGTTGCGGGATACATATGATGTCCGAAACCGTCAAAGCTGACAATCATGGCGTTCCGATCCGGAATAAAGGTCGCCATTTCATTATTCCTTTTCGGATTGTGGAAATATCCTGTTTCCTTCCGGCTTGACCAATGACGCATCATCTGGAATTTCCATTCCTCTCCATCTTGAATAGAAGTGAGACCGAAGACGGAAAGGGGAATCGCAACTTCAGCGGTCCAGCATTTGCCCTGTTCGGAGTTCATCAAGGCAACATCAATACCGTTTTTCACGATCACTCCGGCAGGGATATTTCCTTTCCCTGTGCTGTCAAAAGAAATCACAACAGGAGTCTGTTTTCCGGGGGCGATGAAACGGAACTCCACGCGATCCGCGTCTGTAAGAGGCTGGGGAGCAAGAGGTGTTTCGCTGGTAATAGCAACGTAAATGTTTTTTGCATCATACCCCAGACGGAAATCATTCTGGCGGCGTGTCATCAATCCAGTTTCCGGAGAGATCCCGCCAAAGGTCGTTGAGGCATATTTCCATTCATCGACACCGATTTTTCCATCTATCACCGGAGCCGCAGGCATGGCAGCAAAGCGTAAAATGGTTTTATCGGACATTGGATTCCCGAATATACTCACTGCCGCAAAAAGGACAACAGCAGAAAATATTTTCTTCATTTTGACTCCTGAAGATTAGAATAAGTGCCCAAAACTCCTGAACAGAACCTTTCAGGAGTTTTTTCAGAGAAAACACTATTTTAATAAGCCCACTCCGGACCGCGGACATCATTCCAGCCGGTTTTCAGAAGTTTGCCATCAACATTACCTTCAAAGGCAACAGCTTCTGCAACGGACATGGAATGAACATGACCATCAAAGTAAACGATATTTGTCCTGCCTGACGGAATATAACCTAATTTATTGTTTTTTTAATGCCAACCTGTTCCGACTCCCCGTGTTCCATCACCGGGATCTCCACTCCCGCCATGACGGTATGAAGATGATGCCATATCATGCAAATAAGAACCTCCTTTATTGACCAGGTCGCTGGCAAAAATTACTGAAGATGCGGAGGTTACGCAAGAAGTTTTTCTGGCAAAAACTTTTTGGACCCCATCCTCTTTGACATCTCCCAGTAAAAAACGGTTGTGGGCATAATGAGTTGTTGTCCAGGCAACATTCGGATTCGCCGTCGGGCAGGTAAAAGTACAGGTTTTTCCTTTTCCTGCGTATCTGAAATCTCCGTGGAAACTTGCCCCCCAACCGGCATATTTCGGATTCTTTTTTCCACTGGTATCTTTTCCGGAAAGCACCATATGCCACTGGTCGTAATTGCCATCATAATTCGGCATACGGCTGGGCAGGATCCAGTCATCATGATCCGCAGAATACATAGCCTGAGCTTTGCCGATCGTGTTTAAATTATTGGTACAGCTGGCACTGCGCCCTTTTTCTCTGGCACTGTTCAATGCGGGCAACAGCATGCCGGCAAGAATCGCAATGATTGCGATAACAACTAACAATTCGATCAAAGTAAACCTGCTGCAAAAAGTCCTGCCTGCTCTTTCCATTTTCAAACTCCTATATAAAATTTTTTTGGGGGTGTTCACTATACAATCCAGCATAACAAAGATAATTTTTCAAGCAGCTTTGTTATGCCGTACCATTTCATGTGGTTTTACATCAACGGGGCACTTTTCTGATCAGGATTAAAACCTGTAGACTTTATGAATTTATGGTTATTAATCCCGCCATCAAGGATCATCACCTGCTGCAAGCTCAAGCTTGAAACATGACCGTCAAAATAAAGGACGTTCGTCTTTCCGGCGGGAGTATAACCAGCTCCACCGGATTTAAGATTGTATCCCGAACCGAGCCCACGGACACCATCTCCGGGATCGCCGCCATGACGGAATGCCAAAGATCCGGAATCATGCATACGATAAGTTCCTGTATGAGATAAATCTGCAGAAAAAACAGCTGAAGCTGCACTGGTTACACATGAAGTTTTTCTGGCGTAATAACCAACTCCGTCATCTCCCAGCAAAAAACGGTTGATGCCATATGTTGTGCAGCCATATTTCACTTTCGGATTGGCAGAAGGACAATAAAAAGATCCTTTTGGATTATTTAGCCCATAAAAAGCGACTCCCCATCCGGCATATTTTTTGCTTTTCACACCGGAACTGTCAACGCCTGAAAGAACCATAAACCACTGATCCTGAGACTCTTCATAATTTGGCATTCTACAGGGAAGAATCCAACCGTCGTGATCATCAGAATACATTGCCTGAGCAGTTCCAATGCCTTTCAAATTATTCACACACGAAGAACTTCTTCCTTTTTCTCTGGCACTGTTCAAAGCAGGCAGAAGCATTCCTGCAAGAATCGCGATGATTGCAATTACCACTAACAGCTCTATCAAGGTAAAGCACTGGTGCTTTACCCGCCTGCAGGCGGGGTTCATTCTTTTCATAAAAAGACCTCTTTTCTGTAAATTATTGTAAAGCAAGTTCTTTTTTCAGGTTTTCCAATACAGCCATACCGAACCGGGTGTCAGGCTCCAGATAGCTTCCTTCTGTCCATTCGTTCCATGCGTTGATGAAGAAAATCGGATTATCTGCAGCATATTCTTTCAAAATCTTTACTGTTTCTGCAACGGCTTTTCCGAATTTTTCAGGAGTGGGCTGCATCACACCAAGATAGGGATAGGACGGCTTGGCATCATAAACTTCAGACTGCGTACAGCGTGGCGTGGAATCCCATCCGGCAGTTACAACGGGGTGATACGGTGCGGGAAGAGTTGTCATAGCCTTGCGGGCGATCTGATAGTACTCTTCCGCAGATTTATCGTAATCAATGTGCGGGAAGTTCCGGAACCATTCATCAGTCGTGCAGCAGTTGTTGTAACTGGTGTAGCTGGAGAAACCGAGTTTGTTTGCCCAGTCAGCCTGAGGACATTCGGAGTAAGCCGGATGACTGTCGAGAACGTCAAACCAGATACCGCCGATATGGATTCCGGGCAAACCGGCTTTGACGGCTTTTTCACGGAACTCAGCGAGAACTTCTGCGGTTGCTTCCACGCCGCCCATCTGACCAATAAAACGGTTCACAGCATAAATGGAGAAGTACGGCAGACCATCCACGCGCCAGTAATTTGGCTTGGTCATGAAGTTTTCAATGATATAATCCCAGACGTATCCGACAGTTTCCCGGCGGGTACTCCACGGGAAGTTGATGGGATAGTTTTTCGTATCCCGTCCGCCCGGATGGAAATTCTTCCAGTCATGGTTCGCCCACATAAGAGCAAATTTCATTTTGTCATTATTGGGCGCGCCGAGGAAACCTTCTTTCAGACAGCGTTCCAGATAGGGTCCTTCGTACCAGTACCAGTCAAAGATAAACGCATCGACACCATGTTCTACAGCGACGTCGATTTTTTTTGCCATTACTGCGGGATCTGCCTCGTCTTCATATCCCCAAAGAGGGACCTTCGGCTGATCATGTCCTTCAAAACGGGGACGCGCGACTTTCATGAGTTCCCATTCGGTCCATCCCTGTCCATGAACAGCTTCATTCCGGGGATCCACATGGTAGTTGGGGAAATAATAAACGGCTGTCTGAATCTTTTTCATTTCTTATTCCTCAATGAGCTTGAAGTTGCGGACCAGAACGGTTTTTGTGGTACCTTTAGCCCAGTCATAGTAGACGATAACGGGTTTGAATTTTTTCACGCCTTTGGGCATGGGGACATCGCCGCCGATGGTAACCCATTTGTCTGTAGGATGGTTGTAGAACTTGTCGATATTCAGCGGACGGTAGAAAGCCAGAGCATAGTGGAGTCTGACTTTTGTTCCGGCAGGATAAGCTGCAAAAGTCGGCTTGTCAAGAGTCACTGTAATGGTATCTGCACCAATCACCACCTTGCTGGTTTTGGTGGTAACTTTGGGGTTGGGAATATCAGATTCATCTGCTTTTGCTTCAAAAGCGACAACGACGGGCCAGTTGTAACCTTTTTTGAAATTTGCAGGTTTCTTGAGTGTGATAACCTTATCAGTGGGCTTCATCGGCTTTGCAAGTTCGGTAAAGGAGTTGGGAACCGTCAGATATTCACGGGTCTGGATCGTTCTTCCTTTTTCATCAAGATACATGACTGCAAAAGTCAAGCCACTGGTTTTCTGGTTGGTTCCGCGCTTGATATCTGCAAACAGTTTATACTTTTTTGCCGGATTATTGGTAAAAGCTTTATCTGTCATGAAATGGCAGGCACCTTTCAGGACATGGCATCCATCCTTGAATTCCAGTCTTTTTCCGCCTTCCAATCTGCAATCTGCCTGAGAATCAAAAACATATTCTGCGGCACCTGCGAAACATGCAACAGTCAACATTGAAGAGAGAATGATACTTTTTTTCATAATGTTTTCCTTTCTTTTTTATTATGATCAAAGTTTTTCTATTTTCCAAAGTGCATAACCGTGACGGGGCAGTTCCAGCTCTGTACTTGTCAGAACCTTTCCGGTAAACAGATCCGTCACTTTATATTTTCCATACTTCAACCCGGAGAGATCAAATTTCACCTTGACTTTATCTCCGGTATTACCGATCATGAGCAGAGCTTTTCCATCGGGGCGGATCACCTGAGTTGTCCGGACCATGGGAGCATTGCAGGTAATCGGCTGAGGTTCTTTATCATAGAAAGCAATGGTTTTGTTCTGAGGTCTGCCATAACCGAAACCGAAAATTGCATCCCGTTGAACCCGGAAATCTTTCTGTCCTTTCAAAACGCCCTGATCGCAATAGTTCATCATACCATAGGCGAAGATCCAGCTGATGAGAGACTTGACCTGTTCTGCGCGGGTCAATTTGGTAGAATGAGTGGAAACGATGGGACGCGGCGCAACACCAGCCTGAGTTCCGGCAAGGTCACTCAACACATAACTTTCGGGGAAACGGTCGAAATAATCTTTCCCGGCAGAACCGCATTCCATAGTAATTACCGTTGAACAGAATGCCGCAACTGCCGGAACTGCCGCATCAGTTGCATGAAGTTCCACCCAGGGGACACCATGGATGAGTTTTCCTTCGGTATAAAGCATGTGAGCCGTTCTCTTGGTCAGTTCACGCCATCCGAAAAAGTTTCTGGCATAAATGATTCCTTCCGGAACGAACTGAAGCATGTTATGATTGTACATCAAAGGAACTCTTCCGGGCTTTTCACGGAAAGCACCCATTGAGACGGTATTTCTTCCTCCGCCCAGCGGGAAGCAGTCAAAATTCATACCATCGAGCCCCCAACGGACATAACGGCGCATTTCCCACAGCATCTTGTCGATGTATTCCGGAGTTTTGTTTGCGACGTATTCATTCAACGCATCATCGACGGGATAATCGAATGGCAGCCATTCAGCCTTGTACATCTCCGCCTCTTTCCATCGATAGGAGTAATAAGCCGGGTCATTATACATGAGCATATAATGATCGCCCCAGGCGCGCTTGGTTGTAAAAAGTTTCCGGATCAGGCTGAAATCAGCAAGAGGAGCATTTCTCAGGATCCAATCTTTATGTTTTGCAATATAGGCATCAGCCATTCTGTTGCGTTCCGCATCAGATATGACTTTTCCGCGGCTGGCGACGATCTGTCTGTAATAATAATCATCGCCATTGGGCACAGCCTGAACATCATAATAATCGCCCAGTGGGAGCTGTTCGACCTGCATATTGCATTTATCCGCGCCTGTCGGCAGGGGATAATCATACATCCAGGTTGAAAGAGTACGGTAATTTTTGTTGATCGGTTTCACAGGTGTGGGAGAAAATCCGAATGTGAACTCCCAGGGGGCGTCCCAGACAGTCTGTCTGTTCACAATGTCCTGGACAAAGATGACTGCATTCCCGTTCCGAACCATGCGATGCGGATATTTTTTCTTTTCGATAGAAAAACCTTTCTGAGTATCAATGATCCAGCTGAAACCTTTGTATGCAGTTCCGAACCAGAAATAGTTCATAACTCTGCCATTTTCCTGCAGAGCACCTTTGATATCAAGCACACCCTGCCCCGCCGGAATCGTTGTGTCAGGCTTTCCCTGGGCACGGGGACGGTTTCCACGGATCGTTGCATAATATTTTGCATACTTATCTTTCATAGGAATATGCAGTTCAAAAGATTTGACCTTGATCGGAGCAAGAGGAATGATCTTTGTCGTCAACTTGCAGAAACCATCATAATCATACTCCTGATTCAAGATGAGTTTAAGTTTTCCCTCGGTTACAGTTGCTTCATAAACGATGCGATCTTTTTCTGCAGAGAGCAGTTTGATATTTCCCGCGGGGAGCGGTTTTCCATTCAGCACAAACTGAATCGGAGCTGCGAGGATATTTTCGCCTTCTGCATAAACAGCATTCCAAATCCCGCCGCCGATCTTGTAACCGGTCAGCAAAGCATGGATCTCCCGGGTTTGTTTATTCAATTTCAAGGGTTTGAACGGCGGAATAATGATCCGTTCTTTTCCGAGATTCAAGCCCTGCCACGGGAACTTGGCAATAGCAAACGTCCGGACATGATTATAAGTTTTTCCGTTCATATCCATGGATTCCATGGTCACGGTATAGCTATCCACGGGCAGATTTTTCAAAATCACTTCGTCTTCAAAATCCTCTACGGGACGACCGAAACCGGATCTGGAGAAACGATGCAGGACTTTTCCTTTTGAGTTCCGTACTGTAATGCTCACATTGGCAATGGGGAGTTTTTTATTGAAACTTGCCGCAACACGGAGCTTTTCTCCGTAAGAGGGATAATAACCGGCATTGAGGTAAGGCAGACCGATCTCATCTTTATAAGTTGCCGCCCGTTGAGAGATGGAAGTATCCCAGAACATCACCCGTTTGTAATAATCAATGTTATTATAACCTTTCAGATGAGAGTAAAGCAAACGTGGTTTTCCGGCGAACTGAGCCACCATATGGAGCTGGAACAGAGCAGTTTCTCCGGGATTAAGCATTTTGTTTCCGGCAATGAGAGCCTTGACCTCTTTTCCGATGAGGTCGGGATTTGTGATATCAAGAGTTGCAGCGGCATTGACACCGGAACGGTAACTTTTGGAAATCACGCCGAATTTATGTTTCTGAGTATTTTCGGCTCTGTAGGTCCACATATAATTTCCGGCATTCTGATACATGAGCAGACCGAATCCGTCAAAACTGCAAACCGGAGCCTTGGAATCCGGAATAAAAGTTGCCATTTCGCCGTTCTTTTTCGGAAGATGGAAATATCCGGTCTCTTTCTTGCTGGACCAGTGACGGATCATCTGAAGCCCCCATTTTTCCCCGTCATTGAATTTGGAAACGCCAAGGACAGAATAAGGGATCGCAGCTTCAGTGATCCAGCATTTTCCCTGTTCGGCATTCATGGTCGTATAAGCGATAGAACTTCTGATTTTCACACCTGCAGGAACCTGTCCTTTTCCGGAATAGTCATATTTGATCACAACAGGTTTCGTCTTTCCGGGAGGCAGGAGCTGTAATTCCACGCAATCGTCCTTATCAAGAGTCTGGGGCGGCAGCGGAATTTCGCTTGTGATGGAAAAGTAAACAAACTTATCGTCATAACCGATTCTGAAATCATTCTGGCGGAAAGTCATCAATTTTGTTTTCGGGGAAATTCCGCCGAAAGTTGTTGAGGCGTATTTCCACTCATTATAGTCGATTTTACCATCAATAACCGGAACTTCAGGCATCGCGGAAAAACGAAGCAAGGTTTCATCTGACAGGGAATAACCCAGTGCTGAAACTGCAGTTGAAATTGACAATGCAGCAATTAAAAATCGTTTTTGCATGAAAGATGCCTCCGGATGATAAAAATGTTCTGTATAGATTTTACTGAATTATACTCCATAAACCTGAAAAAAACAAGACCTGTTTTATAAAAAAAATAGAATTATCCGCCAAAAATCCATAAAAAATCAGCATTTTTTATGGAATAAAAGGTAACCCGGACAAAAACAGTCAATCCGTGAAGCAAAAGAAACGGCATTTCTGCTGTAAAATATCCGGCTGTCAATGTCTTCCAAATAAAAAAACCGGAGAAACTGAAAAGTTCTCCGGTTTTAATACTGATATCAGAAAAATCAGAGTTTTTCGATCTTCAGCAGAGCATATCCATGACGGGACAGCTCAACTTCTGCTTTCTGCAGAACTTTTCCGGTAAAGACATCTGTGATTTTGTATTTCTTATAGTTCAATCCGGAAAGATCAAACGTTGCTGTCACTTTGTCGCCCATATTACCGACCATGAGCAGAGTTTTTCCGTCAGGACGGATCACCTGAGTTGTCCGAACCATGGGAGCTTTGCATTTGATGGGCTGAGGTTCTTTGTCATAGTACGCAATGGTCTTGTTTTCCGGTCTGCCGAATCCGAAACTGAAGATTTCGTCACGCATGACCTGGAAATCTTTCTGACCTCTCAGAACGCCCTGATCGCAATGAGTCATCAAACCGCTGGCGAAACTCCATGAGATCAGAGATTTCACCTGTTCCTGACGGGACAGTTTGGATGAACGGGTGGAAACGATGGGACGGGGCATGACACCAGCCTGAAGTCCGGCAAGGTCACTCAGCAGATAGCTTTCCGGGAACCGGTCAAAGAAATCACTTCCGAGAGAAGCACATTCGGTTGTGATCACAGTGGAACAGAAAGCGGTCACTGCCGGCACTGCAGAATCTGTGGAGTGGAGTTCTACCCAGGGCACACCATGAACAAGGCGACCTTCGGTATAAAGCATATGAGCCGTTCTCTTGGTAAGTTCGCGCCAGCCGAAAAGATTGCGGCAGGGAACGATTCCATAGGGAGCGATCTGAAGCATGTTATGGTTGTAGATCAGCGGCACCGGACCGGGCTTTTCGCGGAATGCGCCGCAGGAGACAGTGTTCCGTCCGCCGCCAAGCGGGAAACAGTCGAAGTTCATGCCTTCGATTCCCCAGCGGGCATATCTGCGCATATCGTAAAGCATTTTGTCGATATACTGCGGTGTTTTGCATGCAACATATTCGTTCAGAGCATCATCCACGGGGTAATCCCACGGGAGCCATTCTGCCTTGTACATTTCCGCTTCTTTCCAACGGTAGGAGTAATGAGCGGGGTCATTGTAAACGAGGAAGTAATGGTCGCCCCAGACACGCTGATCTTCAAACATTTTCCGGATGAGGCTGAAATCTGCCATCGGGGCATTTTTCAGGATCCAATCTTTATGTTTGGCAATATATTCATCTGCCATTTTCTTGCGTTCTGCGGGGGGGATAAATCTGCCGCGGTTCTTCACAATATCCAGATAGTAGCTTTCTCCACCCGGAGGTGTTGCCTGAATATCATAATATTCGCCAAGAGGAAGCTGCTGGATCGACATATTGGCTTTGTCAGAACCTTTGGCAGGCTTATAGTCATACATCCAGGTTGAAAGACTGCGATAGTTCTTGTTGATGGGCTTCACCGGTGTGGGAGAGAAACCAAAAGTAAATTCCCACGGCTTATCCCAGACGGTCGGCATATTCACGATGTCCTGAGTAAAGACAACTGTATTGCCTTTCCGCTCCATGCGGTGCGGGTATTTTTTCTTGTCAAGCGCGAACCCTTTCTGAGTGTCAATGATCCAGCTGAAACCTTTATAAGCGGTTCCGAACCAGAAATAATTCAGGATAAAACCTTTGCGCTGATTGACATTCAGCTTGATTTCCCCCTGCGCTGCAGGAATGGTCGTATCAGGTTTCCCCTGTCCGCGGGTTCTGTTTCCGAAACCAAGAGCAGCGTAATACTTTGCATATTCCGCCTTCATGGGGATCAGCAATTGGAAAGAGGTAACCTTGACCATCCCCTGAGGAATGACTTTGGTCGTCAGTTTGCAGAATCCGTCATAATCATATTCCTGATTGAGAACGAATTTGACTGTTCCGCTGCCCGTAGTCGCTTCATAAACAACACGGTCTTTTTCTGCGGAGAGCAATTTGATTTTTCCTGCAGGAACCGGTTTTCCGTTCAGCACGAACTGGATGGGTGCCGCAAGAATATTTTCATTTTCAGCATAAATGGCGTTCCAGACACCGCCGCCGATCTGATAACCGGTCAGCAGAGCATGGACTTCCTGTTTCTTTTTATCGACTTTCAAGGGTTTGAACGGCGGAATAATGATCCGTTCTTTTCCAAGGTTCAAGCCCTGCCACGGGAACTTGGCAATGGAGAATGTTCTCACATGAGTATAAGTTTTTCCGTTCATGTCCATGGATTCCATGGTCACGGTGTAATCATCAACAGGGAGATTCTTCAGGATCGTCTGATCTTCAAAATCTTCCAGAGGACGTCCGAATCCGGATCTTGCGAAGGTATGAAGGACTTTTCCTTTGGAGTTTCTGACAGTAATAGAAACATTCACGATGGGAAGTTTCTTGTTGAAACTGGCAGCGACACGGAGTTTTTCGCCGAAAGAGGGATAGTAACCGGCATTGAGGTAAGGAAGACCGCGCTCATCTTTATAAACAGCAGCTCTCTGGGAAAGGATCACATCCCAGAACATGGTGCGTTTGTAGTAAACAACATTGTTATATCCTTTCAGGAAGGAGTAAAGCAGACGGGGCTTTCCGGGGAACTGAGCCATCATGTGCAGCTGGAACAAACCGGTTTTTCCGGGTTTGACCACCTGACTGTAACCGATCCGGACTTTCTCTTCTTTGCCGAAGAGATCGGGATTGTTGATGTCAAGAGTTGCAGCTGCATTGACACCGGAGCGGTAACTTTCAGAATGGACACCGAAATCTTGTTTCAGGGTATTCTCAATACGATAGGTCCAGTTGTAGTTTCCGGTTGCGGTGTACATCAGCAGACCGAAACCGTCGAAACTGATGGTCGGCGCATTGAAATCAGGAATAAAGGTTGCCATTTCTCCAGCTTTTTTCGGAAGATGGAAGAATCCGGTTTCCTTCTGGCTGGACCAGTGACGGATCATCTGAAGTCCCCATTTTTCGCCGGACTTGATTCCTGAAACGCCCAAAGCGGAATAAGGAACTGCAATTTCTGTTGTCCAGCATTTCCCCTGCTCTGCGTTCATAATAACATATCCGATCGTGTTGCGGACTTTGACTCCGGCAGGGATTTTTCCTTTTCCAGTGACATCAAATTTGATTACGACAGGTTCCTTTTTTCCCGGCGGGAGCAGTTGGAACTCGACTTGATCTTCCGGGCTTAAAGACTGGGGCGGAAGAGGGATTTCGCTGGAAATTGCAAAATAAATGTATTTTGCATCGTAACCGATCCGGAAATCATTTTGACGGCGGGTCATCAACTTTGTTTTCGGAGAGATACCTCCGAAAGTGGTGGAAGCATACTTCCATTCATTGTAGTCGATCCGCCCATCGATCACGGGTGCTTTCGGCATTGGTGCAAAACGCAGCAATGTCTCGTCGGAAATCGTATTTCCAAACGATGAAGCAGCTGCGGTAACAGCAAAAGCAGCTGTTAACAACGAAGTTCTCATGTTTTCCTCCTGTTAGGTTTGTATATTATTTTTCAGATTTCAATGATCCGAATCAAAGTTTTTCGATCTTCAACAGAGCATAACCGTGCCGCTGAACTTCAATTTCAGCAGTCGGCAGAACTTTCCCGGTAAATACATCTGTGATTTTATATTTTCCGTAATTCAAACCGGAAAGATCAAACTTTGCCTTGACGTTCTCACCAATATTTCCGACAAGAATGAGAGCCTTTCCGTCAGGACGGATAACCTGCGTTGTGCGGATATTTTTTGCATTGCAAGTAACAGGCTGAGTTTCCTTGTCATAAAACGCAATGGTCTGGTTTTCCGGTCTTCCGTAGCCGAAAGAGAAAATGGCATCACGGGCAATTCCGTAATCGGTGTACCCCTTCATGATTCCCTGGTCAAAATGGTTCATCAAACCATAGGCAAAACAGAGCCCCATCATCGTTCGCATCTGTTCTTCCGGTGAGAGTTTTGTGGACTTGGTTGAAATAATATTTCTGGGAACCACTCCGGACTGAAGTCCTGCGATATCAGCCAGGACAGCAGCACGGGGGAATCGGTCGAAGTAATCATTTCCGCCGCTGGCACATTCAGTTGTAATCACAGTAGAGCAGAACGCAGTGACCGGAACGGCCTGAATGTTTGTTGAGTGAAGTTCCACCCAGGGGACACCGAAGACGAGCCGTTTTTCGGTATAAAGCAGATGAGCTGTCCGTTTCAGAAGTTCACGCCAGCCGAACAGGTTGGTTGCGGGGATATATCCCGGTGAGGCGATCTGAAGCATATTGCTGTTCGTGACCATGGGAACACGCCCCGGAGCATCACGGAACCCTTTCATAGAGACAGAGTTATGACCGCCTCCAAGAGCGAAACAATCAAAATTCATGCCGTCCATACCCCAGCGGATCTGCGTCAGGATCTCCCAAAGCATTTTGTCGATGTAGGTGGAGGACTGCGCCGCGATGTATTCGTTATGAGCATCGTCCACAGGATAATCCCAGGGGAGCCATTCAGCCTTATACATTTCAGCTTCGGGCCAGCGATAGGAGTAGAACGCCGGATTGTGATACTGCAGATAATAGTCAAGACCAAAATTACGGCGGTCAAGCACATGCCGTCTGAAAACAGACATCTCAACGAGCGGTCTGTTTTTCCGAATCCAGTCGCTGTGGCGGGCAATATATGCTTCGCCGAATTTGATCCGTTCTTCATTGCTGACAGTTTTGCCGCGAGTTTCCATGAGCTTGCGGTAGTAGGAATCATCGCCCTGCGGCAATTCATTGATGTTATAGAAATAGAGCAGCGGCCATTGTGAAACGAGCATACTTCCGCCGTTGGTGGAACCTTTTGCCACCGGATAGTGATACATCCACTGGCTCAATGTACGGAACTGTTTGTTCTGTCGTTTCACAGGTGTGGGAGAGAAGCCCATTTCAAATTCCCACGGTTTGCTCCATTCGGTCGGAACGTTCACCATCTGCTGAACATAGGTGATGGTATTCCCTTTCCGGATGAGTTTGCAGGGGTAGGTTTTCTTATCAA
This sequence comes from Lentisphaeria bacterium, assembly GCA_017456495.1. GTDB lineage: Bacteria > Verrucomicrobiota > Lentisphaeria > Victivallales > UBA1829 > SIG79. Next base: position 28,000 of record JAFTJI010000077.1, on the reverse strand, counting down.
CAGTGAATCCGCGCTGGGTGTCAATGATCCAGCTGAGACCTTTGTACTCTTCTCCGAGCCAGAAATAGTGCTCAATTCTGCCCTTTTTCCTGAGAATGGCATCCAGTTTCAGTTCCCCCTGCCCTGCCGGGATGGTCCAATCAGGTCTTCCGAGAGACCGCTTCCGACTGCTGCGCAGAGAGGTGTAATATTTCACAAGATCATTCTTCAAGGGGATCCGGAGTTCAAAAGATTTGACTTTCACTTTTCCCTGAGGAATAACTTTTACGGTCAGTTTGCAGAATCCATCGTAATCATAATCCTGATTGATCTGGAACTTGACTCTTCCGACCTGAGAAGTCAGTTCATAAACGATACGATCCTTTTCGGCAGAGACGAGTTTGATTTTTCCGGTTTTCACCGCTTTTCCGTCAAGGAACAGCTGAATGGGAGCCGCAAGGATATTTTCCCCTTCCGCATAAATTTTGCTCCAGATACCATCTCCGATTTTATAGCCGGTCAGAAGTGCATGGACTTCTTTCGCATCAGCATTGTGTTTCAGCGGTTTGAACGGAGGAACAATGACCCGTTCTTTCCCCAGATCCAACCCCTGCCATTCAAATTTGCGGATGGAAAAAGTTCTCTTATGGAAGAATTTTCTTCCGTCAAGCGCAATGGTATCCAGGGTGACGACATAATCACCAAGAGGCAGATTCGGGAGAGCCGTCTGCTCTTCAAAATCTTTCAGAGCTTTTCCGGAACTTGATTTTTTAAAGGTATAATAAACTTTCCCGTTGGTGTCTTTCACCTTGACTTCCGCATAACCGATGGGCAATTTTTTATTGAAAGTTGCCGCAAAACGGAACTTATTTCCATAAGAGGGATAGAATGCGGCGTTCAGGAAAGGATAGCCAGAATCATCCTTGAAAGAGGCAGCCTTGCGGGAGATGTTGGTATCCCAGAACATCGTGCGCTGATACAAAACCTGTCTTGGTTTGGCATCATCGAAAATCTGAGAGTAAAGACATCGGGGTTTTCCGGGGAACTGCGCCATCATGTAAAGCTGAAAATAACTGGTTTTTCCGGGAATGGTTCTGGTACTGGAACCGATGCGGACCTTTCTGCTTTTTCCAATCAGATCGGGATTGTTGATATCCAGAGTTGCGGCACCATCCAGACCGGCGCGGAAACTCTTGGAGTGAACATAAACTCTGTGCTTCAAAGTGGTTTCAATGCGATAGATCCAGGTATAGTTTCCTGTTGCGGCGTAGAGATTGTGACCGAAACCGTCAAAGCTGACTGTCAGGGCTTTTTTATCAGGAATGAATGTTGCCATATCCCCCTCTTTTGCAGGGAGATGAAAATATCCGGTTTCACTCTGACTTGCCCAGTGACGGATCATCTGGAATTTCCATTTTTTTCCGTCTTCGATTGATTTTACACCAAGGACAGAAAGAGGGATCACGGCTTCTGCGTTCCAGCAAATGGTCTTTTCAGAGTTCATCGGAGAAAAACTGAATCCGTTTGCGATTTTGACCCCGGCAGGGATTTTTCCCTTACCGGTACTGTCAAATTTTACGATCAGCGGAGTTGTTTTTCCGGGAGGAATGAACTGAAATTCCACCAGATCTCCGCTGTTCATCGGCTGGGGCGGCGGAGGCGTTTCACTGGTGATTGCAACATAAATATTTTTTGCATCGTAACCGATTCTGAAATCATTCTGACGGAATGTCATCAAACGGGTTTTCGGAGAGATCCCGCCAAAAGTTGTGGAGGCAAATTTCCACTCTTCCGGAGTGATTTTTCCGTCGATCACCGGAGCTTTCGGCATGGGAGCAAAACGCAGAATTGTTTCATCTGACAGTTTGTCACCCATTGCAGAAGCTGCAAAAAACAAACCTGCAGCTGCAGTGAAAAAATATCGTCGCATAAGCCAGTTCCTTTATTCTATATTTTTTGTTTCACCTTTATCAAAGTTTCTCAATTTTGAGCAGAGCATAGCCGTGGTTATCAACCACAATTTCTGCACTCTTAAGCACTTTTCCTGTGTAAACATCTGTAATCTTGTAATTTTTGTAGTTCAATCCGGAAAGATCGAACTTCACTTTGACTTTTCCGCCGAGGTTACCCACCATGAGAAGAGCCTTTCCATCGGGACGGATCACCTGAGTAGTGCGGATGTTTTTCGCATTACACTTAATGGGCTGCGGTTCTTTGTCATAGAAAGCAATGGTCTTGTTTTCCGGTCTGCCGTAGCCGAAAGTAAAGACTTCGTCACGGGCGATCCGGTATTCCTTATGACCGCGCTCGATCCCCTGGTCGCAATGGTTCATCAAACCATAAGCAAAGGAGAATGCGATCATTGTCCTGACCTGTTCCGCTTTAGGAATCAGACTGGATACAGTGGAGAAGATAGGACGGGGAACCACACCGGACTGGGTGCCGACAAGATCACAGAGAGTATAGCTGTCGGGGAAACGGTCATAGTAATCTTTTCCTTTGGAAGCACATTCTGTTGTAATGACCGTGGAGCAGAATGCTGCGACAGACGGAACGATCGCATTGGTTGAGTGGACTTCCACCCAGGGCACACCGAACGTAAGCCGTTTTTCGGTATAAAGCATATGGGCGGTCCGTTTCATAAGTTCGCGCCAGCCGAACAGGTTGGTTCCGGCTTGGATCCCGGGGGAAGCGATCTGAAGCATATTCACATTGCTGATGATCGGAGCTGCTCCGGGGCGTTCACGGAATGCGTTCATGGAGACAGTGTTGAACCCTCCGCCGAGAGGGAAGCAGTCGAAGTTCATACCGCTGAAACCATATCGTGCCTGAGTACGCATTTCCCACAGCATCTTGTCAATGTACTGGGGTGTCTGACATGCGATATATTCATTATGAGCATCATCAACAGGATAATCCCAGGGGAGCCATTCCGCCTTGTACATTTCAGCTTCAGCCCAGCGGCAGGAATAGAACGCCGGATTGTGATACATCAGGATGTAATCTTCTCCATAAGAACGGCGATCCATCAACTGACGTCTCATATTGCTGAGACTTGCAAGAGGAGCATTCTTCAGAACCCAGTTTTTGTGGCGTGCAATATAATTATCCGCATTCTTTTTCCGTTGCGCTTCGGTTATGCCTTTGTTTCCGCGGCTGTCGAGCATAATGCGGAAGTAGGAATCATCGCCGTTAGGGAATGCGTTGATGGGATAGTAATAGCCGAGGGGCCACTGGGTCACATTCATGATACCGGCAGCAACAGCACCCTTTGCGGTAGGATAGTCATACATCGGCTGGGAGATGCTGCGGAACTGTTTTGCCTGAGGTTTGACAGGTGTGGGAGAGAAGCCCATGACAAATTCCCAGGGTTTGTTCCATTCTGTCGGAACGTTCACCATCTGCTGAATGAAGGTGACGGTATCACCCTTGCGGATCAACTTGTAAGGAAAACTCTTTTTATCAAGAGAGAAGCCTTTCTGGGAATCAATGATCCAGCTGATCCCTTTATATTCTTCACCAAGCCAGACATAATTCTGGATTCTTCCTTTGCGCTGAAGAGCGGAATCCATGTTCAGCTCGCCCTGCCCTGCCGGAATGGACCAGTCAGGTTTTCCAAGTGCGCGCTTGCGGTTGGAATGCAGTGCGGTATAATATTTGACATATTTGTTTTTGACAGGAATACGGAGATCAAAAGATTTGACTTTCACAGTACCCTGGGGGATGACTTTCACGGTCAGTTTGCAGAATCCGTCATAATCATAATCCTGATTCAAAACGAACTTGACTTTTCCTGCCTGAGAAGTCGTTTCATAAACAACACGGTCTTTTTCTACGGAGATCAGCTTGATATTTCCTGCTGCAACCGGCTTACCATCGAGGAAAAGCTGAATGGGTGCGGCAAGAATATTCTCTCCTTCTGCATAAATTGCATCCCAAACGCCGCCGCCGATTTTATAACCGGTCATGAGCGCATGGACCTCTTTCTTAGAAGCGTTATGCTTCAACGGTTTGAACGGAGGAATGATCACACGTTCCTTCCCGATATTCAAGCCCTGCCATTCAAATTTACGGACGGAAAAAGTTCTCTTGTGAGAGAATTTTCTTCCGTCAAGAGCGATGGTATCCATCGTGACAGTATAATCACCGAGAGGAAGATTTTTCAGGACAGTCTGATCTTCAAAACTCTGCAGAGGGTTTCCGAATGCAGATTTTTTGAATGTATGAAGAACTTTTCCTTTGGAGTCGCGCACATTGATTTCAGCATAACCGATGGGGAGTTTTCTGTTGAACGTAGCTGCAACACGGAGTTTTTCACCGAAAGAGGGATAGTAACCGCAGCTCAGATAGGGATAACCGACAGAATCTTTATAAACAGCAGCTCTCTGAGAAATAGAGGTGTCCCAGAACATCACTCGCTGATAATATACTTTATCTCTGTTGACAGAAACGATCTGGGAGTAAAGACAGCGGGGCTTTCCGGGGAACTGTGCCATCATATATAGCTGGAAGTAACTGGAGATGCCGGGTTTTGCCAATACGCTGTAACCGATACGGGCTTTCTTTTCTTTTCCGAAAAGATCGGGGTTGTTGATGTCAAGTGTCGGTGCGCCGTCCAAACCGGAACGGAAACTGTTGGAGTGAACATAAGCCTTATAGTTATGCGGGTTTTCAACGCGGTAAGTCCAGGTATAGTTTCCGGTTGCCGGATACATGTGATGCCCGAAACCATCGAAGCTGACCGCCATAGCATCCTTATCGGGAATAAATGTTGCCATGTCTTTATCATTTTTCGGACGGTGGAAGTAGCCGGTTTCTTTCTGGCTTGACCAGTGGCGCATCATCTGGAATTTCCATTCCTTGCCGTTTTCAATCGTTTCCACCCCGAGGACGGAAAGAGGAATAGCAACTTCTGTTGTCCAGCATTCGCCCTGTTCGGAATTCATTTCAGAAACGCCGATGGAGTTTTTCACGATCACTCCGGCGGGAATTTTTCCTTTTCCGGTATAGTCAAATTCAATAATGACAGGAGTTGTTTTTCCGGGGGGAAGGAAACGGAACTCCACGCGATCGTCGCTAGTCATCGGCTGGGGAGCAAGAGGAGTTTCACTTGTGATGGAAACATAAAGATTCTTTGCATCATAACCGAAACGGAAATCGTTCTGACGGCGGGTCATGAGTCCGGTTTTTGTGGAAATACCGCCAAATGTAGTGGAGGCGTAACGCCATTCATCAGTGCTGATTTTACCGTCGATCACGGGGGCTTTCGGCATTGCCGGCATTCGCAGGATCGTTGCATCGGACATTGCATCACCGAATGAACTCACCGCAGCTGCCAGAGCCACGGCAGACAAAGTTTTGCGAATCATAAGATATTCTCCTTTCATATTTCTTGTTCTGTATTTTTTATCTTTTCTGTATTATAATACATAAACTCTTTTTTTTCTAGTACAAATTATCAGAAAAATAGAATTATCTGCCATTTTTTATTATTTTTCCGATATAAAATGCTGTTTTATGATAAAACTTTCTATTATCCTGTATCTCAAAGAGTATTACGATGACCGCCGCTGTGGTTATCTCTGTATTCCCCCGGAGATTGATTGTAACAGGAACGGAACTTCCGCCGGAAATAGGCTGGATCCCGGAAACCGCAAAGTTCAATGATCTCTTTGACAGAATATATTCCGTCAGCAAGATATCCCGCAGCCTGTTCGATCCGTTTCCGGTTCAGATAGGCCACAAAAGATTCTCCGTAACACCGATGAAACAATCTGCCGAGATATTCTGTATTGCACTTGAGTTCTTCCGCAGCAGAACACAAATTGACAGGTTCCATAAAATGAAGATCAACATAATTTTTTGCAGCGATGGCAAGAGGAGTCCGGTCCGGTTCCGGAACAGTTTTCCGCCGCAATTCGGCAAAAATCAGCTGAAAAAGAAGATCCTGTATCTTTTTATCCGGTTCAACACGGGCTTGCTCATTCAGAAAATTCTGGATATAAACGGAAACAGCAGAGGGATTTTCGATTTTTCCATGCTGCGGAAGTCCGTCAAGCCAGCCGTCAAGATCCCGGAAATGAAGCCAGAAAAAAGAAAGATTTTTCGGATATAATGCTTTTCCGCCATGCCGTTTTCCCCGGTGAAGGATCAGCCATTCCCCTTTCCGCACATTGAACTGCTGCTCTCCCTCAAACATATCAAGCGTTCCATGAAGAACATAAATCAGCTCATCCGTATCAATGATCCGTGTCGGGTGTTCCCCTTTCCCTCTGGAAATGAATCTTCCGCCGTTATGAATTTCATATAACATACAACTTTATCTCCTTTTTCTGTAATATAGTCCCCTGTAAAATTATTTGCAAGTCTGCTTCCTGCAAAATATATTAAAAAAGAATAAAACAGGAGGAGTATCCCATGAAAAAATTTACTGCACCGGAATTGAAATCAGTCTTGCTGAAAGACTCCGTCATGGCACCGCGCCAGAAAAATTGTTACGCCGCAACCATCCCGCAGTGTATCAAACAAACCATCGACACCGGACGTATCCAGGCATTTGCTCTTGACTGGAAAGAAGGGATGCCCAATCAGCCGCACGTTTTCTGGGATTCTGATGTGGCAAAAGTTCTGGAAGGCATGGCTTATACGCTCGCCCTCAATCCGGATCCGGCACTGGAAAAAATATACGATGAATGGGTCGATCTTATCTGTTCCGCACAGCAGCCGGATGGGTATCTCAATGTTTATTTCACTATTGTCAAGCCGGAAGACCGGTTTAAACATCTTTCCTATGCCCATGAGTTATATTGTGCCGGTCACCTGATCGAAGCTGCCGTTGCAGGGTATCAGGCTCTCGGAAAAACAAAACTGCTGGATTGTCTCTGCCGTTATGCGGATTATCTCTGCTCCGTTTTCGGTTTTGAAGAAGGCAAACGCCGCGGCTGGCCCGGACACGAAGAGATCGAACTTGCTCTGGCAAAACTTTACCGTCTGACCAAAAAAGAAGAGTACCGGAAACTCCTTCAATATTTTATCAATGACCGGGGAACGGAACCGAACTATTATGAAGAAGTGGAAAAAGATCCTGCCCCACGGAAATATGCGCAGGCAGATGTCCCCGTCAGAGAACAGACTTCCGGAACAGGTCATGCGGTCAGACAGATCTATCTTTGCTGCGGTATGGCAGATCTTGCGGAGATCGATCAGGATGAATCGCTTCTTGCAGTCTGCGAACGGCTTCACGATCATATCGTTTCAAAGCAGATGTATCTGACCGGCGGGATCGGGTCAAACTTCTATCAGGAAAAATTCTCCGTGGATTACGATCTCTCCAATGGAGGTCTCATGTACGCAGAAAGCTGTGCAGCCATGGGATTCGCTCTCTTCGCGATCCGGATGTTCAACATCACCGGAAACACAAAATATCTTGATACAGTTGAACGCTGTATCTATAACGGTATTCTTTCCGGGATCAGCTTGGACGGCAATCAATTCTTTTATACGAACTATCTTGAAGTTGATGAGAATCTTCCACCGGCAGTTGATTCAAGAGAACGACAGCCCTGGTTCGGCTGCGCCTGTTGTCCGACGAGTTTTGCAAGATTCCTTCCCCAGCTCGGAAAATTCATCTACTCCGTCAATGCGGAAGAAAATGAAATATCGCTGAACATTCCTGCTGCCAACCATGCAGAAATCGAATTGAAAGGAAAGAAAGTTGTTTTTGATGTGGAAAGCGGCTATCCTTACGATGGAAAAATCGTTGTCAGAATCAAATCTGAAGCGGAATTCACGTTAAAATTCCGTATTCCCGGCTGGTGCAGAAAGTGGAATGCAAAACTCAACGGAGCTGAAATCAACGAAAAAGCAATTACCCGCTGCCGGAACAACGATATTCTGGAGCTTGATCTTGAGATGAATCCGGAATGGTACTATGCCAATCCGCGGATCACCACGAACACCGGACGGATCGCAATCATGCGGGGACCGATCGTTTATACTTTGGAAGAAATCGATCAAACCTGTCCGGTGAGAGAGATGATTTTGAAACTGGATGAACCGTTGAAGCTCGTTGCTGCGCCAGACGGATTGCCGTCCGATGTCCCCGTTATCGAAGGGAAAGCCCTCCGGGAAAAATTTGCAGGCGAAGAACTTTATCCCACGACACCGCCGGAATATTCAGAAGTCACGTTCCGGGCAATTCCGTACGCTCTCTGGCAGAACAGAGGAGATTGCAACATGGCAGTCTGGATGAGAAGAGCGTAAGCGTTTCCGGCAGAGCCGGAGGGAATAGCGCACTAGCAAAGGAACGGCTGGGGAACTGGGAGTACTAAGAGTACTGGGAGTACTGTTTTTTGCGCCGGGGGGCGCGAAGAAAACTCCTTTCGCAAAACATTTTCTTTGCCCGCACACTCCCAGTACTCCCAGTACTCCCAGTATTCCCAGTATTCCCAGTATTCCCAGTATTCCCAGTATTCCCAGTACTCCCAGTATTCCCAGAACCCGGGAAGACCTGATTTTCCGGCTACTCTCCCCTGCCTTTTTTTCAAAAAACAGCAGATTTCTTCATTATCTGCTGTTCTATTTTTCAGATAATCCCTTGATTTTTCAGAATCAAGAGGTATATTATCTTTTGTTTTAAAAAGAAGAAAAAACTATTCAAAACCATAATCCATAAAGAAAGGAAGTCCGGACAATGAAAGCTATCACTGACTGGAACAAAGATGACAAACGAATCGGGATCGCCGCTGACCACGGTGGATTTGAACTCAAAAAAGAGATCTCAGCAACCCTGACCGCTCAGGGATACGAAGTTCTGGACTACGGTCCGACAGTCTTCGATCCGCTGGATGATTACAGTGATTTCGGTGTCGGTCTTGCCCGCGCAGTCTCCTTTGGAGAACTGGAACGCGGTATCCTTCTCTGCCGTTCCGGTGTCGGAATGGGCATCTGCGCCAACCGTTTCCACAATGTCCGCGGAGCTCTCTGCTTCAACGAAAAGATCGCTTCTGCATGCCGCGCTCACAACAGTGCAAACGTTCTGGTCATCCCTGCTGATTATGTTACCAAAGAAGAAATCGAAAAGATCATCACCGCATGGCTCGGTGGATCTTTTGAAGGCGGCCGCCACATGGCACGTCTCGAAAAAGCTGAAAAACTCAGCTATGATGATATTGCAGCTCTCCGTTTTGCTGACCCCGAAATCGCTGCTTGCATCGATGCAGAAGCAAAGCGTCAGGATGAAGGAATTGAGCTGATCGCTTCCGAAAACTTCACAAGCACCGCTGTCCGCGCTGCTCAGGGAAGCGTTCTCACAAACAAATATGCTGAAGGATATCCCGGAAAGCGTTACTACGGCGGCTGCGTGAATGTTGACCAGGTCGAACAGATCGCGATCGACCGTGCCTGCAAACTGTTCGGAGCAGAAGCTGCAAACGTTCAGCCCCACGCAGGAAGCCAGGCAAACATGGCTGTCTACTTCGCTCTGCTCAACCCCGGCGACACCGTTCTTGCAATGAGCCTTGACCACGGCGGACACCTGACCCACGGTCACCCAATGAACTTCTCCGGCAAGCTCTACAATATCGTTCCCTACGGTGTTTCTCAGGAAACCGAACAGATCGACTATGATGAAATCGAAGCAATGGCAATGGAATGCAAGCCCCGCATGATCCTCGCCGGTGCAAGTGCATATCCCAGAACCATCGACTTTGCAAGACTCCGTCAGATCGCTGACAAAGCAAATGCCTTCCTCTTTGTTGACATGGCTCACATTGCAGGATTGGTTGCTGCCGGACTTCACCCGAATCCGGTTCCCTACTGTGACGTTGTCACCACAACCACCCACAAGACCCTGCGCGGTCCCCGCGGCGGTTTGATCCTCTGCAAAGAAAAATACATCAAGGCAATCAACAGCAAAGTGTTCCCCGGACTTCAGGGAGGACCTCTCGAACATGTTATTGCAGCAAAGGCTGTCTGCTTCAAGGAAGCCATGAGCGATGAATTCAAAGCATATCAGGAACAGCTGGTCAAGAACGCTAAAGTTCTGGCTGATGAACTGGTCAAGAAAGGTTTCCGTATCGTCTCCGGCGGTACCGACAACCACCTGATGCTGGTTGACCTCCGTCCCAGAGGCTGCACAGGAAAAGAAGTTCAGATCGCTTGCGACAAGGCTGGAATCACCTTGAACAAGAACATGATCCCCTTCGATCCCGAAAAGCCCTTCGTCACAAGCGGAGTCCGCGTTGGTACTCCCGCAGTCACGACCCGCGGCATGAAAGAAGCTGAAATGGTCAGAATCGCTGATTTCATCAACCGTGCAGTGGAAAACAAAAATGACGATGCAGCTCTCGCAGCCATCGCCAAAGAAGTGGCGGAATTTACAAAAGCATTCCCCATGCCCCAGTTCTAACAGAAAGATCAGGTGAATCATGATTGATATTAAGTATATCCGCGAAAATCCGCAGTTCATCAAGGACAACTGCAAACGCAGAGGTTCCGATGCGGATATTGATGCAATCGTTCAGATTGACGCAGAACGCCGCACGGTTCAGACCCGTGCGGAACAGCTCCGCGCTGAACGCAACCGCTTGAGCAAAGAATGCGGTAAGAACCCCGAAGCACGCGAACAGGTCAAGGCAATGAAAGAAGAGCTCACCGCTCTGGAACAGAAAGAAGCAGAACTGGGCGCACAGCTCGATGAAAAGCTCTCCTGGCTCCCCAACATCCTCGACCCCGAAGTGCCCGATGGAGATGATGATCAGGCAAACAAAGAAATCCGTGTTGTCGGCAAGATCCCCGAATTCGGTTTCAAGGTGAAAGACCACGTTGAACTGGGTGAATCTCTTGATATTCTCGACATCAAACGCGGTGCAAAAGTCGCTCAGTCCGGTTTTTACTACTGGAAAGGAAAAGGAGCGATCCTTTGCGATGCGATGTACACCTGGATCAAGGCTGAACTGATGAAGCGCGGTTTCACCCCGTTCATCACCCCCAGCGCAGCCAAGGAACGCACCCTGTTCGGTACAGGTTATCTTCCCTTCTTTGCAGACCAGACCTACAAGATCGAACGCGATGACCTTGCGCTGATCGGTACTTCTGAACAGACACTTGTCGGCTATCATACCGATGAAGTTCTGGAAGCAGAAACTCTGCCCCTCTGCTATACTGCTCACTCCCCCTGTTTCCGTACAGAATCCGGAAGCTACGGTAAAGCAAGCCGCGGTATCTTCCGCGTTCATGAGTTCCACAAAGTCGAACAGATCATTTTCTGTATGCCGGAAGACTCCGTCAAGCAGCACCTGTTTGCTCTGGAAAACGAAGAACTGATCCTGCAAAAACTCGGGATTCCCTACCACGTCGTTGACGTCTGTGTCGGCGACATGGGTGCTCCCGGATACCGCAAGTATGACATTGAAGGCTGGTTCCCCAGCTTCAACGGCTACCGCGAACTCACCTCCAACACAAACCTGACAGAATTCCAGTCCCGCCGTCTGAACATCCGTTACAAGACCAAAGACGGACAGAAAGGTTATGTTCACACCATCAGTGCGACCGCTGCGACTGACCGCTGCGTGATCTGTCTGCTGGAAAACTATCAGCAGGAAGACGGTTCCGTTGTCATCCCCGAAGTTCTGCGTCCCTACACCGGCTTCGACAAGATCGAAGCCAAAAAGTAATGAGGTTCTCACATGGGAAAAACATTAGCACAGAAAATTTTTGATGCACACCTGATCGATACTCCGGCAGAGGGTGTTTCCGTCCTCTCCCTCGACAGAGTGTTCTGCCATGAAATCACCACCCCCATCGCAATCAATGACCTGGTTGCACGGGGCAAAGACCGAGTCTTCGATCCCACCAAAATCAAGGCTGTGATCGACCACGTCACTCCGTCCAAAGACTCCAAAACAGCGGAACAGGCAAAGACGCTCCGCGACTGGGCAAGACGGAATGATATCAAGGATTTCTTTGACATCGGCGAAAACGGTGTCTGCCATGCGATCTTCCCGGAAAAGGGATTTGTCCGCCCCGGTTTCACCGTCATCATGGGTGACTCCCACACCTGTACACATGGTGCATTCGGCGCGTTTGCCGCAGGTGTCGGTACAACTGACCTGGAAGTCGGTATCCTCAAGGGTGTCTGCACCATGCGTGCCCCTGAAACCATCAAGGTCAATGTTACCGGAACACTTCCGGAAGGCGTTTATGCAAAGGATGTTATCCTTTCCATCATCAAGATGCTGACCGTGAACGGTGCAACTGACAAAGTCATCGAATTCGCGGGTCCTGTGATCGACGGATTCACAATGGAATCCCGTATGACACTCTGCAACATGGCGATCGAAGCGGGCGGAACCTGCGGCTGCTGCTATCCCGATATGGTGACAGTAGACTATCTCTGGAGTTTCATCTCCAAAGAGTTCAGCAGCAGAGCAGAAGCTCTGAAAGAATACTCCAAGTGGCGTCCGGATGATGATGCGGAATACTTCAAGGTCATCGACTTTGACGTGACCACTCTGGAACCTGTTATGACCGTCAACTACAAGCCCGACCAGGTTCGCACCATCCGTGAGATGGAAGGCACAAAAGTCGATCAGGTCTATATCGGCTCCTGTACAAACGGACGTCTGGAAGACCTTCGTATTGCGGCATCTGTGCTGAAAGGCAAACGGATCGCTCCCAATGTCCGCGCAATCGTTTCTCCCGCGACCCCGCTGGTGTTCCGTCAGGCTCTGGCAGAAGGGATTATCCAGATTTTCATGGATGCCGGATTCTGCGTGACCAACCCGACTTGCGGTGCATGTCTCGGTATGAGCAACGGAGTTCTTGCTAACGGCGAAGTCTGTGCAAGTACCACGAACCGCAACTTCAACGGACGTATGGGTAAAGGCGGTATGGTTCACCTGATGAGCCCTGCTTCTGCAGCAGCCACCGCTATTGCCGGATGCATCAAAAACTCTCCTCTTTATAAAGGATAAGGGTGAAAACATGAAAAATTTCAGTGGTAAAATCCTGTTTCTGGATCGTTCTGACATCAATACGGATGAAATCATTCCTGCGAAATATCTGACAGAATTGACGAAGGAAGCCCTCAAGCCCTACTGTCTGGAAGATTTGAACCTTCCTCCGTTCAATCCGAAGACTGATGTTGCCGGAAAGAGTGTGATCATCACCCGTGCAAACTTCGGCTGCGGTTCCTCCCGTGAACATGCTCCCTGGGTTCTGGAATGCAACGGGATCAACCTTGTGATCGCAGAAAACTTTGCCCGTATCTTCCGTCAGAATATGTTCAACTGCGGTTTGATGGCAATCCAGCTTTCACCCGAAGCAATTGATGATATTTTCAAGACTTTTGCAGGCGGCGAAGCGGAATGTTCCACCGACCTCGACAAGCTTGTCTTCACGATCTCCGGCAGCGGAGTGACCAAAGAATACAAATTTGAAGTTGGCAAATTCGACTTTGAGCTGGTGAAAGCCGGCGGCTGGGTCGACTACGCTGACAAGAAGTATTGAGATATGTCAGACGATTGGATCGACATACAAAAAGATGACGCACATGTCTCCCGGGAGCGTGCAAAAGCCCGGGAGCTGCGTAATTCGTCCTGGTGGAAGCAGCAGCTCTCCACCGGGATTTGTTATTATTGCAAGAAAAAATTCAAACCGGAAGAGTTGACCATGGATCACATTGTTCCGGTTGTCCGCGGCGGGAAATCGACCAGAGGCAATGTTGTTCCCTGCTGCAAGGAATGTAATTCCGAAAAAAAATATTTAACGCCCGCTGAAATCATCATGAAAGAGCTGGGGCTGTAATTTTCAAAGGAGCTGGATCAAATGGGATCACAAGTTGAGATTCGCGGAATTTCCAAATCTTACGTCAAAGGGAAAAAAGTTCTTGAACCAATCAATCTCACGGTGAATCCCGGCGAGATTTTCTTCCTGCTGGGGTCTTCCGGCTGTGGAAAATCAACACTTCTCAGAACCATTGCCGGTCTTCTTACTCCTGACAGCGGAAAAATTTTCTTTGACGGAAAAGACATCACAGACCTGGCACCGGAAAAACGCCGTGCGGCAATGGTTTTCCAGAATTATGCTCTCTGGCCCATCATGAACGTTCAGGAAAATGTGGAGTTCGGCTTGAAAGCCATGGGCGGATTGAGCTCTCAGGAGATCAGAAAACGGGCACTTGAGGCTTTGGATCATGTCAGACTGGCAGATTTTGCGGACCGTAAGATCCAGTCTCTTTCCGGCGGGCAGCAGCAGCGCGTGGCACTCGCCCGTGCGCTGGCAGTTGACCCGGCGGTTCTTCTTCTGGATGAACCGCTCTCCAACCTTGATGCCCGGCTCCGTGATGAGATGCGGCTGGAAATCCGCCGGATCTGCAAAGAACGTTCTCTTACCTCCATTTATGTAACCCATGACCGCCGGGAAGCTCTGAGTATGGCAGACAGGATCGCGGTTCTCAATAACGGGATTCTTCATCAGACAGGAACCCCGCGTGAACTTTACTGCACGCCGGCAGACAGATTTGTTGCCTGTTTTCTGGGAGATGCAAATATCCTTCCGGGCAAAATTCTGGATGGAAAAAAAATTGAAACGGCTCTCGGGGTTCTGCCGTTCCAATGCGAAAAAGAAGTTGCTCCCGGAACTGAAGCGGAAGTCATGATCCGTCCTCCGGCATTCAGTTTCAACCGGAACAACGATTCAGAAGTTTCCATCAAAGCGACTTTAAAAGAAGGAACATACCTTGGGGAACGTACCGAGTGGCTTCTGGATTCTGTCTGCGGAAGTCTGACTGTCAGTGAAACGTTCCCGCCCATCAGAGAATTTCATCGGGAATACGAACTTTTCGTTGCTCCTGAAAATATCGTTCTTCTCCCCGGGAGCTGCAAATGAAAACAAAAATCCTTACTATCCTGATTATTTTTGCAGTGATCCTGCTCCCGCCGATTCTGCTGCGGGATAAGGGGGCTGCGCCGGTGATTCCCCCTCCGGGAACGGAACGGCTTGTTATTATCACACCGCACTCTGATTCCATCAAGACAGAAACCGGCAATGCATTCCGGGCATATTACAAGAAGAAATACGGGAAAGATATTATTCTGGACTTCCGGGCTCCCGGCGGGACATCTGATATCATCCGTTTTATTGCCGACAGATATAAAATTGAGTTCAGAGCAGTTTGTGAAGAGAATGGGATCCCCTGGACACCTGCCGTTGCTACCGGTTTTGCAGATCCCTCCACCGACAAAAATCCGAACGCGGATCCGAACGTCAAAAAGGCACGGAAACTGTTTCTCTCATCTGATGTCGGGATCGGAATTGACCTGATGTACGGCGGCGGAGTGTTTGACTTATCCCGTCAGGCTTCCCGCGGATTTGCCGTCAATGCAAACGTAGATCCGTCTTATCTGACAGCGGATAAAATGCCGTCGACGTTCGGCGGTGAAAAAATCTATGACCGCAACGGTCTCTACTATGGCTTATGTCTTTCCACTTTCGGGATCTGTATCAATACCGACCGGATCGCGGAGATGAAAAATAAAGAGAAGCCAGTTCGCTGGGCAGACCTTGGAGATCCCAGATTTTTCAATAATCTGGCTGTTGCCGACCCCTCAAAATCCGGTTCTGCCAACAAATGTTTTGAAATTGTCGTTCAACAGTGCATGGCAGAAGCGGAGAACACTCCTGGCAAAACCTGGCAGGATGGCTGGAGCGATGGTTTGAATCTGATCAAACGGATCATTGCCAACGCTGCTATAATCACAGATTCAGCAGGGAAAGTTACCCGTGACGTAGCCTCCGGAAATGCTGCTGCCGGAATGGCGATCGACACATACGGTTTGACGGAACAGGAGTGGAACACGCTTCAGTTCGGAACACCACATTTCTTCTACATCACCCCGAAAGGCGGAACTGCAGTTTCTCCTGACCCGGTACAGATGCTTCGCGGTGCTCCCAACAAACAGGCAGCCCGCGCATTTATCGAATTTATGCTTTCTGAAGGACAGAAGACGCTCTGTTTCAAAGCAGGCACACCGGGCGGACCCAAAGAGTATGCGCTGCGCAGACCGCCGGTTCTGAAAACCCTGTATCAGCCGCAGTTCCGTCAGTTCCGTTCCGATCCGGACTACAATCCTTACGCCTCCGGAGCAGATTTTGTCTACCGTCCGGAACGTACCGGAAGATATTATGATCTTCTCCGCAATCTGATCCGTGTTCTCATGCTGGATTGCCAGGAAGAACTTCAGGCTGCCTGGGCGGCGATCATCAAAGCCGGCGGTCCGGATAAAGTTCCGGAAGCGATGAGAGAGTTTAACGCTCTTCCGTTCACCTATGCGGAAGCCGCTGCCGCCGCCAAAGGTTTGAATGCAGAAAATGCCCGTGACGTTGTCCGTCTGAAACGGAAATGGCGCGATGAAATGCGGGCTCATTACAAGAACGCGGCGCGTCTTGCCGCAGAAGGACGTTGATCTTATGCTGAAATTTACAAAATATGCTGTTACGCTTCTGACCGCAGTCTTTCTGACGGTGTTCCTGATTCTCCCTGTCGGGACAGTGATCTTCGGCGGGATGTCAGACCTCCAGCTGGTCAAAGAAGTTTTTGCAAATGCAGTCTATATGCAGGGCTTGCTCAACTCGTTCAAAATTGCAGTTGTCACCACGTTTCTTGTTTTTCTTATCGCGCTGCCCATGGCATTGATCTATGACGGATTTGATTTTCCCGGAAAGGGTTTGGCACACATTGCAGCAATGATCCCCATGATCCTGCCGCCGTTTGTGGGGGCTCTCGGGTTCCAGCAGATCCTCGGTCATTACGGAGTGATCAACACCATATTAGTCAACTGCGGAATGGAGCGGGTCAACTTTCTGACAGGCGATGGACGTTTCTGGTCGATCTGCCTGATCGAAGCACTTCACCTTTATCCGATTCTGTATTTGAATCTGGTATCATCACTGGGGAATATCGACCCTGCGATGCGGGATGCTGCCCGGAACATGGGGGCAGGATTTTTCCGCAGATTGTTCTGCATCACTCTTCCCATGATCCGCCCGGGGATCCTTGCCGGAGGAAGTCTTGTTCTGATCTGGAGTTTCACGGAGTTGGGAACTCCGCTCATGTTCGGTTACAACCGGACGACAGCTGTTCAGATTTTCAATGGACTGACAGAACTGAAATCCAATCCGGAACCGTTTGCATTGGTTCTGGTCATGCTTGTGATCTCCACGATCATGTATCTGCTTGCGAAAGTGATTCTCCGCAGTGAAAGTGCCGGTTCCTCCAAAGGGACAGCCGGAACCGCGGCGGATCAGCTGGAAGGTGCGAAAAAATACCTTCCGACACTGTTCTTCGGTTTGATCACCTTCCTTGCCGCCCTGCCCCACATTGCATTGATCCTGACCTCATTTTCTCTCAGATGGCACTCCACGATTCTGCCGGAGAACTGGACTCTCCTGAACTATGACAATGCGTTATCTCATCCGCTGGTCGTTCCCGGGATCATCAACAGTTTGCGTTATTCCGGACTTGCCATGCTTTTTGCGTTGACGGTCGGCACGGTGATTGCGTTCATCACAAAACGCTGGAAGATACCCGGCGGTTGGATCCTTGATGCACTTGCCATGCTTCCGGTTGCGGTTCCCGGAATTGTTGTTGCATTCGGCTATCTTGGAATGGCAGTTGAATTTTCCTGGGCGAGAGAATTTTTCAATCCCATGGAAAATCCTGTCTGGCTGCTCTCTGTTGCGTATGCGGTTCGCCGGTTGCCTTATGTTCTGCGTTCCGTTGCAGCCGGTCTTGAACAGACACCGCTGGAGTATGAAGAAGCTGCGAGAACATTTGGCGCGACGCCGTTCCAGACGGTCCGGAAGATCGTCTTCCCCATGATTGGAGCGAACCTTCTGGTCGGAGCTTTATTTGCCTTCAGTTTCTCTATGCTGGAAGTTTCTGACTCTCTGATCCTTGCGCAGAAATCGCAGCATTTCCCGATTACGAGAGCGATCTTTGAGCTTTCGCAGATTCTCGGCTCAGGTTCATATACAGCATGTGCGTTCGGAGTCTGGACGATGCTCTTTCTCTGCGCCTCAATTGCGGCGGCGGGGGTTCTGCTCGGTAAAAAACTGGGATCTATTTTCAGACTTTGATCTGCGGTGCTGCTGATGGAAGAGAATCCGAACAAAGCCATTTATTCCCCGATCCGTCAGTTCAAGGGGTATATTGCCATTGAACGCGGATTGAGTCTGAACACGTCTGATGCTTATGAGAGTGATCTGGAAGATTTTGCTGAATTTCTCTGCGAATCCGGCATCACGTCTTATGAAGAAATTGAGCGGGAAGATATTGAAGATTATCTTTTCAACTGCAAAGAGCGCGGGTTTGAAGCATCGACGATGGCGCGCCGGATCGTCTGCCTGAAAGTCTTCTTCGGATATCTTTTCCAGGACAAGATCATCCCGGTCAATATTATGGAAGTCATGGATGCGCCCAAGATTTGGCGGACACTTCCGGATTCCCTCACGGAAGATGAAATCGAACGGATGCTTGCTATTTATCCGGTCAATACCCAAGATGAACTGAGCATCCGGAACCGGGCGATACTGGAAGTCATGTACGCCTGCGGTCTGCGTGTTTCGGAGGCGGTTGATCTGACAGTAGCGTCGATCAACCGGGATGATTCTGTTGTGAGAGTCTGCGGGAAAGGTTCGAAAGAACGGCTGGTTCCTGTCGGACACCATGCGCTCCAGGCTGTGGAACGTTATCTGACAAAGGTAAGACCGCTGCACAAAAAATCATCAGAAACGACGGCACTGTTTCTGTCATATCGCGGGAAACCGCTGGACCGGGAACGGATTTGGATGATCGTAAAAGAAACGGCGAAACAGGCGGGGATTGAAAAAGAGATCCATCCGCACACGTTCCGCCACTCTTTTGCAACCCACCTTCTCTCCAATGGAGCAGACCTGAGAATGATTCAGGAAATGCTTGGACATGCAGATATTTCGACGACTCAGATCTATACTCATGTAGATACCCGGAAACTGCGATCCATCCATAAAAAGTTCCATCCGAGAGCCTGAATCCGGGAAAAGCGGCTGAAAAAATGAAAAAAAACACGCTTTTATAGGAAAGTGGGCTTGCATTTTCACCAAACAAGAGATATAGTTCCACTTGTTTCGGACTGCTTGAAGAGCAGACCTTGTATCAGACTTTTTGCAAAGGAAGAATAAATATGTCAGTCAACGTACTTGTCGGCATCCAGTGGGGGGATGAAGGAAAAGGAAAAATTATCGACGTTCTCACGAGCGGCGCAGAAATGGTCGTCCGTTTTCAGGGCGGCAATAACGCAGGTCATACTGTAGAAAACGGCGATGAAAAACATGTGCTTCACCTGGTTCCCTCCGGAATTCTCCGTCCCGGAGTTCCCTGTGTGATCGGAAACGGTGTTGTCGTCGACCCCATCGAACTGAAAAAAGAAATGGAACTTCTCCGCGACCGCGGTGTTGATATCTCCTCCATCCAGGTCAGCTCCCGCTGTCACCTGATCATGCCCTGGCACAAACTTCTGGATGCGTTCAACGAATCCACTGCTGCCAAAGGCAAAAAGATTGGTACGACACTCCGCGGCATCGGTCCTTCCTACACTCATAAAATCGCCCGTACTGGTATCCGCGGCGGTGAAATCCTCAACAAAGAAGCATTCAAACAGCGTTTCATGGAACAGGGTGAAGCCTACAACAAGCTCTATGTTCCTGCAGGAGCAACTGCTCTTGATCTTGAAGCTGCATGGAAAGATATTGAACCTGCTCTTGACTTTGTCAAGCCCTATATTCAGGACACCGTTGTTACGATCAATGAAGCAGCTCAGGCAGGTAAAAAAGTTCTACTGGAAGGTGCTCAGGGAATGTTCCTTGATATTGACCACGGAACCTATCCTTTTGTGACAAGCAGCAACACCACCACAGGCGGAGCTTGCACAGGTACAGGACTTTCTCCCAGATCTGTCACAAGAGTCTGGGGTGTGATCAAGGCTTATACCACACGCGTCGGTGAAGGTCCCTTCCCCACCGAATTGTTTGATGACATGGGCGAACACCTCCGTACCAAAGGCGGTGAATTCGGTGCAACCACCGGTCGTCCCCGCCGCTGCGGCTGGTTCGATGCTGTTGCATGCCGTTACAGCTGCATGGTCAACGGTGTTGATTATCTTGCAGTCACCAAGCTTGACGTTCTTGACGGTCTTGACACTGTCAAGATGTGCGTCGGTTACAAGATCAACGGCGAAATCGTCCGCAACTTCCCCGCAGAAGCATGTTCTTTCGCGGAACTTGAACCTGTCTATGAAGATCTTCCCGGCTGGAAGGAATCCACTGAAAACGCACGTTCCTTTGATGAACTTCCTGTCAATGCTCAGAAATATCTGGAACGCATGGCAAAAGAAGTCAATGCAAAAATCGGTATTATCTCTGTCGGACCCAAGCGCGATCAGACGTTTGCTCTGATTTCCGACTGTCTGGGGTAATATGCCGTCATTCTTCACCAGAAAAAAATCAGACGGATCTCAGGTATCAGCAATCCTGAGATCCGTTTTTTTCCGCTTTGATTACAAGCAATTGATTCCGATGTTTGTTCTGCTTCTGATCGGAATTTTCTTTGTTTACGGAATCGGTCAGCAAGTCGGCGGTGTCGGAGCGGAAATCTATTGGAGACGTCAAATCCAATGGGCATCTATCGGTCTGGTACTTTGGCTTCTGATGGCACTTTTTGACTACCGGAAATATGGATTTTTAGCACTGTTTCTCTGGCCCATCAGCATAGCCCTGCTCGGGATCGTCCTGAAATTCGGGGTTGACCGGTTCGGTGCGAAACGCTGGTTTTCGCTGTTCGGCTTCAGTGTTCAGCCATCAGAAATCGCGAAACTTTGCACGATCGTCTTTCTTGCATGGCTTCTGTCGAGAAAAGATATTGATGTAAATAAGCTCAAGTGGTTTTTCCTTTCACTGCTGATTCTTGCAGTTCCGGCGTTTTTGATCTTCCAGCAGCCGAATTTGAGTACAGCATTAACGGTTCTGATTTGCGGGACAGCTGTTATTTTTACAGCACGGCTGAAAGTCAAAATCATTCTTATCATCACTGCGATTGCGGCAATTCTTGCCCCGATCGGTTACGGAATGCTGCGGGATTATCACAAAGAACGGATCGCGGTGTTTCTGGATGCCTCCAAAGATCCGTTGAATGCCGGATGGAACCAGATGCAGTCGGAACTTGCAGTCGGCAGCGGAGGTTTGACCGGTAAAGGTTTCATGCATGGGACCCAGAACAATCTGGGATATCTTCCGCAGACGGTTTCGAACTCAGACTTTATATTTTCTGTCATTGCAGAAGAAACCGGTTTTCTCGGGGCGGCAGTTGTGATTGCCATGTATGTTCTTCTGATGATTTCGATTTTCAGCACTGCAATTACAGCACAGGATGATTTCGGCAGATATTTATGTGCCGGGATCGGTGCGATGTTCGCGCTGCACTCCATCGTGAATATGGGCATGACCATCCGTATGATGCCGGTGACAGGTTTGCCGCTGCCGCTTGTGAGCTATGGCGGCACGTTTATGGTAACGTCTCTGATGGCTCTCGGGATCGTGCAGTCTGTCTATTCAAAACGGGTCATTCCGGATCCGGAAGATTGATCAGAACTTCTTCCAGAGGTCTGTCACTTTCCGGCTTCCTGTTTTCATAACCGGATTGATGGGCGAAAAGATTTTGGAATAAGAATAAAGGATGGACCCCTGGATTCCCGGAACCATTGAATTATAGCGCATCTGATTGTAAACTTCTTTGGGATTGCTCCACTCCCGGTTTGTTCCCAGCCGGGCAATACTGTGACCGATATAAAGTTTTGTTCTTGTACCTCTGACTGTCCCTGCCCACCAGTCTGCAAGGTGAGCATAGGCAGCGGTACTGTGCCCGAAGGACCAGTAAAGCTGAGGTGCAATATAATCCAGCCAGCCGGAGCGAACCCAGAGACGGGTATCGGCATACTGTTTGAAATAGGATTCCGATCCGCCGGTCAGAGAACCGTAACGGATGCGTTTTTTATTCCCCCAGATCCCGAACGGGCTTATCCCGAACTGAATGTTCCGTTTCTGCGCTTTATTCACCGAACGGATCAGCTGCGATACGGAATAAATCATGAGATTTACATTGTTTCTGCGCCAGTTCTCCAAGGAAAGCCGACGCGGATTGAACCTTTGATAGGTTGCAAGATCCTTGTCATCAGTCCCCTCATAGGGATAAAAATAATCATCGAAGTGAATGGCATCCACATTGTAGTTCATGATGATTTCCCGGACGGTTGCCAAAAGGAAAGCTCTGACTTCCGGACGACCCGGATCAAGAATCAACAGACGGTTACCGTCATTTCCCGGAACATTCAGAACATATTCCGGATGCTGACGCGCAAAATTCTTTTTGCTCAGTCCACGCAACGCAACGGCTTTGGAAACCTTGACATTATGCAGGACCCGGTAAGGATTCAGCCAGGCGTGGAACTCAATCCCCCGCTTGTGACACTCTGATATCATAAATTTCAAAGGGTCAAACGAACGGAAACCGACCCCTTCCGTCCCGGTCATAAATTTGGAGTACGGATTCAGTTTGGACGGATAAAAAGCATCGTTCATGGGGCGGATCTGAAAGATGACCGCTGTTGCATGGATCGACTTCAGATTATTCACTACAGTTATGAACTCCCGCTTGAAAGACTCCACACTCTGGTGTCTGGAAAAATCAATATTTTCAACAGTTGCCACCCAAACGCCCCGGAACATATTACGCTTGAATACGGATTTTTTCGGAACTGTAACATAAGGCTTTTCCAGATAATCGCCGGCATATCGTGCAGGTTCCCCGGTCCGGGGATCAATAATCACTTCCCGGGCAAAATTCAAATATGGGAAGAACAGACTCAACAACAGAATAATTTCAGCAAAAAGTTTCAAGGAAGTCCTCAGCTTCTCCATCCGTGAACGGACGGGGATTGGTTGCCATACTCGCACTCCGGCAATTTTTTACGATAAACGGAAAATGATCTTTTGTCAAACCATACTTTTTGAAATCAGAAGGGATCTCCAAAGCCCGGGCAAGCTCTTCGGCTGCACCGATGAAATCCGGCACGCCGCAAATCTCAGCAAGCTCCCGGTAACGCGCTCCGCAAACAGGTTCGTTCCAACGCATGACCGGAACCATCAGCACCGCGCAGGCGACACCATGGGGAACGTGCAGCAGGGAGCCGATCGGATGGGCAAAACCATGGATCGCACCGAGTCCTGTTTGAGAAAAAGCAACTCCGGAAAGCATGGAACCTTCCGCCATGGCATTCCGCGCGGCATGATCGCCATCACAAGCGGCTTTCAGGTTCTTCAGGATCAGCTTTACTGCCTGAGCGGACAATGCCCTGGTCAACTCAGAGGCTTTCGGATTGGTATATCCCTCAAATGCCTGAACAAAAGCATCCAGCCCGCTGGCAGCAGTCAAAGCGCGCGGACAGCTCCAGGTCAGCATGGGGTCAACGATCGCAAGATCAGCTTTCATCAATGGATGCCGCAAAGATTTTTTGATTTTGGTCGCAGTATCGGTCAGAACAGAATTATTGGTAGATTCCGCACCGGTTCCGGCTGTTGTAGGCAATGCGGCAAAAAATAAACCTTTCCCGGGAATCGTCCGGGCTCCGGAAAAATATTCTCCTACGGTTCCCTCAACGGGAATCAACGCGGCAGCAGCTTTTGCGGCATCAATCACACTTCCGCCGCCAACAGCGATCACGGAATCCACCTGCCCTGCTCTGCCAAGTGTTATCAATTCGTCCACAGATTCCAGAGGAGGTTCTGCCGGAACACCGATCCGGATGACCGGTTGAAGCGGTGCAAGCAGTTCCAGAAGCTCTTTGCCCTCAGCAGAAAGGGAGAATGATTTTCCCATGACAAGCATCGGACGGCATCCGGCAGGCAGGCAAGCGGGCAATTCGCGGAACGCCCCCTCTCCGAACCGGATATTCCCCGGAAATGTGTACGAACAGCTCATAATTGACCTTTTTCCTTCAGCCCTTCGATCTTACCCTCACGAATCAAGGTCAAGGCTTCATTTGCAGCAGCCCCTTCCGCAATTTTCCGTTTCCGGGCAGAGGAGGTGGCAAGCACAACATCGCCGATTTCGACCTGCACCGTAAAGACAGGATCATGGTCCTCGCCGGAGATAGAAAGGGTCGTATAATGGGGAGATTTCCCGAAATGCTGCTGGCAATACTCCTGCAAAGCACCTTTCGGATTGTTGGTGGAAAGAAGAGCTACAGGATCCGGATAGACATCATTGATCAGCTGCATTGCGATCTCACGGGTCTTTTCCA
Source organism: Lentisphaeria bacterium (assembly GCA_017456495.1). Lineage (GTDB taxonomy): Bacteria > Verrucomicrobiota > Lentisphaeria > Victivallales > UBA1829 > SIG79. Next base: position 3,629 of record JAFTJI010000077.1, on the reverse strand, counting down.
GATTGGAGTCCAGAAAAATCGCCGCGATCACTGATTCAAACGCATCGGAAAGAGTGGAATCGCGGTTTGCTCCGCCGCATTCGATCTCCCCCTTGCCAAGCATGATAAACTCGCCGAGTTCCAGCTGGCGGGCAAGACGCGCAAAGGAACTTTGATCCGCCATCGCACTGCGGACCTTCGTCATCATCCCTTCCGCAAAATCCGGATATTTCTTGAAAACGAACTCGGAAAGAATGATCTGCATCACGGAATCCCCCAGGAACTCCAAACGCTGATTGTCAAAATTAAGATTATTTTCCGATGCAAAGGACCGGTGCATCACGGCTTCTTTCAAAAGCTGTAAATCAGAGAATTGATACCCCAGGATCCTTTGCAGTTTGGTCAAATCGGATTTCATGAACGGGAAGCCTCCGGAACGATCCGGTCATTGTTCCAGTCATCAGAAGCATATTTCCGGTTGGCAAGTTCTTCTGCTCTTGCAAGGAAATCACCATTCTCCACCGGGAGCGGTTCATACGCCAGATCGAAGCGGGCGACAAAAGCATCTGCAACAGCCTGAATAAACTCCTGACGGCTATGTCCATGGGCTGTTTCATTGGAGATACTTCCCTGATGCAGGATCCCGGAGTGACCGCGCCGCTGGGCTGCGCCTGCCAGTTTTCCGGATTCCCCCAGAATATCATGAAGCGTCGGAGATACAAAACACTGAAGCGTGGCTTTGGTATGATCGCCCATATCGGCTTCTGCAAGAGAGGCAGCCGTTCCCAGATCACGGACAGCATCCATGACTGCTTCGTGGATCACACGGTAAGATTCCATACGGTCAAGACGGCAGATGGGATGCTCCGGCGGAACTGCCAGAGTATAGGTCAAATCGTCATCGTGAAACACGATTCCGCCGCCTGTGGGACGGCGGACATAAGCGAAACCGTTTGCCCGTTCCGGCAGGGCGCTGGGAGCCTGTGCATATCCGAAAGAGACGGAATCGCGATCCCAACCGTAAAAGCGCAGGATCACTTTTCCGTGTGCCATAGCTTCTTTCTGAAGCAGCTCATCCACCGCCATGTTCATGTACGGAGAACGGGAGATATCATTCCACAAAAGCCACGTTTCTTTCGGCATTTCGTCACCCGATTACATTCACGCCTTTTGCGGCAAGATATTTTTTCAGTTCAGGGATCTGGATCATCTTGAAGTGGAACACAGAAGCTGCAAGCAGAATATCTGCACCAGCCTGAACTGCATCATAGAAATGTTCCATCGTTCCTGCGCCGCCGGAAGCAACCACATGTGCATCCGGGCAAGCCTGACGGATCGCGCGGATCACAGGAAGATCATAACCGGTCTTTGCTCCATCCCCCGCTTTGCTTGTGGGCAGAATGGTCTGTGCTCCGAAACCGTAAACGAGTTTTGCAAATTCCACTGCATCGGAACCGGTAGCGGTTCTTCCGCCATCGACATAAACTTCATATCCGGAAGGAAGAGCGGGGTTCACATCGACGTCGATCGCAACGACCACGCGGTCCGCACCAAACTCTTTGATCATCTCTTTGATGACTTCCGGTTTCCGGAACGCTGCGCTGCTGGAAGAAATGCGGTTCGCACCGGCTTCAAGAACGGCTGCAGCTGTTGCCACATCACGGATCCCGCCGCCGACGGTAAAAGGAACGGAACAAGCCTGAGAAACGCGGCACACCACATCATGCAGGGTATCGCGTTTTTCAACGGTTGCTGTGATGTCTAAAAGAGCCAACTCATCGGCTCCGGCTTCACAATAGGCTTTTGCACATTCAACGGGGTCGCCGGCATCTGCAATATCAACAAAATGAACGCCTTTCACCACACGTCCGTTTTGCATGTCAAGACACGGCATAATTTTGATTTTTCTGTCCATAGTTCCTACTCCATTTGTTATTGGTGGTGCTGTATGCCGGAAATTTACCACAAATCAAAAAATTTTCAAGCGGAAAAACGAAGTTTTCTTTTGTTTTTTTGCGTTTTTTTTTATGAAGAGAACCCGGAAAGAAAAGGTAAAAAAGAACGGTGGATAACGGAAAGTGTTTCCTGCGGCAGTTGCCGGAAAAGATGGTCTGCCCGGGTTCTGGGAATACTGGGAGTACTGGGAATACTGGGAGTGTGCGGGCAAAGAAAAGGGTTTGCGAAAGGCGTTTTCTTTGCGCACCCCGGCGCCAAAAACAGTACTCCCAGTACTCTTAGTACCCAGCCGATCCTTTGCTAGTGCGCCAGTCTCTCCGGCTCTGCCGGATAGGCATAATAGGTCGTATAGGTCGTATAAGCCGTATAGGTTTTTTGATGCGCACCCGGGCGTTATTTCTCCGTTCTCTTCCGTTTGTGTCCGTTATCGTCCGTTTTCCCCAGCCGATCCTTTGCTAGTGTGCCAGTCTCTCCGGCTCTGCCGGAAGCCCCGCTCTCAATCCACTGGGACGAGGGCAACGCGGAAGCCGACGTAGCTATACTGGTCCGCCGGATAGCTGCTAAGCCGAAACGCTGAACGGCAGCGTTGCGCGGTGCTGTACCAACTGCCCCCGTGTATCACGCGGCGCGAGCCTAAATCCGGACCTGTCGGGTCTGTAACTGCACGGCTCGGATAATTCGAGTTCCAATCGTTGCACCATTCATAGACATTGCCATGCATGTCATAAAGCCCCCAGGCATTCGGCTTTTTCTGTCCGACAGGATGTGTTTTTCCATCCGAATTTTCATCATACCACGCTACTTCTTCCAAATTAGAACAACGACTATTTACAGAAGTCAAGTTCAATCCGTTATTCAATGCAGTAGTCGTTCCTGCACGGCAGGCATATTCCCATTGAGCTTCTGTGGGTAAATCAAAACGATATCCCGCCGGTAATTCATTGCGTTTCAAATCATTCAGCTTACTGCAGAAACTCTTGGCATCATCCCAACTGACTTGTTCCACGGGAAGATTATCCCCCTTGAATTTAGAAGGATTATTTCCCATTACAGCTTGATACTCTTTTTGGGTAACAGGATATTTCCCAAGATAAAATCTTTTCGTCAGAGTTACCTGATGTTGTTTTTCATCATCCCACCGTCCAAGTTCTTCTCCTACGGTTTTAGTAAAATATAAAAATGTGTTTTCTTCTCTCCCTGCAGGACTTCCCATGGTAAATGTCCCCGGTTCGATTTGAACCATTTCCAGAATATGCCCTCCCGGGAGTTCGACTTTTCCAGACAATATTTCTTTTCGATGAACTTCCTGCTTTGCTTTCTTACAGGCATCTACCTCAGCTTTCCGTTGGGCTTCTTCCTCAGCTTTTCGCTTCTTTTCGTAAAGCTCTTTTTCTTTGCTCAGAAGCGTGCAAAGTTCAGATAAAACACCTCCGGCAGCTTCATAACGCTTCATGGCAAGCAGTTGATCTGCAACGGTTTTCTTACCATGATATTCTTTGGGAAAAGAGATATTATTCGACTTCAAGAATTGTTCCAAGTCTTCCAAATTCTGCTGTTTTTTCAGGACCTCCTGACAGACTCCCGCATTTTTCTGCACTTCTTCACAGCTTGCGAAAATGTTCCGGAACACTTTCAGAAGATCAGCGTTCATAGGATCGTCTTTGCACCGGTTAAATTTTCGCTGAAGATCATCT
>JAFTJI010000076.1 GCA_017456495.1 Lentisphaeria bacterium | reverse complement strand
TTGCAATAGTTAATGCACGAATTGCAGAACTAAACGCACAAATTCACCTCTGAAAGAGATTAAAAAAATCCACTGTAACACTAAACGCACAATATCTTAACCTGTTTCCATGAATTGTGCGTTTAAATTTTCAATTATCAGGAAAATTACAGAGTCCGTAATTATTTCTTCCGGATTCCATGCAGAAGTTTTGTGAGCGGCAGAAGACGGCATCTGATATTCAGTTTATGCGGCAGAACGACCTTTTTCCCGGCAATGGAACTGACCAAATCCAGAACCAACTCTTTTTGCGGCAGAGCCAACCCCAGAAAGGCTTCCCGGATCGCTGCCGGATCAACCGGATTTTTCACCCAGTATGCCACATTTTCAGCAACGCTTTCAGCTGTATCTTCCGCATAGCGAACCGCAAAATCCGGCAGGAGCGTATCGCGCCCGCCAAGGTTCTTTGTATTGACAACCGGAACTCCGCAAAGAGAGTATTCCCCGCAGGAAAACATTGCTCCCTCAATTGCTGACAACGCAAGGCCGCAAGCTGATTCACATATCTTTTTCCCAATAAAAAATGAGGGTACTTTCCGGCTCCAGACAGTGTGGGAAAAGTTTGAAATCGTCTTTTCAAAATACTCTTTTTCTTTTTCCGCATAACTTCCGATCAGATGCAGATTCTCAATTTTTTCTGCAAGATAGTGTCGTTTGAAAGGAGTGATACGGGCAATGTACAGCGCATCAAATTTCCGTTTTCCCGGCTTGGCGACCGGATAACGTGACGGATCAAGAAACGCATTGTGAGATGCCAGATGCACCTCGCAGAAATTCTTTATGATCTCCACTTCACCGGGGGCATTGGCAAGAATGATGAACCGGGCTTCAGGGAATGCATTTCGCGCTTCAGCAAGACGGTTCTTCAGCTCGGCTGCCACCTCCTGCAGTTCAGCCGACCAGCCCAGCTGCAATAACATGGTAAACTTTTCACCTTGCGGGATCGCCCTCTGAAAAGCCTGCAGATTTCTCAAAAAATCCATCTCAAATGCCGCGATGATCCGGGGAGAATGATTCAGAGTATATGCCGGTAAATAATCAAAAAAACTCATCGTGTCCGTTTCCATTCTCTTGCTTTTATAAAAACTTCTGTCCGTTTCTTTGCATTGGCGGCAATATTTCCCGCAAAAATAGAAATGCAGTTATTGGAAAATCTTCCGTTGATAACATGAAGCAGCGGCAACGGACAACTTATCATCAGGAATCCTTTTTCCGGATCAAGCACGGCTCCGCCGAAATTTCTCACTTCAACTTTGCGCCAGAAAACATTTTTATGTTCCGGCATGTAAAAAACTGATTTGATATTCTCTTTTGCGGTTCCTGGTGTCGCATCCGTTTTCCAATTCAAAGGATTGATACTGTAACTTCCTTTGGGCAGAGGATCCATTTTTTCATTGTTGATGCAGCTTGTCCAGGTTATGATCACACCGAAATCATTGGCTCCGGATGCAGCTTTCAATTCATCCCAGTGGAAATCTTCAGCTATTTGAGCCGCTGTTTTCGGCTGCATATCCGGCAAATAAGCGGCAATAAAACCATTTTGAACAGTGAGACCGTCGACCTCTTTCATTGCGGCATAGAGAAGATCTGCGGCTTTTCCTTCCGCAAGCAGTACAAAGGGGTGTCCGGGTTTATGAAAATGTTCCAGATAATATTCCAGGGCTTCTGAGACGTTTTTGACATCCGGCTTCTGGATCTCCGGCGCAAAAACACGAACGCCGCGTCCGAATATATCATTGGTATGCGTCTTTGTCCAGTTGAATTGAATATCATGAGTATCTCCATAACCGGCAGGAGCTTTTCCGATATAGAACAAATCAAATTTTGAATAAAACTGCGGGATGTCATTTTCCCGGATCAGCCAGTTTGAGCCATAATCGTAAGGTGAAGTTGTACTGCATCCGGCAAGAAAGAGTGCCAGAAAAGCTCCGGCAACTGCATAAAAAACTTTTTTCATTGGTTCCTCCAAATTTTGTAAGCAAAAACCCGCAGGATAAAAAGCGGATTTCCTATAATATAACGTTTGAACAATCTCGCAGGTTCACAATAGAGTCTGAAGCACCATTCCAGATTGGCTTTTCTCATCCACAGCGGGGCTCTGGGAATGCGTTCCGACACAAAATCAAGCAATCCGCCAACGCCGATCGCTGTGCAGCCGGGAAGTTTGGACAGGTTTCGGCTGATCCACATTTCCTGCTTCGGAACCCCCATCGCAACAAGCAGCAAATCAGGCTTCAATTCATTCAATTCAGCCAGAAGAGCCGCCTCACTTTTTCCCTTGAAAAAGCCGTCTGAACTGCCGATAAACTCAGCTTTTCCCTTGATCGCGCGGGCTTTTTCCAGGGCTGCAGCCGCGACTTCCGGAGATCCGCCAAAAAGATAGATCCGGTAAGGCTTTTGTGCCAGAAGCGGAAACATATCTGTTCCATTCACGTTTTCCTCAACCTTATAACCAAGTATTTTTGCTCCGATCTTCGCACCGATCCCGTCTGCAAACACAGCAGAACAATCATTCAAAACCTGTTTGTAAGCGCGATCCTTATAAGCGATATTCAAACAGTGGGCGTTGATAAAAGCAACATGATGATTCTGTTTGCCCGCCACCAATACATCAAGCTGAGCCAACGCCTCCTGCATCGTTCCGGTAAAGTAGCGGACCCCGAACACACAGACTGATTTCCGGCTGTAGATATCAGTCAAACCATTTGCTGTCTTTTCCCAGCTGAATTGGGCAGCTTTTTCCCGTCCGGCGGCAGACAATTTTTTCTGATATTCCGGGTTCGCGAGAATTTTCTCCATTGCCTTTGCAATACTTTCCGGGGAAGACGGGTCAAAAAGTTCAGCGACACCTCTTCCGAGTTCACCCAAAGAAGAGTTATTGGAACACGCACATGGGATCCCTGCTGACATCGCCTCCAGAAGAGAAAGTCCGAACCCTTCAAAATGAGAAGGGAAAATATACATGCTGCTCCGGGCATAAAGCTCCGGAAGTTTGCCGAAATCAACAAATCCGGTAAATTGAAATTGAGCAGAACATGGCGATTTTTCAGCATATTCAAAAACCGTTTCCGCACCGTTCCACTTTGCACCGGGCATAACAAGCGTATATTCCTGCCGGATTTTTTCCGGCAGCAGTTCAAATGCTTTGAGCAAATTCAGATGATTCTTGCCCGGATGTTCGATGCGGGAAATATAAAGAATCTGTTTTTTCTTTTCCGTTTCCACTTCTGCCGGGGCTGTAAAACCATTATAAACCACAGAAATCTTCTCTGCGGGGATCTTCCAATATCTGACAAGATCATCACAGGTAGACTGACTGATGGCGCATATTGCCTGAGCCTTGCGGACATAGTGCGGAAGAATATGCTTGATATAGAACATTCGGAATGCATCATATTTCACCGGGACATGATACTGGGAAAGATCATGAACGACAGCAACCGTATATATCGGATAACGGCAGAAAACACGGCGGTTCGCGGCAAGCATGATGCAGAAGTCAAATTTCTTCCAGTTGATCCGCCACGGCAGGATAAACAGACTGTAGAGCATGGAAAACAGAGCACCCCGCTTCTTGATCCGGATCAGCTCAAAACGTCCGAACGCTTCTGCTCCATCATCCTCCACGATCAAAGTCAGGTCGTGTCCGGCTTGTTCCAAAGCCTTCACCACTTCCCGGATATAGACAGAAATACCGGATTTTCCGTTATCAAAAGGGATTGCCGACAGCAATATTTTCATGACAGGCTCTCCGTTAATTTCGTAAATATGTTCACAAAATTTTCCTCCGAAAATTTATTTTTTGCCAGCCACAACCCGATCTCTCCCAAACTCTTCAGCGAGTCTGGTTGCTGATAAAAATGCGTCAGCATTTCCGCTGCAGTATTTACATCTTTTTCCGGAACAAGAGCTCCGCACCCCTTTGTCAGATATTCTCTTACCCCGCCCAGATCAAAAGCAACCACCGGCACACCATGAGCCATAGCCTCAAGACCGACCAATCCGAACGGTTCCTGCCAGCGGATGGGAAAACAGAAAACATCGCAATTATCCCACAGCAGTTCCGGTTCGCTGACGAATCCCGCAAAGTGTACTTTATCACGCAAGTTGGATTTTTCAACCATTTTTGCCAGCATTGTTCTATCTTTGCCATCTCCCGCAATCGTGCACTCGAAGGGAATATCCAGACGTTTCAGAGCATTCAGCAGCAGATCCGCGCCTTTGCCGCGAATGAGTTGACCGAGAAAAAGAATCCGCAAGGTCCCATCCGGCATAAAACGGTGTTCTTTTTCCGCCGTTTTGATGAAAGCCGGAAGTTTGAATACATTCTCAAAACCGTTTCTGTGCAGATTGTCTTTCATAAATTCCGAAAGAACCAATGCAGGAATTTTCCGGTATTCTGCCAGCGGCGGTGCCGGATTTCTGCCAAGAGAACAAATACTGCAAATAAATTTATTGTATGCCCGATGGCAATTTATTCTGCCTATCGGAAAATAATAATGATGCCGCTGACAGTAAATATTGTGATCGTGAGCAAAAAAGAAAGTCTTCTTTTCCGGCAGATATTTCAGATATTTCACATCAATGATATTGTGCAGTATCACCAGATCAGCATACCGCAATATTTCATCATCGGCAGAAAAAAGTTTTATACTGCTGAACGTCTCCGAAAATGTTTCCGGATTTTTTCCCCCTGCTTCAGTATAGCGATAATGTACAGAGAACCCATTGCGGCACAGCAGTTCTGCACTCTTCTGCATATAACGCTCAATGCCGCCGATGATGCCGTTGTATTTTCCGATGTAAAGGATATGTTTCATGCCTTCAGCTCCCGGTAAATGGAAGTCAGTTTTTCAGCAATGCTCTTCCAATGATATTCCGCTGCTGTCTCTGTCCCGCCCCCGATAAGCGTTGTCCGCAAAAGCTCCAGCTTTCCGTACGCTTCCAGCAACGAGTCTGCTGAGTTATCTTCAAACAAAAGTGCATTCTTCCCATCGGAAAGAAAATCCCGTAATCCGCCGACAGATGAAGCGATGACCGGCACCCGGGCATCCAAAGCCTCCAATGCGGCGATCCCGAAAGGTTCGTGCCGCGACGGAAGAATAAAACAGGATGCCGTTTTCAATGCCTGCAAAAGTTCTGTACTGTCGTGAGACAGCCCCGGAATCAAAGTCATTCGGTCCTTCAGCTGCAGTTCCAGTGCATATTTCTCAATTTCCTGTCTGTACCACTCCGATGTGACAGGTCCGATCAGAAGCAGATGAGTATCAACTGTTTTCTTCAGCAGATCCAGCAAAAGTTTCTGGTTTTTCTGATAGTCAATACGGGAAATGCAGAGAATCACTTTTTGATCCTGCGGGATCCCGTATTTCTTCCGGAACCCGGCGGCATCCGGTAATTCTCTGTGCAGAATCCCATTCGGAAAAAGACGAACCGGTTTTCCCGGATAACGCTGAGTCAGTTTTTCCACTTCTTCCCGGCTCAGTGCAAGAAGCATATCTGCCTGACTCTCAGGAGATTTCCGGAGCTGATAAAGACGGTCGATGATCCCGCCATAGGAGAATTTATGTTTCAACGGCTGAAGCATCAGATGCATCTCCTGTTCCGGGATGGCACAGGCTCCGCCGTGCAGACTCATAACACACGGAACAGACAAACGTTTTCCCTCTCTGATCGCATAATTGGCGATCCGTCCTCCTGCGTGAATATGAAAAATATCATAGGAACCGTCTTTCAACGCTTTCATCAGCTTGGGGGCAAGAGGATTCCCCCCTTTTTTATCCAGAGCAGTCTTATCTTTTTCCGGCATGGGAAAATAGGGATAAATATACGGAAAACGGCGAATCATGATACCGTCGACGACTTCTGTTCCGACCTTGTCCAATGCCGCAGTACAAAGGATCTCAGGGGTCAAACCCTGTTCTTTCTGCTGTTTGGCTATATGCCATACCACACTTTCAGTGCCGCCCCATTCAGAAAAAGTAAAACGACGGACGATATGAGCGATTTTCATTCTTTTGTCCCCCGGTAATAACTCATTTTCTGAACATAACGGTAAACCGGTGCATAGAAAAATTCCCGGAATGCGCCATGTTTTGCCAAAAAGATCCAATCCCGCAAAGTCTCTGCCGCAATCGACCGCACACAATGCAAAAAACTCATGGGAGGTTTCCCCATTTGTTTATCCGCAACGCCTTCGTTATAAAAACGTTTTTTCACTTCCGGCAAAGTATAATTATGCGAGTGTTCCACGATTGCATCCGGCACGTAAACGATGTTTGCATTATTACGGTTCACCCATTCGGCATCTTCCGAATACTGGATTTTGTCATTGAATGGCTTTGCGATCAAATCATCTTTCCGGAACCCGGAAGAGACCAGCGAGAAGAAATTCCCCCAATTTCTGGAAACAGAACCGTCACCAAACGCCCGTTCATAATCTTTTCTGACAACTGAATAAGCATTTTTTCGGGCAATCTGGTTGCCGTAAACACAATCAGTTCCCGGATTTTTCAAAGGATTTGTCAAATTTTTCAGATATTCTTTATGCTGCGGGATCGCATCGGCATTGTTGAAAACGATAAAATCCCCCTGAGCCTGCGCTATCATGTGATTGAGCGTTTTCCCCGGAACATATCTCCCTTCCGGCGGAGAAATCCGGCGCAGCTGCGGAACTCCAGCCAGATATTCTGCCGTACCATCAACAGAATGATCATCACAGGAGATGATCTCCACAGAATCATCCACCTCCTGAGCAAGCAATGCTTCAACGGTTGCTTTGACATAAGGGATATCATTGTGCGAACGCATCAGGACAGATATCATTTTTCAGCCTCTTTCCGGCAGCTTGCCACAGCTTCTTCGATTGTGGGATAAATCTCGAAAACGCGGTAAACTTTTGTAATATCCAGCACGATCTGCATATCGGCACTCACCCGGGCGAGTTTTATTCCGGAATCATGATCCAATGCTTTTTGTGCAATAGAAAGCAGCGCATCCAGTCCGAAATTATCAATATTGACCAGTTTTTCCAGATCCAGAACGATGGTTTCTCCCGGCTTCATCCGTTCACTTAAAACATATTTGAAATTTTCTGCACCGACCTGATCCAGATAACATTGCAAATGGGCGATCAACACCCCGTCGATATACTCAAAACGCATTTCCATAGTTTATGCCCTCCGCAATTTTCCGGTGATTTTTCCAATCAGCCTGTTTGCCCGGATCTTTTCAGCATGGTCAAACATCATGAAATAAAGTGCAGGAAAATAAATCAGAACGCCCGAAATCCCTGCCAGAGCCAGCAGGAACAATTCGTGCAGCTGTCCCCGCAGAAAATAGTATTGCCAGTAACAAACCATCCCTGTCGCAAGTGCCAGCAATGACGGTTCAAACAGTGAATACAATATAAAACGGCGCAGTTTCATTTTTGTCTGCCTGATCAAATGCGGCACAATGAAGCCGAGAGTCCCGATCCCTTTCGTCAGGATCATCGCTCCGACAACCACCAATTCATGGGGCTTGATCAGCAGTCCGACTACTGAGATCACTATGAAAAAGATACTTTAGAAACTCTGTACTTTTGCAAGAAATTTATGTTCCTCCGCCATGGTAAGGAACTTCTCCGGAATGCTCCGGTAAACCAGCAGAAAATATACGAAAAGCACCATCAGGCGACAGATAAATGCTGCTTCAGCATCGCGGACGTTGAAAAGCAGAAGAATGATTCGCGGAGCATAGATCATGACCATAACCGTTGCTCCGGCTGCAAAAAAGTTTACCCAGCGGATGGAACGCATCAGGATCTTTGCCAGATGCATCGTCCGTTTCCGGCTGTGAAGCAATGCGGATATGGGAGAAATATTTTCCACATAAGGCAAAGAAATCTGTTGGATCAGAAACGGAATACGGCTGCCAAGCTGGAAGATCCCGACAGGTGCAAGACCGCAGAAAATACTGATAAGCAGAAACATCCCGCGTTCCCAGATCATACGCCCGATGGAAATGATATATACCGCTGAACTGAAGTGAAAAATCCCTTTGAAAACCTCTTTGTCAAACGCAAACCTTATCCGGAACCCGGGAATACTTTTCCACACGGAAATCAGCATTGCCAACTGAGTAGCCCCCATGACCAGCATGACAAACAGCAGCAGTTTGAAAAGCCCCCACCCCATGGAGAAAATCACGATCACCCCGGCAAGTTCCAGAACTTTGGATATGATAATGATATAGTTCCGCAAGTAGAGTTTCTGCAGCCCCACAAGGATTTCCGGGAAAACGCCCAGAGGAAACACGATCGTCGCAGCAAGACCGCTCAGCAGCAATGCTTCCCGACAGAAATAGATATACTCCGCCGTGGCATCCGGTTTCAAGTGAAAAAGTTCCCGGACATAATACATTCCCACAAACGTTAACGGAAGAATCAGCAACGCCATGCTGATATGACTGAAAAAGATACTGGAAATTGTATGATTGAATTTTTCAATATCCTTCTTGTAAAGCTCTGTTGCGGTCACTTTCTGGGCGGCAACTCCAAACCCCAGATCCAAAAGCAGTGCATAGCTGAAAAAGCTCCACAGCATGACCCACAGACCATATTGCGCCTCCCCCAGATGGCTGATCAGCCAGCGGGTAACGATAATGCCCTGAACCAGGCGGACAAACATTGAAAAATAGTTGGTCATCGTGTTTTTGAAAAATGGTATTTTCATAATTCAGCTGCTCTTTCTGTCATAAGATTGAAATAATCTGAAACCCTGCCGATTTTTTCCGGCACAGGAATGTTTGCAAGGATTGCGGCATAAGAATGTTCATCTTCCGGTACAAAGCCGTGCATACCGTTCAGCGGACTTCCGCCCATATCAGACGGCACGATCTGGATCCCGGCATCCAGCAGAAAAATCCCGTCTCCAAAAATGCGGTCATCACGGTAAATACCGTATTTTTTCTCTTCTTCCACGCTCAAAAAGTGACCCGGGAACGGTTTCATCAGATCAGCGATCACAGATTTACTCTCCGGAGTCAGATAATAAAATCTTGCCATTGTAGAGTCAAAACATGCGCCGTAATCTCTTCCGAAGATCAGACCGCTCTCTCCGATTTTGCTCATAATATCAACAGTTCCGGAAAGAGGTGTCATTCCATGATCGGAAAACACCGTAAAATGAACATGTTCCGCATATTCTGCTGCAACGGAATAAAGGTGTTCTATCCGCTGTTTTATTGTCTCCAATTTCTCCTGAACCGCTGAAAAAATTCCCACTTTATCATGCAGAAGCCCATCCAGACTGGCAGTGTAGACGAACAGAAACTTTTTGCCGTCAGAAATTGCCTTTTCTGCCGCAAGATAATTTTCATCATCGCTCAAATGCCAATCTGAAATATGAAACGGTATTTTCATCTCCGACAACGTGTCATGCAGGTTTTTCCATGGGGTCATCCCCTTCGCAATAAACAAATCCTGCTTTTCACAGTAGTCCACAAATTTGAGTTTCCAGAGGGGCATCCGGTATAACTGAAAATATCCGGTGAACCCATAGATTTTTTTCAGGATTTTGGACAGATGGTGCCGCACCCGTCCGCGGTTCCAGAAAAATTCCGGTTTGAACAGCCATGACAATGCGGAGACCGTTTTGAACGGTGAACGCTCCGGGGCGAATCGGAACAAGCCGAGATGACCATGATCCGCAGGAGTTTTTCCGGAAAGGATCGTCGGTATGGCACTGCTGGAATAACCGAATTGCATCATCATTTTTCTGCGGTGCGGCAGCAGCTCCTGCATGAAGCTGTGATCGTTGACGATCTTCCAGCCCAAAGCATCTATGAATAAGAATATTTCGATTGTTTTATGCTTCATTTTTCATCCTCATGGCAATGCCCGGTATCCGGGAAGTTTCCGGAAATCATCTGCCGGAACCCTGTTTTGCCACGTCTTGCGCGGCAATTCCGGTTTTTCTATCAAATATCCTGTTGCAGCTGCCGCAGGCGCGATCGTTTCCCAGACAGAATATTCGCTGGACGGAACACTCAGAAATTCCAGATTAACGTATCTGCGGAAAATCGGCAGGCTGTCAGCTGCTTCACCATACACCATCTTTACGGCATTACGGTCGATCCCGAACGTGTTTCCATACGGTGTGATTCCGGGTACAAACTCTCCGGCATGATCCGCATAGCTCACGAGATCAAGGAAAACTGCCGGATATACCGATCCCAAACCGGATGTCATACTGCGTCCGAGGGGGTTGGCTCCGTTATGAAAATCGTTGGCAAGGTACACGCCGGTCAGATACTTTTTATCCCCGGTAAGTTTATGAGCGGCGATCAATGTCAAAGCTCTGCGCAGCGGATGGTAATTGCCCCATGCCATAGAATGGACCCAGCCCGCATCGGAGGCATGCCACAAACTCCGGTAAGGATAAGCGTTCTGCTGATCCGAAATCATTCGGTCTGCATCCCGGAGAATGACGTTCCGGTACTCTCCGGAAAGTTTTTCGAATGTTCCCGTTTCAAACAGCGGCATCCAGGTCAAGGGGGACCATCGCCAGAAATCTTTCCGGAACGCCTCTGTCCCGCGTTTGGTATGGCTGATAACAGCTTGTCTTGCAGCATCTTCTCCGGTGAGCAAATACCAATTCACTGCATATCTTACCGCATATTCCGGATTCAACTCAATCTCTTCCCGGTAGAAAATGACTTTCCCATGGTACCGGAACACCGCAATATACCGGTTTTTCGGATTCGCCGCGAAGTTCCATGCAGCCTGAGCAGATTTCCAATATTTCTCAGCCTCGGCGGCAGCCCCTGCCCGCTTCAGGGCAAGCGCAAGTGTACTTGCCGCAGCAGCATATTCCAGCGAGCCGTTACGGGTGGGCGCAGAAACGTAATAGGTGCGTTTTTCCTGATCCGGCAAACCTTCTCCGGGACCGGGATGTCCTGTCGTCTCAAACCAGGTGCCGACTCCTCCATTTTTCTGCTGAACAGAAAGCAGATGTTTCAATCCCCACGCAGCTTCATCAAGAATATCCGGGATCCCGTTTCCGCTCTCCGGGATATTCAGCTGACCGTCAATGAAATTTTCCGGCTTCATCAGATAAATCATTGCCAGATCACTGACGATCCGCAAATGGTAAGGACGCCGGTCATAATCTGCAGCATCGTGCCACCCGCCGGAGACAGTAACAGACTCTTTTTTGTATGGCGGATTCTCTTTGATCAAATCAAAATGTTTCACCTCGATCCGGTTGCCTTTCCGGTCAAAGAAACCAAACTCTTTGCCGCCTTTTCCTTTTCGGTAATGACCAGCATTTTCCGGAAAACGTCCACGGTAGACGATCCGGTGACATGCCGGGCTTTCCCATGCCGTAAAAGGCTGTTTTTTCGCAATGCCGCACCGTTTGTGATATAGTCCGCGGGCATGGATATAAAAGGCTTCACTGACCGTTTCCGGACCGATCACAAAATCCCGGCTCCGTCCGATCCCATCCACATAAAAATAATATTTCCCCGGAGTATTGAAATCAGAATAATCCAGTTCCAGAACTTCTTCTCCGGTAAAGGGGATCCGTCCCTGATAGCCGGGATCATCACGGCGCAGGTTCAACGTTCCGGTAAAAACAGTGTTTTTTCCGGAACTGCTGCGGAGCTCAAATTTTCTTCCGGCAAGATGCTTCAAAGGCAATGCTCCAGCACTGCCCAGCCATGCCCCCATATACGCATATTTTTCCGGCTGATGCAATCCGTTACCAACCTGATTGAACTTGAATATATTGCTCGGTTTTTCCGGATCATATTGCAGGGTGATTCCTGCGATATTGACTTTTTCTCCGGCTTTCAACGGCTTTTCAAAAATCACATATTCATAGAACGTGATATCTGCCCTGCGCAAGATTTTTCCCCGATTATCACGCAAGAGCGCATTTTCTTTTTTCCAGCTGCCGGATCTTTTTACTTCATGAGATGTATAAACGTTCAGCTTTGGATTTTTCAAAACTACGACCTGCGGCGTAAGAAATTCATATTCCTCCTCCGTTGCCAACGATTCCTGATTGCATCCGATGGAAACAAGAAGCAGAAAAACCATACAGATTAAAAAGATATTTCTCATGCCGTCACCTCTACTTTTCCAGATGCAAAATCCCGGCAGTATTTATAAAGAATACTCAGCATGGCAAAGAGGATCATCATCTGAATAAAATTGACCTGCTGCTTCATCACCCACTCAAGAGTCGACTGCAAATATACAGAGGTAAGCCCGCCGACGATTCCCG
>JAFTJI010000075.1 GCA_017456495.1 Lentisphaeria bacterium | reverse complement strand
GGATCACAGAGTCGCCCTTGACACTGACCTGATATTCCTGAAATTCAAAGGGTTTCAAGCCTTTGGTGAAAGAAGAAGCTCCGACAAAGATCTTCGCTCCTTTTGCGGGCAGCTTTCCTTTCAGGATTTCCAGTTTTGCACCGGTCAGAAGCTGAATGTGATACTGCAGTTCCATTGCAGCAAACTGGGCGGCACGGGTCGGTTTTTCCGCAAGAACGATACTGGCTGCCGGTTTCCCGTCTTTCACCAGTTCAACTGCAGAAACGATTCCTGCAGAGATAAGGCAGAGGACTGCCAATAAAACTTTTTTGAACATATTTTACTCCTGACTTACTTGGTTTCACAGGTGACTTTGATATCTTTATAAATCGTTCCCCAGCAGCAGATCCAGACAGTGCGGAGTTCGATTCCGCCGATCTGTACATTGTAAAATGTGTGGAACGGCTTTTCTGCTTTTTCGTCATTGAAGAACTCAATGGTCTTCTTTACATTGTCATAGACAAGTGTCCATGTGACCCATTTGTTCCAGGCGGGCAGAAGATTGTGTGGGGCTGTCGCTTTCACGGATTTGATCTGTTTCCCTTCCACCTGATAGATCATGTAGTTTGCAGCCGGAATGGGATAAGTGTAGCCGGCTGCCATGAAGCCGCTGTCACGGAGTTTCCAGAATGCCTGTCCAGCATCCAGAGCGACATCATTACGGGAGCTGAGTGCGATGGTGACAAGGCGTCCCTTCTGTGCTTCCGGTTTCATGAAAGTGACTTTCAAGGTGACTTTTTTCAGATTGTCATTGATAAGCACCGGCTTGGAAAGTCTGTGAGCGATCCCGAAATAGATCGGGGGCGTTTCCAGACATTTGACACCGTCTTTGGTGATGATTTTATATTTTGCGCTGTCCGGAGTCTTTTTATTGACATCCATCCATCCTTTCAGCGGTTCAGCGGAACCGAACTGACTCTGGAAGAGAACTTTTTCAGCAGCATTTGTTCCGAGACAGAATCCTACTGCCAGCAGAAATGAAAGAACTGTTTTTTTCATGTAAAAGATATCCTGTTTTTAATACTTGATATTGTCAAATGCTTTCGGCATGTTGCCCATTGTTTCATAGGCGTACATCCAGGGAGTTTTAGATTCTGCATGTCCGTCAAGAAAGGCAACGTTTGCTTTGTTTTGAGTGTGGATTTTAAGATTGATGGCTTTGTTCCCTCCGGTCTGTACGCAGCGCATGATGAATGCACCGCCATTGTCTTTTGCGCGGAGACGGGTTTTTACGCCATAGGATTTCCATGTCATTCCGCCGATATAGCTGTAGGTCATTGCACCTTCCCAATAGAGATTTTTCAGCGATGAATGATTATATCTTGATTTTGTGGTGGAGCAGTGAAGCGTTCCATTGCCGCCAAGGTATTTCCCTGCAATATTCAAACCGAAGTTGATATATTTTCCGGCGGTGACACTGTACTGGTCTTTATACAGGTTATCAGCTCCGTTATAAACCGTTTCCGGTACAAACGGATCCTGAGTTTCTTTTGTCACATTTCCCGGTGTGATATAATCGTTATTATCTCCGGCATACATAAGGGCTGCCTGAGCATTCTGTTTCAGGTTGCCGATGCAGTTCGCGGATCTTCCTTTTTCTCTGGCATTGTTCAATGCGGGGAGCAGCATTCCGGCAAGGATTGCGATGATCGCAATCACAACGAGAAGCTCGATCAGTGTGAAGCACGCGTGCTTCATGCCTGTGCACAGGCATGAAAGGTCTTTACTTGCTTTTTTCATTTTTTCTGTTCCTTTCGGTTATTTCAAGTTTAATTCTTCATCACCATGTTCGATCATCCACTGACGCAGATATTCCGGGGCTTCCAGACCGGTATCAGCGATCGTATTGGAGCAGACGATCACCCCTTTGATTTTTCCCTCCCGGAGAAAACGGTAATACAGATCCATCTGGAATTTCATCTCTTCCAGTGTGAGAGGGCAGGTGTCGCCATAGTTGTAAAGATAACATCCGGCATAATGTTCTTTTCCGGGTGTCATGCTGATGATACGGTTCAGATTCTTCTCTGTCTGCGCAAGCTGTTCACTGTTCCACGACCAGAATGTAATACCGTCGACTGCTTCCAGCCATGGGGTGTAATCAATGTCGAATAACGCGGCATAATAGACCAGCCACAAGGATAATTTCTGCGGGGCATTATGAAGTCTCTCTGCGATCCTCTGAAGATCTTCCGGAGTCAAACGGGCATCTTTTGTCGCCGGACGGAAAAGATCATCCAGCACACCGCCCACAACATTGGGGTATTTTTCTGCCTGCCGCAGAACTTCTGTCAGATCATCTCCGGTTTCATCATTCCGTTTGGACGAAGCATCGCCAAGAACGGACCAGATGACTTTTTTGAATTGTTTGAGTTTTTCCGATTCTGCATCAAAAGGCGGTTCCGGGATCCCGTTAAAGACGACGCGGCAGCAGTTGGGAATTCCGAGATATTCAGCCCCTTCCCACGGTCCCATCCGGTTTTCTCCGGGGATTTTATACGCCGCTGCCTCACCGGTGTGATGGCAGCCTGCATGATGTCCCCATATCCAAAAACAGTCCCTGAGTTTCATAAAAAAATCCTTTTTCTGTTCTGAAAAAGTGTTAATTTAACATTCGGAGCTAATATAACATCTATCCGTTGTAAAATCAAACTTTTTTTCAAAAAAATACAGTTCTGTTACTTGAGCAGCTCCAAAGCGCCTTCGATCATTGCTTCGCCGACATGGCGGTCAGCAAGACCTCTGGAGGGCGCCGTTTCATATCCGCCATTGCCGTAGTGCTGCGGCAGCCCGACATAGCCGACTTCGCCCATACCGAGGGCAGCAAGAAGAGTCATGGGATACTTGGAACCTTCCCGGACTGCATCTCCGATTTCAACAAACGGTTCTGCCGGGAAAGAGACGATCGCCAGTTCATCGTTGAACGCGATCATGATCTGCTTTTCGATCCGTTTTTCCATGATGGGATTATCCCGGCAGCCCATAGCGCGTTCTGCAAAGAACTTTTTCACGGCAGGAACTCCGCGGGCGATATCTTCACTGGTAAAATCCCTGCCGGCTTCCATGACAGCATCTTTATTTTCTTCGTAAGTTTTCTTTGCTTCTTCATATTCTTCATCGGTGAGCTGGATGTAGGGAGCTTCAAATTCCCGGGTCGCTGTTTTGATATTCAGATTTTCCTGCTTTTTCAGTTTGAACAGCGCGGAAAGCACAACGCTTGCATAGCCCCGTCCGATTCGTTTCGCTTCATCCGGACTTGTCTGATCCGCATCGGTAGTAACGTCAAAATGGTTGATATTTCCCTGTGGACCGACGATTGACATGACGGGAATTTCATAGTCGAAAACTCTCTGGATCTCTTTTTCCATTGCACCGGGCCAATCTGCGGAAACATAATCTCCTCCGGTGGTATCGGTGTGGTTGGAAAGATTGACGATCATCATTACCGGGCGGTTATGCTGACGGATTTGGATGATCGGGATAAGAGAATCGATCCCCCCTTCCGGATGCGCAATCTCCGGATTGAGCTTTCCGGGATTGGTGAGCGTCTTTCCGTTGTTCATGATATAACGGCGGTTGAATGCATGAGTTGAGCACTCTGTTTCTGTCGTGTAAAGTTCTGCCGGTGCAAGAGATTTGAGAGCCTTGTTCAGAGCCATGATCGTTTTGACTTTCAACTCTTCTCTGAATTCATCATTTCCGCTGTGACCGAAACAGCTGTCAGTATAAGGTCCGGTGTGGGTATGTGTGCAGCAGTAGAGAACTTTTCCGGCAAGAGGCGAACCGGAGGCAGCAAGAAGATCATCAAACGCATCAATCAGAGGACGGGTGATGAACCCCAAATCGTAGGAGACGATACCGGCGTATTCATTTCCGGTACGGAATACTGCTGCTTTCAGGGACAATCTGTCCAGAAAACCTTTGTTCAGACGTTCATTGAAATATCCGAGGAGGTCTACTCCGTAAGCGGGGGTAATGTCTTCTTTAGCAAAACCGAATTCAAACTGTCCCATAATATCTTCCTTTCTTTAAAAGATCTCAGTGAAAACATAATATATTTTTCTGTATTTTCAAGCTCTTCTTACGAAAAGAAGAGAAGTTTTTCAAAAAAAACAGCACAAATATTTCAAAAAAATGAAATATTCAGATTTTTTTACTTGAAAAAGAACCGTCCGACTGTTATATTTGTTCAGGTATCACTAAAAAACAACAGGAGAAAAAAATGAATTCTATCACAAAATTTGCTGTTTGTGCCGCTGTTTTTGCCGGTGCTGCAGTTGTTTCCGCAGAAACCTTGGATTTTACCAAGCCGGGACAGTTCCTCAATCCCATGCGCAAAAGCATCACTGAAGCAAACGGACAAATCAAAACCCAGGGAAAAACCTTCCTTATTTCCAAGAAAGTTTTTACCCTTGATCCTGCAAAAAAATACACCGTGTCTGTAAAAGTTGACGGTGATAAAGCGAAGGCTTCAGCACTGTATATCGGATTCCAGGTTATGGATGCTAACGGTCGTTCGTATTCTGCAGTCAATTGGCAGGGACAGCATCAAACCTTTACCCAGGTCACCCGTGATGCGAAAAAAGGTGACAAGGTGATTTATGTCAAAGACGGCAGCAGATGGGTTTCCCATTCCGCATTCCAGTTCGCTCTGAATGCAAAACAGGACAGCTCCGATGTTCCGAACAGGCAAATCGTCAGAAATTCCATTGCCTCCAAAGCAAAGCAGGGGGATGTCTGGGCTTTGACTCTGAAAGAACCGCTGAAAGCTGACATCGCCGCCGGAACAAATGTCCGTCAGCATGTGGATGGCGGTTATTTCTACAGCATTATCAAAACAGTTCCTGCCGGAAAAGAATTGACCTTGACCGGAACAGTTCAGGGCGCAGCCAAACAAGCATCCAGCTTTAACGGAAAACAGTGGCCTGTTACTGCAAAGAAAGCCCAGCTTCTTCTGCTTGTTGACTGGAACAATGCAGGTGCAGCGCATACATTCAAGGAAATTACTCTGACCATCGAATAACTGTCAGTAAAATCTGATTTCCCGGAAAACTCCGCCTGATTTATGATGGCGGAGTTTTTTCTTGAGGTAATTTCAAAAGTCTTCAAAAATGTCAGAAAATTCTTGTTGCGATCTGTAAAATGGGGCGTTTTTGGTGGTTACTCTGTGAGTAGCCACGCTCAACCTACCATTTTCAGCTCATCAACAATCCTTTTTCAGACAAATTTTGCCGGACTTTTGAAATTACCTCTTCTTGATTTTTTTTATTTTTATGATATATTAATAAGATTGTCTTAACTTTTATCGGGCATAGTAACGCCCTGCAGAAAAAAGGATATTGAAAATGTCTTGGATCGCTTTTTCGCTCATTGTCGTTTCAGCCGTTCTTCATGCTTCATGGAACCTGATCGCCAAAAAGAATCACATGAGAATTGCTCTCTATGCAACCCTTTGTATTCCCGGCTCCCTGTTCTGGTCAAATGTCCAGTTCTGGACCCCGATCCCGGTCCTTGATTTGCCGCTGAAGTTCTGGCTGACCATGATTGGGACAGTGATTATCTCCGATGTCGCGATTTATTGCATCGGACTGACTTATACCTATAAAAAGATGGATATGGCATCCGCATATCCCATGATGCGTGCATTGCCGATCCTGATGACCGCCGGGGTCACAACTCTTCTCGGATGGGGCGAACCGCTCCCCTGGATCTCTGTTATCGGTTTCGTTCTGGTGTTCATCGGCTCTCTGCTGATGCCGCTGAAAAGTTTTTCCGATTTCAAGCTGTCCAATTATCTGACACCAACGATTTTCTTCGTTTTTTATACCGCTCTTGGAACGACCGGTTACACTGTTTTTGACAGTCAGGGGCTTCAAATCCTCCGGGAATATTGTGCCGCAAATGGCATTGATGTTTCCAAGCCGGTTATTTCTCTGACCTATTATTCTACCCGTTCCCTGTGCCTTGTCACAACTCTTTTTACTGTTGTTCTCTTGCTGAAGGACGAGCGGGCGGCGGTGAAAGAATATTGGAAAGAACGGAATTTTATGCCGCTGATCGGCGGACTTTGCGCTTCCGGTACATACGTCCTTGTTCTGATCGCCATGAACTACGTTACCAATGTCTCTTACGTTCAGGTATGCCGTCAGCTCGGATTGCCCATCGGTATGGCAGCGGGGATCATCTTCCTGAAAGAAAAATCCTCTCCGGTGAAGTGGATCGGTGTCTGCTTGATCCTGATCGGTTTTGCTGTCGCTGTTTTGTGCAAATAAAAAGGGGCACTTTTTTGATTCATCGACGTTTTGTGACAAAAATGAGTAGAAAATCAAATAAAACAGAAATACGGAATTGAAAAAGACCGACATTGCCCCTATTGTTAAGTGTCCAACAAAAACAGTAGGGGATAAACAATGCCTGTCAACCTTTACTATACACAAAAAGTTCGTGGATTTCAACAAGAAAATGTAAAATATTAAAAAAATAGTGTTGAAATCCAATGAAAACGCACAAAACATCAGTGTCCTTATTGCGGTTTAACAAGAGTAACGGTTGAACCTGTTCGCCGCCGTCAGATACGGTGAGAACCTCTTGGAAGCTGCCGCAACATGGTATTGGAGTTTACCATTCATCGACTCTATTGCCACAGTTGCCATCATCGGGAGATGGAACATATTCCATTTCTCTCCCATCCCAAAGCCAGATTTACAAAAGCCTTGTAACGGAAAATTTTGGAACTCCGTACGCACATGAGTATTCAAGCCCTTGCCAACTTTTATAACTTACGCTAATTAATGACTATGGCTCGGACAATCCGGGATAAATTGGAGGGAATTGTCACTTACTGGACATTTCGCCACATCAGCAATGCCAGGATGGAAGGGTTTAACAACAAGATCAGATGGCTGATAAAACAGGCTTACGGCTTCAGAGATCGTGAGTATTTCAAATTGAAAATCTATCAACTGCCGGAAATTTCGAGCGAGAAATTATTATGACTTCTGTCACAAACCGTCGAAGAGGAAAAAAAAACTTCAATCACTTCAATATCTTTTTTTTATTTTTTGTTTGCAATCTGGAATCGGCGGATTATATTATTTCCCGCAATAATGATCAAAATATCTGGATAAAGGACTTATGGCAGAAACAATTCTTTACAACGGAATAAGATTGCCGGAAATATGGCCGCCGCAAATACCGCAGGAAATTTATACCAATCGTCAATGTTTACCTGTACCATACCTCGAAAATCCACCGGAAATCATCTCCTCAGGCATCGGCAGAGAGCTTTTTGTCGATGATTTTCTTATAGAAGAAACAAATTGCTCCAGAACGTTCCATTATCCGGAAAAGTATGAAAACAATCCTGTTCTCAAGCCGGAAACGCCTCTGGAAAAAGGCGACGGTAAATATCCAGCCTGCGCCTGTCCCAAAAGCGGCGGCGTATGGTACGATTACGAAAAAAATATATACCGCATGTGGTATGAAGCAGGTTTTCTCGGATGTATATGCTACGCTGAAAGTCAGGACGGTATCCATTGGGAACGTCCGGAACTCGATGTCTTTCCCGGTACCAACAGAGTACTTCCATGCGGCTTGCGGAGCGACTCATGGACCGTGGTGCATGATTATTATACGGAAGATCCGCAACAGAGATTCAAACTCTTTTTAATGGAACCATGCTGGATGGCACGAGGTATGGTAATGACCTCTCCTGACGGTATCCATTGGAGCTCCCCTGCCGCAACCGGTTATGCCGGTGACCGCAGTACAATGTTTTACAATCCATTCCGAAAAAAATGGTGCTTCAGTCTGCGTTCCTACATCCATATACCACACCTTTTCCGTATGCGGGACTACACAGAAGGAGATGATTTTTTAACTGCTTCCCAATGGGGATTTGAACACGAAAGCAAAACTGTTCACTGGGCATGGGTGGATGAAGATGATCAGGCGGCACCGGAACTCGGTATTGCACCCCAGCTTTATAATCTGGATGCCGTACCCTACGAAAGCATTATGCTGGGCATGTATCAGATTCACTTCGGGCCCTCCAATGAGGATTGCGAAAAAAGCGGTCTGCCCAAAATCACAGGTCTGGAATTTGCCTACAGCCGTGACGGATTCCACTGGTCACGCCCCGACCGCAAATGCGCTATTTATCCGGAAAAGGACAAATGGGATCGTGGATATGTGCAATCCCTGGGAAACATTTGTACCGTAAGCGACGACAAACTCACATTTTATTTCACCGGATTTTACGGCAATCCCGGAAGTGACGACAAAATGGCAATGTATGAACAGGGCGCAACGGGCGCAGCATTCCTCCGCCGCGACGGTTTTGCCTCTATGGATGCCCGGGAATACGGCGAATTGCTGACGCGCAAACTTACATTCACCGGGAAACATCTTTTCATAAATGCAAGTGCCCCGGATGGCTCAATAAAGGCAGAAATACTTGATGAAAACGGCAATATCTTCGACGGATTTTCTGCAAAAGAAAGTATTCCCGTATCCGGAGATCATACCAAAGTCGAATTAAAGTGGCAGAAAAATACCCTCGCCGCACTTGCCGATCGCATTATCAGAATCCGTTTTATAATGCATAAAGCAAGTCTTTACTCCTTCTGGACAAGTATGGATGCAAGGGGCGCAAGCGGTGGATTTGTTGCCGGCGGCGGCCCGGATTATAAAGGCCCTCAAGACATTTAACTTGACGGACCACCTTGCCGGCAGGATGCTGATGCCGTATTTTTTTACAGAACAGAAAGAGAATATTTCTGTTTCCGGCAGAAATACATAACGCTCAACAGATTTCAGAAAGAAAATACCCGGAAATTCTGCAGTCACTTCCGACTTCCGGATGAAAAGTCATTGCCATGGAACAGGCGTTGAGCAGTATCAATACGGTATGGTGTCAGATGTTTCCTTTGGAACAACATAAACTCATTCATACGCTTATAAGCAAGGTGGTGGTATTTGAGGATAAAATACAAATCCATTTTGAAGCGGCAGGTTTCTGTCCGTCCCTGACTGTCTGCTCCCATTCTGCGAGGTCTTGGTTATACTGTGTCACAATAGCCTCTGCTTTACGGTAAGTTTTCATAAATGCCTGTACATCAGGATAACCGTCATCAGTCAGAATATCGGGAAGTTTATCCAGTTTTTCGACAAGTTCAGCTTCGGTCTGCTGTATCTGTTTTTCCAAAGCCTTGCGTTCCTTGCCCTTGAAAATACCCGTTGTTTCTGCAAGCTGCTGTCGCAGCTTCGGAAGTGTAACCTCCCGGCTTTCCTCTTTCGCCGGAGATCGCTTCGGTGAATGTTTGATGATCCGTTATAAGCTGAAAAGATATGATGAAAACATTTTAACTTTTGACAGACTTTGCCGAATCCTCCAAAAGTCCGCCAGCGAAGTTCTTTTTGCCATCCAAACAGAATGTATTGAACAGAACAAGTTTTTCTGGGGGATCGTCCGCGAACAATATGAAAAAGCCAGCGCGGAGGCTGAGCAGCGCTTCCGGGATCGGTTAAAAGCAATGATGGGTGATGATTCGCCGAAAAACACCAAGCGGCTCTGGGAGGCGTTTGATCGGCTGAACGACGCGACCGATCCGCGTGAAAGATGTAATCTTCACCAGGTGGCTCCAGAAAAAGAAGAACCCGAACAAGCAGGCGAGATAAAGAAATTATATCGAACACTTTGTTTGCGCCATCATCCGGACAAAGCCGGCGTTTATAACGATAAGCTCTGGCTTGAAATTCAGGATGCATACGAAAAGGGACGCGTTAAAAAACTGCGAGAAATATCCAGAATGCAATTATAAGCAGTCGGGCAATAAATCGGATAACGAAGATTGTTTTACGCTTATCTTTCATCTTTATTCAGCATCACTGATATTGATCCAAACCGGAGCCATATTGACTGTCAATGGGGATATTGCCGTGGTCTTTCAGCAGATTTGCTATTTTTTTACAGATAGCCCAGCCGTTACAAGTCGCAAAAATCATATTCTGTACTGGGTTTCCTGCGTCATCTCTGGTAAAGATGCTCAATGCACAGCATCGCATCCGGAACGATTTGTCACTGCCGTCCGGATTAAAAACTTTGAATGAACTTAACAGTTGGGTTTTCATTATTTCATCGAAGTTGAATTTTTGAACTTTGCCTGACATTTGGAAAAAGGAAACATCTTTGAAACGGTAAAAAGATATCATTCTTTTT
>JAFTJI010000074.1 GCA_017456495.1 Lentisphaeria bacterium | reverse complement strand
TTGCGATCTGCAAATGGAGCGTTTTCGGTTTATCCTCCATAGCTTCAGCGAAGGAGGATGGCAGCCACGCTCAAACTACCATTTCCAACTCATCAACAATCTTTTTTCAGCCAAATTTTGCCGGACTTTTGAAATTACCTCCAATAACATCTTTTTCTTATTTCGGACACGTCCGTTTGTATCCCATCGCCCCCATTATCCGGATATCGCCTGTTGCGACATGACCATCAACCAGCAGAAAATTATCTTTTCCCTGATGACGGTGCGGAATATATGAAATGTCTACCAGAGGATCGCTGTACTCAATAATCATTGTATAATTGTAATCGGAAGATTTTGAACGGTCAGACCCGATAACAGATACAGAAGGACCATATTTCAGTCGATGGGTCTTGAACATTGCCCGTACTTGAGAATCATTCAGTGTGAAATTTTCGGAATATCCGGCGTTCTTCGCCCAACCGTAACTGACCTGCCAATCTTTATGATGAGTCTGGTAATAAGTTCCAAGATCGGTTGTGACCTCTCCCAGTTTTTTAGGGTCGCGGTCCGAGGGACAACGCAGAAGATGATGCGGATATTGTTTTTTCCCAACAGATTCCGACCATTCATAATTCCCTACAACGATATGATACCAAATGGGACATTTTGTAAAAACATTAACATTTTTCACATACCACATCAGAGGTACAACATATTCATCATAAGACATGGAATAAGTTGCCATGTTCAGTCCTTGCTGTTTGAGATTGTTTATACAGGAACTGGCTCTGCCCTTTTCCCTTGTAGTGTTCAATGCGGGCAGAAGCATTCCTGCAAGAATTGCGATAATTGCAATTACTACCAGGAGTTCGATCAAGGTAAATCTCTTTTTCATTTTTCTTCCTTCCTACATATATTCAATTACTCATTTCTGTTTATCGACTTCAAGGGAAAGCGGACACCAGCGGGGCGTTTTTCCTCCGTTCAAACAATACCATCCTATGATAACCCGTCCGTTTTTTATTTCAGGTTTTCTGCTGAAAACAACATCCCCGGTTTTTCCGGTTTCCGGAGCTTTATCTGAATAGAAAAGTGAATTCTCGTTGAAAACGATTCCCCGTTCGGTATCAATTCCAACCTGTCCTTGCTGACCGGTAAGAACAAATCTGTTTCTGTTCAACCTGTTGGTGGCAACATACTGTTCATAAGCTTGCCGTTCTTCCTTTGATGCGCCGTCAAAACCAAGAGACGCAGGATTTCCCAGCGTATTTCCGAATACCGCAATGTTTCTGCCGAGGGGAGCACTTTTTCCATGAATCAGGCGTAACCCGGTAGTAAAATTATTGCAGATCGTGGTATCAATCGCTTTCTGAATAAGAATCGGACCATAAACGCTGTTTTTTCTCTGTTTTGCAGTAGGCTGGAATGTATTTGCGGTAATAATACAGCCACGGAACCAACCGCCTTTTTCCGGAGTGATCTCAATATCTCCGCTGTGATTGGCTTCAAAATAATTTCCAACGATCTGTCCGCCAACGATACAGCAGAGCCTTACTGCAGGTTTACCGGAGGAATACATTCCTTCAATCACATTATTGACGATACGGAGCGTATTGCAGGCGGCATCTTTGGCATCTTCCTTGAAACCGATCTGAATCCCACCGTTTCCGTGTTCGATCGTGTTATTGGAAATCACGACATCAAAAGCACGGCGGATGCTGATTGCCCAGCTGGAATTCAAAGAAAAGATACAATCCTGAATCCGGACGATCCAAACGGAATGTGAGCCTTTCCGGTTCGGATCCGGATATGGGGTAAATGCAGTTTCTGATACAATAGCGGACTTACACCGGATAAAATTACAGGAAGAAATATAAACGCGGAGCATCAGGGATAAATCGATCCCGTTACAGCGATTTTTGAGATCAAAACTGCGGAACGTCAGACTTTCAATTCTGGCACCGTTCATCCAAGGGGTTTTGCTTCCGGGATTGGGACGTCCGGCAAGAATGCAATCCACTCCATCCCCGTAAAGTTTACTTCCGCCACCTTCACCGCGCAAAGTCAGCCAGTTTGTCGGCTCACCTGTCGAGTTCCCTCCGATCCGGAGAGTCTTTTTGATCCGGTAATCCCCGGCAGGAAAATAAACACAACCTCCTTTGATTTGCGCGGCATCAATTGCCTTCTGAATAGCGGGAGCATCATCGTCGACCCCATTTCCGGCGGCTCCGAATTTTTTGACATTGAATTCTGTCGCTGCAGACAGAATACAACTCATTCCGACAATGAAAACCAATAATAATTTTTTCATTATGCGGGAACAGCATGAATACTTGACCTGTCTGCAGACAGGACAGTCCGTCAATCCGGGGATTTGTTCTTTTGGGTTCATGAAATATCCTTTCTATTTTTAAGAAAATTGCTTGTTGAACTTCGGATTACCAGCGAGGGTAATACAAAGACTTGTCCGGTACCTTCATTTTTAATAAACATATCAAAGGTTTTCCGGATCATTTCCTTCTCATTGATGCAGACTGAAGTCAACGGGCACTCCGGATGCGAGCTCCATGGTGTATTATAGTAGCCCATCACTGCAATATCTCCGGGAATTTTGAATCCGCGTTTCCGGAGAATAGCAATGGATTCCACAGCCAGACGATCCTGCAGGCAAAAAAGTCCGTCAAATGATTCTGCCTTCACCTGTTTGTAGAAATCCTGAATTCTGTTTTCCGCAAAAATCAATTCCACATCCTTTCCGGAATCTCTGACAGCAGCCAGAGCCCCATCCCGCTGGACGGTTCCGATATGAGCAAGGATACGGCGGCATCCACAGTCGATCAAATGACGGATCCCGATATACAGACCGTGATTCCAATCCGTGGAAACTCCGGGGATCCCGGCTGACACAAATCTGAACTTCGCATTGAAATAATAGAATATTTTCGTGCGTTTTTTGAGTTCAGAAAATGCCTCATGGGAAAGTAATACATCTTCCCCGTCAAAAAATATCGCTTCATATTGATCCGCATATAAAAGAAGCCGTTCATACATCTTTTCCGGCTCCGCTTTATAATGAAGTGAATCCTCCAGAGTAATAGAATATTCCGGATGTTCCTGAATACACGCACAAAGTTCACTCAGGAAATTACCATATAAATGCGGACGTTTGGTTTGTTCCAGAATCAAAATCTTTTTAGACCGTGGTTCAGGGATATTCACTCGATAGCCAAGCCCCTGATGAGCTGTGATCAGCCCATCATCCTGAAGCTTTATCAACGCTTGGCGTACGGTTCCCGGCGTGCTGAAATAAACCTTTGCCAAAGTGCGGAGTGATGGCAGAAATTCCCCTTCCGGATAAACTTTATTCCGGATATTTTTCAGCAGGGATCTGTAGATCCTTTTCTGGTTCGATTCTGTTTTATCCATTACTATCCCCTTCTTATTCCAAAACCTGCATAAAAGATAAACTGTTTGACAGATGGTTTCAAATACTGTTTAACAAAAAGTAATTTTTTTAAACAGAGGCAATTTCAAAAGTACAACAAAACTTGACTGAAAAAAATGTTGATGAGCTGGAAATGGCAGCTTGAGTGTGGCTGTCATCCTCCTTATTTTGACGTGGTTGTGAAACCTGAGATCAAATCTGTTGTCTTCCGTGTACTGCCTCAGGCCGGCTGCACAGAATCGGCTGACGATATGAACAAATTATCCGCCTGGAACAAAATGGCTTTTGCAATCCATAAATTTTTTATTCACAAAAAATTGATATGCCGCAAAAAAGGTTTGAAAGAGAAAAGAGGGGTTCGGAGAGAAAAGAGAAAAACTTTCCTGAAAAGTTTTCTTTTGTCACCCCGATCACAAATCAACTCTGATTGGGCATCGGCACACCGTTACTTCCGGCAGCCGCGGATAAACTCGTTGAGGGAACTGCGCTCGATGCGCCAGAGTCTGCCCAGTTTGGAGGCTTTGATCGTGCCTGACTGCAGCAATTCATACATGCGGGTGCGTTTGACTTTGAGGATCGCCATTGCTTCGGGAAACGTGAGAAAATCTTCAGCAGATGCCGATGCAGCTGGTTCTTCAGCTCGTTCGGGTGCATCTCCGGACAGGGTACGGAATGTTCTGTTCATGGAAAGGATCACATAAATCTTTCCGCGTTTTTTCAATTCTTCCGCTGTGGAACGGTAGGAATCTGAATCTTTGTTCTGTGCCTCCAGCAGGATCGTACGATCTTTGAGAACCCGCCATTTCCGGAAGAGCGGAACACCGTTTTCCGGGAAATAAACGATAAAATCACCCGGTTCAGGAGCGATTTTCCCGCAGCATACAACGGTGGCACCCACCGGAATGATGGGTTCCAATGCCTTTTCTGTTACTGTGATTTCCCGCTTCTGGATCGCCATTCTGTCACCATAAAATTCAGCGGTTTGCTGCGGCAAAGGCGAGAGATGAGCACATTTCCGGGAAAGAGATCCCGGCGGCGCGGGCAGCTTTCGGCAGAAGACTGCTGGGAGTGCATCCCGGCAGGGTATTGCCTTCCAGAACCCAGACACGGTCATCTTTTCCGATGATCACATCCACCCGGAGCATATCTCTTGCACCGACGGCGCGATAGAATGCCAGAGAGAGCTCCTGAGCCTCTTTCTGAGCCGCTTCGGAAATGCCAGTGGGCGGGCAGATATACTCTGTTTCCCCGAGAGCATGGGTATATTTTGCATCGTAGTCGTAAAGTTTTCCGGGATAACGGATCTCCACAAGCGGCATCGCTTTGCCATCGAGAATACTGACCGTTGCTTCCACACCTTCGATATACTCTTCCACAAGGGCGCATTTATCGTGCTTCAGAGCCAGTTCCAGGGCACCCTTCCACTGATCCCGGGATTCTACCAGGGTCAATCCGAACGTGGAGCCTTCGCAGGGCGGTTTCACGATCATGGGGAGTCCGAACTCTTCCGGAAAGGGCGTTTCAGCGGAGTCTGTCACAAAATATTTCGGGGAGCGGATATTCTTCTTTTCCATGATCTGCTTGGAAATGACTTTATCCATTGCATCAATGCAAGCCTGAGAGGGGCACCCCACGAACTTGAGATTTTCGCTTTCCATGACTTTCTGAAGAGTTCCGTCCTCTCCGAATCCGCCGTGAAGGACAGGATAAACCACATCAGCGTTCCGCATATCGTCGGTGACTTCCGGCTTGAGAATATCATATTCTGTGACATTGTGACCGGCATTTCTGAGAGCTTCGGCGACAGCCGCTCCGGAGATAAGGGAAACATCGCGTTCCGAACTTGTTCCGCCTTTCAGCACCACAATGTTCAATTTCTGATCCATATTCTTTACAAGCCTTTCTGACTCCGTATCAGCAAAACAGAGTTCCGTTTGAAGATTGATTTTATGATTGCGGAACACCGCCTGTTTCATCTGCATGAGAACAGAAAGATAGTCCTGTTCCGATGCAGGTGAATCAACCGGTTCCGTGATGATCCAGTTCGCATGCTGTCCGCTGACATGCACATTTCCGCAGCGGATATTTTTACATCCGGCGTTTTCCAGCAGGATCCCTGCGATTGCGGGCAAGGGGTTGCGGAACGTACTTCCGGCAGAACGTCCCTTGGGCGTTACAGCGGCTCTGCGCTCTTTTTCCTGACGGATCAATTCCAGTTCAGGTTCCGCTTCCACCCGGGGAAGTTCCAGTGTCACAGAGGTGATGATAACTCCCTGCGGAACGGGCGACGTTCTGTATGCCCAGCCGCCATCGCCTTTTTTCCAGCAGTAGGTTGAACCGTCTGCCAGATGAAAGCCGTTCATCTCCTGAATGAACTGAGAGATCTCCGCGCGGTTTGCCCCGGCATTCATCCTGACTGCACCGCCAAGGGTTCCGGGGATTCCGCACAAGGGAGCCAGCCCGCCGAATCCCAGTTTTGCCGCTTCATTGGCAAGGAGGGAAAGACGGATCGCAGCTCCGCATTCCAGCAGAGAGCCGTTCTGCTGTACGGCAGAAAAAGCAGGCGTTTTCAAGCGGAGAAAGACCGTGGAAAGTTCCCGGTCGGACCCGATGAAATTGGAGCCTGCTCCCAACGGTCTTGCGGAAAGAGGAAACTCCCGCAAAACCATGAGAAGCGTTTGAAGTTCCCGCACAGATGCCGGCTCGATCAGAAAGAATGGAGCCGATCCTGTTCCGGCTGTTGCAGAGTCCTTCCAGGAGGCTTCCGGATTGACCGAAAGCCGGGGAAGGGCTGTCTTCAGCCGTGCAAACAGGATATTGTGCAGGGGATTGCTCATTTTTACTTCTTGTAGACCTTTTTGGGGTCGAAGACAGGTTCGCCCTGAATAACGAGCTTGCCATCTTCATACTTGCGGAAGAAGCAGGAGTGATAGCCTTCGTGGCAAGCAGCTCCGCCGATCTGTTCGATTTTGAAGATCACAGTGTCCTGGTCGCAGTCGACGTAGATTTCTTTGACTTTCTGAACGTTTCCGGATTCTTCGCCCTTCTTCCAGAGCTTCTGGCGGGAGCGGGTCCAGTAGGTTGCATTGCCGGACTTGAGGGTTTCTTCCCATGCTTCCTGGTTGATGTAGGCGAGCATGAGGACTTCACCGGTCTGCCAATCCTGAGCGATTGCGGGGATAAGACCGCCGCACTTTTCAAAGTCGAGTTTCAATTCTGTTGAAATCATGATAGAGTCCTTATGTGATTATTTTTTCTTGTTTTTTCCTGCGTTGGGGCAAGGTGCTCCTGCGGGGCAGTAGCATGTTTCGCCATTGGCACAGCCGCAAAGACAATCATTTTTGACGTTCTTTGCTGCTTTCGGAGCCGGTTTGACATTCTTCTTGACAGCCTTCGGGCATTTTGTTGCGGGAGCTTTATCGCATTTTGCGGGAGCTTTATCGCATTTTGCGGGAGCTTTGCAATCCTTCCGGATGGTCAGAGTAACTTTGGTGATTCCCTTTGCAGGTGCGCTGGAAGTGCAGGCAAATTCGCTGCCGGGTTTCAGAGAAAGTTTTTGCCATTTGGATCCGGGAACTTCTTTGCCCTGAGCATCAAACCAGGTGTACTTGTAGGAAATGTTGATGGTGTTCGGGCAGCCTTTGACGAATGCCTTGAACCCTTCCCGTTTGAGGCGGGCGCGGACACAGACAACTTCAGCGCCCTTCTCAGTTTTCATCTTGCTGGTCTGGATGATACGGATATCATTTGCCAGATTTCCATCCACCTTGATGTTTTCCATGATGGCAGGAACGGTGTTGACAAAATCATCTTCGTTGAAATCATTGATACAACCGGTAAACGTCAAAGCCGCGGCTGCACAAAGTGCCGGAATCAAAAAATTTTTCATTTTGCTGTTCTCCTTAACTGTTGTTACTTATGCAAAAAATTGTTCGGAACTGACAATGGTACAATCTGCATCCCGGAGTTTTTCCAGAGCATTATCGGCATCATCGAAACGGAAGATCATAACAGGTTTTCCGGAGGTTCCGACAGCCGCATACATGTAAAGCACATCGAGCCCCATGCTTTCCACAGTCTTGAGGATCTTGGAAAGTGCGCCGGGAACGTCTTCGATCTCAATGGCAAGAACATCGGTCAGCTTTACGGCGAAGTTGTTTTCGCGCAGTACGTTGAGAGCTTTTTCGTTATCCTTTGTGATGACACGCAGGATCCCGAAGTCTTTGGTATCTGCCAGGAAGATGGAGGAGAGGTTGACTCCTGCTTCTGCCAGTGCGCTGCAGGGTGCATACAATGCGCCGGGTTTATTGTCTACGAAGACAGAGAGCTGTTTCAAATACATTATGAAGTCTCCTTTACTTAGTTGTGTTTCTCAAGTCGAAAACGCGTTTTGCTTTTCCTTCGCTGCGGGGGATCGCACCGGGCTGAACGATCTTCACCATTGCACGGATACCGAGGATCCGTTCAATTTCATGAGAGAACTTCTTCTGAAGTTCGTTCATCTTCCGCATATCATCAGAGAACTGTTCTTCGCGGACTTCGATTTCGATCAGCATATCATCCAGACCGTCAGGGCGGCGGGTGAGTGTGATCCGGTAGTGCGGCAGAGCGGTAGCATCCACAGAGAGGAATGCAGATTCGATCTGGGACGGGAAGACGTTCACGCCGCGGATGATGAACATATCGTCACTGCGTGCGGAGATGCGGTCGATCCGGCGCAGGGTTCTGCCGCAGGGACAGGGCTCCGGAATGATGCGTGTCAGGTCGCGTGTACGGTAACGGATCATGGGCATACCGAACTTGTTGATGGTGGTAAAGACAAGTTCGCCGCGTTCGCCGTCAGGCAGAACTTCGCCGGTATCCGGATCAATGATTTCAGGATAGAACGTTTCTTCAAAAATATGAAGCCCGCAATGGTGTTCACATTCGATTCCAACACCGGGACCGCTCATTTCGGAGAGACCGTAGATATCGAACGTTTCGATACCGGAAGCCTCTTCGATTCTCTGGCGCATTTCCTGTGTCCAGGGTTCTGCACCGAAGAAACCGACGCGGATCGGGAGAGCTTTGACATTGACCCCCATTTCAGCAGCTTTTTCGCAGAGGTGGATGAAGTAGCTGGGAGTACAGCAGATCCCGTTCACTCCGAAGTCACGCATGAGCATGATCTGGCGTTCCGTATTTCCGCCGGAGGTCGGAACAACAGTTGCTCCGAGAGCTTCGATCCCGTTGTGAGCTCCGAGACCGCCGGTGAAAAGACCGTAGCCATAGGAGTTCTGGATGATATCATTGGAAGTGACACCGCCGGCGGCAAGGGCGCGCGCCATGCAGTTTGTCCAGGAATCAACGTCTTCCTGAGTATAACCGACAACGATGGGCTTTCCTGTTGTACCGCTGGAAGCGTGGAGACGGACGATCTTGTTCATTGGAACGGCAAACAATCCGAAAGGATAAGTATCCCGGAGATCCTTCTTCATGGTAAAGGGAAGAAGCTGAATGTCTTTCAATGTTTTGATGTCTTCCGGCTTTACACCTTTTTCGTCCATTCTCTGACGGTAAAAGGGAACATTGTCATATTCGTGTTTGATGATGTTCTGAAGCCGCTTCAGCTGGATTTCCTGAAGCAGATGACGCGGCAGATAGTCCGCCGCACTGACCGGATTGTAAGGTTTTGCCATTTTCTGTACTTCCTTTATTTAACAGACGCTTCACCGCGTTCAAAAGCTGCAATGTTTACGTCCGCCAATTCTCCCTTGAAGTGTTCTTTCAGCAGACCGAACCAGATTTCTTTGTCCAGTTTCAGTCCGGCGTTCAATGCGCCGAGCATTGCAACGTTGAGACTCTTTCCGGGATCGAAATCACCCAGGATCGCAGGAGTCAGGATCACGGTGTTTTCATTGATCATATTTTTGCAGACTTCCACCTGATCCTCGGAGAGGACAACCAGATAATCGGCTTCCCCGGCAGGGATCATGGGACTGTAAACTTTTGTTCCGAACCGGACATCGCCGCTGACACTTCCGCCACGCTGGCTCATTCCGTGGATCTCACTTTTCTTTACATCGAAACCGCAGCGGAATGCCATTTCAGAAAGCAGGTCGCTGGCAAGAATGATTCCCTGTCCGCCGATCCCGGCAAACAGTACATTGGTAATAGCCTTGCTCATTTCGCACCGCCTTTCTGGAATTTTGCAAGTTTCTTGATCTGGAGAATACAGGGTCTCTTTGCAATAATAACACTGACATCATTGGATGCAAGACGTTCCCTGATGAGTTCCATATATCTTTCATGTTCCGTGGTGGAGTCGATCACATCCACATGATCCACACCCATTGCACGGCAGACAGCTTCAATATTGACCTGATTTGCAGGCTCCATGTTCAGAGAACGACCCGTTGCAGAGTGTTCCTGAAGCCCGGTCATCGCTGTGGTGGAGTTGTCAAGAATGATCAGCAGGTGTCCGGTTGCAGGACGGTTGTAGACCATTTCAGCCACACCGGTCAGACCGCTGTGCATGAAGGTACTGTCGCCGATCACACTTACAACCCGGCGGGCATCCGCTTCTTTCAGAGAGCGGCGCAGACCCAATGCGACACCGATGCTTGCTCCCATACAGACTGTTGTATGGATCGCATTGAACGGAGGAAGGGTCCCGAGGGTATAGCAGCCGATATCGCCGGAGACGATGCAGTTCAGGTCGCGGAGACCTTCAAAGGATTTCCGGTGGGGGCAGCCCGGACAGAGCTGCGGGGGGCGTCCCGGTGCAGCCGCCGGTTCCGGAGTCGTATCGCCGGCAACCAGTTTCTTGACACGGGAAACGCTCAGTTCACCGAACACAAAAGCATCCGGTTTTGCTTCCACAGAGACGCCTTCCGCGCGGATCGCTTCGGCAAGGAACTTGTCGCCTTCTTCCACAACAACGCAGCGTTTGACACCGGCAGCAAACTCTTTCACAGATTCGATCAGCAGCGGCCAGGTCAAACCAAGTTTCAGAACAGATGCTTCGGGGAACGCTTCTTTCACATGCTGATAGGAGATCCCGGAACAGATGATACCGAGATCCGCAGAACCGGTTTCTTTCTGTGCCAGAACATTTGCTTCCGCAGATGCCGCAATGGTTTTCATCTTTTCTTCCAGACGGACATGGGCGGGACGGGCGAAAGCCGGAACCATCACGCGTTCTTTGACAGCGAATTCAAAATCAGATTCTTTTGGAGCTTCCACCGGTTTCCAGCGGTCAACGATGCACTTGGAGTGACAGACTCTTGTGGTCATGCGGAGCAGAACAGGAATCTGGAACTTTTCGGAGATTTCCACAGCGCGGATCATGAAGTCGTATGCTTCCTGACTGTCTGCAGGTTCCAGCATGGGGAGCTTTGCCGCCTTGGCATAGTTCCGGTTATCCTGTTCGTTCTGGCTGGATGCCATTCCGGGGTCATCGGCAACCAGAATAACGATCGCGCCTTTTGTTCCGGTGTATGCGAGAGTGAACAGGGGGTCAGCCGCAACGTTCAACCCCACATGTTTCATAGTGACGATGGTTCTTCCGCCGCCGAAACCGACACCTGCGCCGACTTCGAGGGCGACTTTTTCGTTGGGAGCCCACTGGGCCTTCCCGCCGATTTTTGCCAAATGTTCCAACACTTCCGTGGAGGGAGTTCCGGGATAACCGACACCCAGATTGACTCCGCAGCAAAGCGCAGCTTCCGCCACTGCTTCATCGCCGCTGAGAATAATTCTTTCAGAAGCCATAATTTTTTACCTTTCTCTTTGGGTGGAACGCCTGTATTTTTCCGGCAGATTTTGCAACAAAAAACGTACTTTCTTCTGCCGTATTTCCCTTCGTAGGGGTCCACTTCGTAAAAATAACACAAAATTGAAGATTTTCAACCGGAAAAATCACTTTTTTTTCAGCTTTTTTTTGCATTTTTCAGGAAGTTATAAATTTTACAGGGAATCTGTTTTTTTTATCTTTTCCTCTTGACATCTTTATAAGTTGGATGTATGTTGAAAAAAACATCACATTAATGGAGGCTCTCTTATGAAAAAAAATCTGCTTTTTCAATCACTTGCCGCTGCAATTCTTTTTTCCGGATGCACCTCAATGGAAAATGCCGATATCAGAATCGAAACCGCAGACGCGAATAGAAGCAATTACAGTGTTGTTGTTCCGTCAAACAACCCGCCGAGGGCGATGAAAAGTGCAAGGCTGAATGTCGCCAATGATGCCATCTCCAATGGAAATTTCAATGCACCTGCCGGACGGAAAATGGCTTTCACTGCAGATATCACTGTCAGAGTTTCCGATATCAAAAAGGCAATTGCCGATACCAGAAAACAGACTTCTGAAGCAGGCGGCTATGTGAAAACTCTGAATAACAGTATGCTTGTCCTTGCGATCCCTGTCGCAAAAGGAGATGCGTTCCTGAATACCCTCGGAAAGATGGGCGAAGTCGCAAACCTCCGGATCGAGGGAGACGATGTGACAGAACAATCCTTTGATATCAAGATCCGCATGGAAAATCTGGAAAAATCCAGAAGACGGCTGCTTGCGCTTATGGATCGGACAGGAAATGTGAAAGATCTTACTCAGGTGGAACGGGAACTCAACCGCGTCACTACGGAACTGGAACGCCTCCAGGCAGCTGATAAAAACCTGAACAACCGGATCGCATACGTTACGATCACTGTCCGTTTCCAGTCTTATATTCCCGCTCTGGTCACTCCCAGAGCAAATGTTCCGCTGGTCTGGATCAATCAGCTCGGAGAAAATCTTCAGGGCTGGATCACCGCCGGTTCTTCAAAAGTCTCTGTTCCGTTCCGGGTTCAGCTTCCTGCAAAATTCTTCTTCGCCGGCGGCGAATATGCCGTTTCCGGAAGCAACTGCAATATCCGTTTCCGTGAGATCAATAATGCTGTGAGAAATATCCGCTGGTACGGAAACGATTATGCCGGGATCTCTTTATATAAAAATATGATCTCAAAAGCTCTTCAGGTTCGTTTCAACGGAAAAATCACCTGTAATGAATGCAAGATCGACGGAAAAGATGCTCTCTGGTTCCAGGTGGAAAAAAAGATCTACGGCGTCGATTACCTCTATCTCGTTGCGGTCGCAGTCGATGATGATACCGTCAAAGTGATCGAAGCAAAGGGCAAAAAGAAAGAACTTCTTTCCGAACTCACCATTGACGGCTGGAAGACGATGCTGGAATCCATACGTTTTTGAGTTTTTTCTGAAGAAGGAACTCTCCCGGAATGAAAAACACTTTGCTGTTTTTTATTGTAATCTGTGCCGCTCTGACCCTTTCCGGTTGTGCCGGAACGCGTTTTACGGAAATGCTCTGGGCTGTCGGCACAGAGGAAGATTATCTCCGTGTGCCGACTGATGAAAGACTTGTTCTTTATCAAGCCGATGATTATTATTACCTGGAATGTAAAAAATACACTTATCAGTATCGGCCCGGATGTTTTCGGGTGATGGCATCGCCTTTTATATATTCTCCGTCTTACTATCAGCTTCTTCAAACCTCTTCGCAGCCATATTGGGTGAAATTTACAGCAGCGGCAATCAACTCGCATACCAGAACAGAAAGCATTCATCCGCAACATGCGCTGCTGCAGAAAGGAGTAGTCGTTACAACTCTTCCGAAAAATGCAAAACCTTCAAAACGTACTGTTCGAATTGACACCTCGGACAATTTGGGGACGGTGTTGTATTTAGGCGTTGCGGATCACATGGACGGTCTGCTGGTCGATGAAAGAAAAAGTGGCGCAAGCTATTTTCTGCTTCCATTGATGCTGCCCTCTCTTTGTATTGATATTTCAACATATTTCGTCTGGCCGATCAATTTTGCTCTTGGAGTCATTGCAGCAAAAGCGGATATAGAAGAGCGGGAAGCTGAAGCAAAATGAGGTGAACCCTGAAAATACTCTCCGATCTGAATATTCAGTGAACTTTTTCCCCTCCGGTCTTGTATAACAAATTATAAAACGGCGTTCTGCTTCTCTGCTGTCGGAACTGCAGAGGAATTTCAAAGTTTTATCAGAAACCGGGGGGATTTATGTTTTTTTTACGGGGAATATCGCGTCCGGTCAGGATTATGATCGGCATGGGACTGGGGATAATTGCCGGGATCTTATGCAACTTGATTTTCAACCCGGCAACGGTTCAGGATCTTTTATTGATCCGTCTGTTCGGAATCGGCGGAACTCTTTTTCTGAACCTGTTCAAGATGATCGTGGTCCCAGTGGTTCTTGTCTCGGTGACACTGGGAGTCGTTTCCATGAACAAGCCGGAATTGCTGGGCAGGATCGGCGGAAAAACACTGTTCTGGTTTGCTTTAACGACTCTTCTTTCTGCGGCAATGGGGATTTTTTTCGCAACGGTTTTCAAAATCGGACACGGTACAACGATCTCTCTTCCGCAGGATGCCGGGGTAAAATTATCCGGCAAGGTCCATTCCATTTCCGGAACACTGACGAACCTGGTTCCGTCCAACATGTTTCAGGCGATCGTGGAATCGAATATGCTTCAGATCATTGTCATTGCCCTGATTCTTGGAATCGCATTGGCAAAAGTGTCCTCTCAGGTTCCGAACTTGCGGATTTTTCTCAACGAAGTCGATACGCTGAATTTAAGTATTGTCAATCTGATTCTTGACTTGGCACCGATCGGCGTTTTCTGTCTGCTGGCTCACACATTTTCCTGTTTCGGGTTCCGGGTCCTTCTTCCGTTGAGCAAATACATTTTCTGTTTTCTCGGAGTTTCCGCACTGTTGATGTTCGTGATCTATCCGGCATTGCTGATGCTCTTTGCAAAAATCTCTCCAGTAAAATTTTACAGAAAGATGTTCCCGGTAATGCTGCTTGCCTTTTCCACCAGCAGCAGTAATGCGGTTCTGCCTGCCAATATCACCACGCTCAACGGAAAAATCGGGGTGTCGAAAAACATTGCAACATTCATTCTTTCTCTGGGTGCGACCATTAACATGAACGGGACTGCGATCATGCAATGCTGTGCAACTGTCCTTATCGCCCAGCTCTATAATATTCCTCTTTCGATGGCGCAGATCATTGAGATCATCAGCATGACACTGATAGCTTCCATCGGCACGGCGGGAATGCCAAGCGCAGGGATTTTGATGCTTGGGCTTGTTCTGCAAAGTGTTGGTCTTCCGATTTCCGGAATTGCTCTGGTTCTGGGCGTTGACCGGATCGTTGATATGTTCCGGACAGTTGTCAATATCACCGGTGATGCCGTAACAGCGGTTCTTGTCAGCAGCTCAGAAAAAGAACTTGACCGCAATGTACTGAACAATTCCCTGTAATCGTATATGAACTGCAAGGGCATTTAGAGATCGGGGAAGAAGGGAAAAACTTTTCAGGAAAGTCTTTTCCCTTCTTCCCCAAACCCCATCATCCCTTTTCAAACCTTTTTGCGGCATATCAATTTTTTGTCAACAAAAAATTAATATGCCATCATAAAAAGTTTAGAACAGCAAAGGGGTATAGAGCCTTCTCGTTATGATGGCATTTCAGTTTTTGACAAAAACTGGAATGCCGCAAAAAGGTTTGAAAAATGAAAAGAGGGGTACGGGGAGAAAAGAGAAAAAATTTCCTGAAAATTTTTTCTTTTGTCTCCCCGTTCTCTCCTTAACATTTTCTTTGGAAAAACTCAAACGCCGCTGCCGTCGAAAGCGGGGATAAATTCCTGACTTGCAGAGGGTTCTTCCTGAAGAAAACCGTCTTCGATATCGGAATCCATGAGGGCATCTTCCACGCGCTGATATTCTGCATGAGTGATCCGGCGGTTGAGTTCCGGAAACTCTGTTGCTGAAACTCTGCCGTAAGGGATATATTGATGCATGAGACTGAACATGACCTGTCCGGGCTTGAAGTTGGATTCGATCCATTTCAGCACACGGAGGGAGTTGGTCACATGTCCGGGCAGGATCAGATGACGGATGATCACACCCCGCTGCATGATGCCGTTGTCGTCGATTTCAAAGGAACCGGTCTGACGGAACATCTCTTTGATTGCGGCGGTTGCGACTTCAAAATAATTTTCTGCGCCGCTGTATTTCTTTGCCATAGCGGAATCGGCATACTTCAAATCGGGCAGATAGATCTGTACTTTTCCCTCGAAATTCCGCAGAGTCTCCACGGAATCATAACCGTTTGTGTTGTAAACCACGGGAACCGGGAGCGGCTTTTCCAGGGTTTGAAGAATGGCGTGCGTGTAATGGGATGGCGTGACCAGATTGATATTATGGGCTCCTTTTGCGATGAGTTCTTCGTAGATCTCGCGCAAACGTTCCACAGTTACTGGTTTTCCCTGATGCAGGGTGCTGATTCCGTAATTCTGACAGTAGACGCAATGGAGATTGCATCCTGAGAAAAAAACAGTCCCGGATCCGCGGGTTCCGCTGATCACGGGCTCTTCCCAGAAATGGAGTCCGGCGCGGGCAAGGACAGGATCAAGCGGACTGCCGCAAAATCCCTTTTTCCCTGCCGGAGAACCCGACTCCATGCGGTCGATAGCGCATTTTCTGGGGCAAATCGTGCAAATCATTCAGGATCAGACACGTTCGACAACGATTTCAGGGTCAACTTCGGAACGGAGAACCTGTTCCACGCCTTCCTTGAGGGTCTGCTGAGCATGAGGACAGCATCCGCAAGCACCCTTCAGAGTGACTTTCACGGTTTTACCTTCGATTGCGATGAGTTCCAGATCTCCGCCATCAGCCTGCAGATATGCGCGAAGCTGTTCCAGCACTTCTTTGATTTTGTCTTCCATGATACTATTCCTTTCAAGTTTTGAATTATATTTATGGTAATGTACAACCGGTTCAGTAATTTTTCAACAGCTCCCGCAAGGTATTTGCGAAAAATAATACTTCCTCCGGGGTGGTGTCATCGAAAAATGAGACCCGCAGCGCGCTGTAAGCCTCTGTTGCAGAGTAACCCAT
This sequence comes from Lentisphaeria bacterium, assembly GCA_017456495.1. GTDB lineage: Bacteria > Verrucomicrobiota > Lentisphaeria > Victivallales > UBA1829 > SIG79. The sequence continues at coordinate 1,110 of JAFTJI010000074.1, read as the reverse complement.
TGCACGCAAAACCGCCGACGGCTCCGGTGTTTCCGAGCTGCAAGCCGATCCCGCCGCGACCGTGATCCCTTTCTCCTGAAACATCCGGACAAGGATGCCCCCCTGATATCCCGGCAGCATCAGATGGTTGATCCATGGAGAAGAAATTTCCGGTTTTCCAGTGAATACAACATTCAATCCGGAGAGAGATTCCCGCAGAAGATCCCGCAGATTTTCCGCATGAGCCATCCGTTCCGGAAGTGCCGAAATGGATTTGGAGACGACTTCCGCGAGAACAACCGCCGCTGCCGGAACGCATCTGCCGATGCCGTGTTCTTCCAAACGCAAAGACTTGACCTGTTTTTCAAATTTTTTCCGGTAGAGCAGAGCCGCACCGCAGGGCGCACCCACTTTACAGCCGGAAACCGTCAGAAAGTCAGCCGTATTCACCGGAACAGGGATCTTGCAGAGCGATTGTGTCGTATCAAGCAGGAACAGACTTCCTGTTTGTTTCAGGGGTTGAACATCCTGAATGATCCCGGTTTCCGCATTGACATGGTGAACTGCGATCAAATCAGCCTTTGTATCGGCTGGAATCCGGATTTTTCCGTCTTTTCCGATTTTGCAGTATTGAACAGATGAGAAGTCTTTCAGCGCATGAAGCAGGGCGGGGTGTTCCGCTTTCGTGGTGAGTGAAAGAGACTCTTTTCCGGGATTCAGCGCACTCCGGACAGCCGCCCGGAGCGCATCGGTTGCCGTATTACAGAACAGAACGCCATACCCCGGCGCAACCGCTGAAGCCAGCTGTTCTCCGGCAAGTTCCACTGCCTTTGCCGCTTTGATACCCAAATCTCCGGCAGATTCCTGATTGGCAAACAGTTCCAGACTTTTTTCTGCAAACAGTTCCGCAGCCCAGAGGTAAGGACGGCATGCTGCAGCATTGTCAAGCATATTGTTCATTCAAGAAAATTCTCCAATTTAGCTTTATCTGAGGTAATATACCCTTGATTTTTTTTATGTCAAGGATATATTATCGAGGTGATTTCAAAAGTCCGGCAAAATTTGGCTGAAAAAAGATTGTTGATGAGTTGGAAATGGTAGTTTGAGCGTGGCTACCCACAGGGTAACCAC
>JAFTJI010000001.1 GCA_017456495.1 Lentisphaeria bacterium | reverse complement strand
TAAGCCTGTTTCCTTTCTTGATTGTTTGTTTTGTGGTTATTATAATCAATCATAGAAACAGGCTTTTTTCAAGCCATGTCTTTTAAAATGTGCGCAATTTTGCGGCCGTTATCGTTTCAGCAGGAAGAAAACAGGATAAAAAAAAGCTCCGGATTCAGCGACGGATCCGGAGCCATAAAAGATTTTTTTCTTATATGTCTTACTTTTCTTCTGTCACCCATGACTTCAAGGTGTCATCTGTAGTGCTTTTTCCACCTATTTTGTTTTTTAACAGGAACTCTTTTACTTCCGGATCTTCACATAACCGTACAAGAGATAGCGATGAAGGGTCTTTTTTCGGGCTGGTCTTATTTTTGATAAACTCAATTGTTTTCACATAACCGCATAAAGCCGCCATATCAAAAAAATTCATTGTCCCGGAAAACCATGATTGAGAAGATTTTATCCAGCAAAATCTATTGGGGCGTACCAGCGAGAAATCGGTTTTGTGTTTTGCCAGAATACGGGCAAAGCTCAAACATTCTTCATCCGTTAAATTCTGATCGTTAAAAAGTGAAAATATTGCATTGTTTTCATATGGATCTGCTCCATTTTCCAGCAATATCTTTGCGATTGCATACTTTTTTCCGTTTAACGCTTCTTTCAAAAGCAAAGAATTTGCCTTTGCGCCGTGTTTCAAAAGCATAGCGATGATTTCCGGATTATTTTCTCTCACAGCAATTTCCAAAGGCGTTTCAGTAACATAGTAATTAATATCTGCGCCGTTATTGATAAGCAGTTTTGCAATTTTTGGATTCTTCCTTATCGATAAAAGCAATGGCGTTTCTTTATAATAGTTTTTTATGTTGAGATTAAGTTTCCTTTTCAATAGCAGCGGTGCCAGTTCTTCTGCCTGGGAACTATCAATAACGTCAAACCATACTTGTTCGTGAAGAGGGCATTTGCTTTCCAGTAATTTAACAATTAGCCCCGGGAGTTTTGCATTAACAGTGTTGAAGTCGTTCGCTGAAACCGGCATACCGCATTCTATAAGAACATCCAAAAAGCGGGCATATTTTTTAGCCTTTGTGGGATTTCTTTGAAAATACTGATTTGACAAAAGAATTGTGTACAATCCAGTGCGTTTCTTTATTCCGTATTTCAACAAGACTTTTAATGTTTCAGGATAAAGGTTTCTGACCGCGAAAGCAAGGATATCATCGTATTCGGAACGGTATCTTGATTCAGAATTCGGATCAGCTCCGCTGCGGAACAGCATTTCTACGATTCTGGCAAGATCTTTGTCACTGAAATTATTTCGCTTGTAATTCAAGTCCAATAAACGAAGATCATCCTTATGTTTGAGTATGGGTGCATTTAAACTCAGTAAATATTCAAGCACATTCGGCGCATTTGTTTTTGATAATAACGGAAATCCGTTCTTATCTCTGACCGTTACAGATGCTCCGGCTTCAACGAGCATTCTGATCATCGGGAATGCTTTTTCATTTTTAATGTTGGTTGTTGAAACCAAAACCATTAAAGGCGTATTCCCGTTGGAATCCGCATGATCTAAAGAAATCTTTGCATTCCTGAGCATCTTGAATATTTCGGGATCTCCGGATTTGAGCCACTTATGTAAAACGCTTTCCCCTTTTTTATTTACTTCGTGAACGTTAGCCTTATGCCTCAGGAGCAGTCTTACACCCTCTGAAAAATTATTTTCAACAGCCAGGTGCAATGCGGTATCTTCTGTATCTTTATACCAAACATTAGGATCAAATCCCCGTTCTAAAAGATATTTCAGTAAATCCGCATTATTCTCCTGGACAGCAAAAAGAACTGCTCCAAGGATTTTTTCTGCATTATGTTTCAGAAGCAATGACATCATCTTCTGGTCATTCCTGCTCAATGGGTAAATAAAAACACTTGTCCCTTTTGCCAGATAATTGACATCTGCTCCTTTACGAATCAGAAATTTTGCGATATCGTTAAAATTTTTTCTTAAAGCTACATGCAGTGCACTTTCTCCAGAATCAGTATAATATGCACCGTTTACATTTGCCTTAAGTTTCAAAACTAAATATTTTACAGCTCGCAAATCCCCGAGCGCTGTATATTCCAGCAGTTGATAGTCCGGTCTTCCCGGAGGAAGATCTACATCTTCAACCTCACCAAAAGCCAGTTCAATATCTTCGACATAATCAACAACTTCGGTTTGTTCTTCCTTTTCCTTCTTAGTTCCTGAGATAGAAAAAATCAGAATTCCGCAGAAAACAACAGCAAAAATCCCGGCGGTAATCAATAAGTTTCTGCGGGAAACATTTTTGAATTTTTCTATTATGATGTTCTTCTTTCCTGCGAAAGATTTCTGACAAGTGCGGTTTTCTGTTTTTAAACTGGAATCTTTTTTTAATTCAGAGTCACAGAAGGGACAAATTGTAATATTTTCATCAATATCCTCCCGGCAAAACGGACAAGATATTTTTATAGAGTTTTTGTTTTTTTCTGTCAGAAACTCTCCGCAGAAACGGCATTTTACAGCATCCGCTTTGATACTTTCTTCACAGAACGGACATACTTTTGTATTCTCATCCATATTTTTTTCTTTCGTAAAAATTATTCCCTTGAAATTTCCACCTGAAGCATGTTTCTTCCATTTTCTCTCAGACGTCTGACCTTTACCGGAACGGTAGTACCATCACTGAGCCCGGCTTCAAGATGGTATTCTTTTCTCATGTCAATAATCCCGTCCGGGAGCCCGGAAAGTTTTACACATTTTGCAGAAGAATCGTTTTCTTCCAATATTTCATCTACGAGCTTTATTGTGTCCTTTTCCAAAATCCGGGTGGAGTACTCAGAATTGTGGATCGTATAGTAAAAAATGCCCCCGGCAACAGCAAGTCCAATAATGATTTGACCACAAATAATAAGTATTTTGCGCAATTTCTCTTCAGCAATTTTCATCAGAGTACTCACCCTCTTCAACTTCGTTCCCGTCGGGATTTATTTCCTGCCAGAAATTCTGCAATTTTTCTGTGATCTCTGCGGGACAATGTACTTTGCTTATCAATTCTTCAGGTTCTTTTTTGAAATTTCCGGAACCTATCTTTTCTGTTTTCAAGGAAAAGCTTTTTTGCTTTTCTATGATCTCTTCAACCATTTTATTCCGGAAAACAGATAATACCCCTTCATTGCACAAAGTACATCTTGAAAGAGTCACTTCATAGTGATCAGCATTTTCATCTGCTTTTTCCCCCTCAAAGAGCAATGAAAAATCATTGTTTTTCAAAGCATTCAGGACTTCAGAAATATCATTAAAGTGCATAGCGGGAGAATTAATAGAGTCATCGCTCCATTTGCGGCACTTCAGGCAATAATAGCTGGAGTATGAAAATGCGATAACAGCACCTCCTGTACCGATGACGATTGCCGCTCCTTGGATAAAATATGATAAGCCCCAAACCCATTCAGGAAAACGGATCGGTATAGGAATACCAACAAATCTGACAGAACGGTTAAAGAAACGGTCAATGTAATCAAATGGAGTAAGTGTAAACTCATCACAGTAGTGATACACTGTCCATATCCAGTCCGAATAAATTGCAAATGCACCGATCAGAACCGTTGCAATTCCAAGTATAGTATATGCAATCCAATGGTTTGTATTTAACCGTTTGAAAATAAACCATAATCCAGCACCAGCAATTGCACCGTAAATGGCAGAAGCAATAAGAGAAAACGGCATAAAAATCAGACCGGCAATGATTGAGCCCCAAAGATGGATCCACCCCAGAGCAAATACGGCTGGGATAAGTAAAACAAGCAGAATAACGCTGATAATTATATTTTTTACATCAATATCAACGCCATTCCGTATATCTGCATAAACGGAAGTGTCCGGACTATTGTTGTTTTTTTGCGACAGACTTACTGCCTGCGTTTCAAAAATCTTTGGTTTCTCTTCTTTATTCAGCATTTCTTTGCAGAAGCGGCACTTGATCGCTGCTGCTTTGATTTCTTCTCCGCAAAACGGACATCTTTTGGTTTCGTCAGACATGGAACATATCTCCTGTTTGGTTATTTTATAAAAAAAAAGACGTACCCCTGTTTGTGAATATAGGAGGCACGCCAATGCCCGGAACACCACACAAGACAAGAGTACGCCTGTATAGACAGACGCATCCCGCAAGCTGATGGTGTTCAATGAAATTTGGCGTTTTCCTATATTTCCATCGCTTGAAGATCCGTAATCTTCAATTTGTTGTTAAAATCAGTTTTCTGTCGTTACATTCCTTTCAGTTTGTTCAGCAGGAATATACAACATGAAATTGAAAATTGCAAGTCTTTGTGTGAAAAAATCCGGTCATTGACAGTACCTTTTCAATCAGCAGAAAACACCATTTCTGATATTTTCGCTTTATGAACGTGCGTAAATAGCTTTTCTTACACGAAAGAAAAATTATTTTTGATATTTTTTCAGAATCAACGTTTCAAGGTCTCTTTGCTGAAGATAAAGAGCCTGTAGTTTGTTTTGTGCTTCGGAAACTGAGTAACGCGAGGTATCCACCTTTTTGTTGACAATAAAAAGAAAAAGTTGAATTTCCTGCTGATTGCGGAAATATCGCCAGATAGGATCATTTTGATGTTGACGGAGGAATGCCTCTTCCGCTGCTTTTTGTCTCTGATCTAAGATATAGGCTTCCGGATATCCGACTAAATAGTTCTCCGGATGTAATGCCAGGTATTTTTCTGCTTCAGCAAGCTCTTTCGGAGTAACATTAAAAGAAATGCTGCTTTTTGCTTTTGAAAGTTCCTGTTCCAGTTTCTGATACTGTTTCCTCAACTCCGGAAGCAAATTAAGCATTGCCTGCGATGGCGTGTAAATATATCCTGAAACATCAGATTTTTGTTCTGGCCGGGATGTTTGTTGCGGTGTCGGCATTGGGGCTTTTTTTGAAAAAAAGTAAATAGCGGATAATGTTCCTGCAAGTAAAATAATAATGATAATGTATAGCCAATTTTTTTTGCGCTCCGGCTTCCGGAACAGTTCTGTTACAGATTTTCCGGCGCAGAGTTTGGTGTAAAGTTTGATGATCTCTCCGGCACCGGTCAGAGTTCTGCTTTCCGGGAACGACGGATATTGAGTTACCGGCAGTCCGGTCAAAGCACAATACAAAACTTTGCCCAATGCATAAAAATCATCTTGTTTTCCGAAAGGGCGGATTCCCGCAAGAACTTCGGGCGGCATAAAACCGGGCGTTCCTGCTAAAGTCGTCTGCTCATGATCCGTGATCAAACCGATATCTCCCAATACGGCTGAACCGTCTACCCACAAGATATTTTCCGGCTTGATATCACGGTGCATCAGTCCTTTGTCATGCAGAGTTTTCAAACTGGAAATCACCTCTTCTGCCATTGTCCGGAGTTCCGGGACCTGAAGTTTTCCCTGTTCTTTCAAAAGGTTTGCCAATGTTTTTGGGCGGTATTCTTCTTCAGACATGGAATCTGCGGCATCCATTGTGTAATAGAAAAAATCATTTCCGCTGCCGACATGGTAGATCTGTAAAAGATTAGTTCGGCGGCAAACTTGCTGATATTGCTGCAGACCTTTCAGCTCCCGTTCAAAATTTTTTCCGTGTGTATAAACGATTTTCAGCGCAACTCTTTGATGGGTAACAGAATTTTCTGCAAGGAATACGAAGCCGTACGCTCCTCTCCCACATGGAGCAAGAAGCGTGTAATCTCCAATTTTACTGTCAACATCAAATTTCAATGTTGAGTTCTCCATCGTTACGGTTATGTCGTTCCACAATTTTCTGCAGGATCTTCATACAGCGGCTCTTGGCAACATAGATTTGATTCGGCGTAAGTTCCAGTATTTCAGAAACTTTTTCAACAGAACGATTTTGCAACCCGTAAAGTTCAAACGCCATAAAGGTTTTATCATCCACCCTCTGCCGCAATTCATCTTTTGCTTCTGCCAACACACTCTTCCGCCACTCTGCCATAAAGATCTCATTGAACGGATCGGATTCCTCCCGAAGTTCCCCTGGAAGATCTTTCTGCGCAGCATTCCGCCGGATCATATCTACCGCCTGACTGCGGACGATTTGTGAAAAATAGGTGCGGAACTTCACTTCACCTTTACGGTAAACAAAGGTTTTTGAATGAGTGAAAAATTTAAGCATAACCAGTTGAATCAGGTCATCGCATTCGGTTTCATTGAAATGGAATCCCGCCCCGGCGGCACGAATGACGGGAGCGTAGCGGAAATAAAATTCGTTCCATGAAATTTCATCTCCCTGCTGCACCCGTTCCAATAAAGAAGATTGTGTCGCCGGATAATTCATAACCGGCAATATACATGAAAATTTTGAGATTGCAACTGAAAAACAAAAAAAAAGCAGGCATTGTATTGTTCAAAAGAAATTTTTTGCTTTCATGATTTCCGGATCAAGATCCCGGTAAAAGCCATGTTGTATAAAGATTCAGTTGTCATGAAATTATCTCTGGTTTCATGACATATTTCAATCCTTTCCTTGTCAGATTCCATTATTTCAGATGTTTATTAACAAGGGGTTGGGTCCAGGCACATTCGGTTTCAGGATAAAGCGGTGCTTGGAAACGGGATTTTTTGTCAGAAATAACAATAGCACGGACATAAAGATCATCATCTTTGAGCGTATAAGAACCTTCTGATCCCTTTACAGTCAGAACAGTTGTACCGATATTTTCAGGAATGATCGGTAATTTTCTTGTGTATTTCGGTTCTTTGGCGGGAAATTCCCTGTACTCAATCGAACGATCGAAGTTTTTGTTGGTAACGATGAACCGGATTTGATAGTTTACATTTTTTTCAGCTTTCACTTTGACCGTTAAGGTTTTAGTATTGCTGTCAAGAGTGACATCTTCCAAAATCACACCATTTGTTGCATAGAAGTCCCCTCGGTTCAAGGCTTCTGCAAGAGAATTTCCTGTCATTTTTCCCGGACAATTCACCATGACCCATCCAAGATTGTTGCCCGCATATTTTCCAACAGCATCAATATAGAAATGAGAATCATCTGTGGCTGTTCCATAGATAATATTCTGTCCGCGATCAAGGCGGTGTGCCAAAATAAAATCCCAGAATTTTTCTGCGGAAAAAATATGATCAACAGGAATAGCACTTCCATTATTGCAAATTTCAAAGTGGGTGATCTCCGGATTGTCAAGAACGGTAACAGGGTCAACATCCCATGCCCAGGAGTACGGATGGTTGACCATGAAGAAAGAATGAGCAGGATTGGAGTTTACCGCTTTTTTATATTGTTCAAAGTTCTTTTTTACAGTTTCTGTTCCGGTTTTTCCGGAAAGCGGCGGAAACGTTTTTGCTATATTGAAAACATTAAAATGATTCTGATAAGTACCGGGTCTGTCATTAAATTTCAGACCCATTACTGTAATTTCTTCTCCAGGGACAAGCAAGAATTTATCTTCTTCATTGAACAGTTCTTGCAGCTCTTTCATCGTTCGGAGCTTGACATATGTGCGGAAACTGATTGTTTTGGAAATTACATTTCCCTTCATCAGTTTGTTTGCATGTTCATATTCAACAAAACTGAGATTACAGGGCCATGGACCGGTTTCCGGTTGAACTGGAAGCCATAAATCCCCTTCAGGGTAAACATTATGATCTGCAATGCACATAAAATCATATCCCAGATTTTTATATGTCTGAACGGCTGTTTCCGGAAGCGATCTGCCATCTGACCAGAGTGTATGACAATGCAAAGCACCCTTTCTCCAAACTTTGCCGTCCGGCTGTTCCATGTCAGTTGTTGAACATCCCATACAGAGAATTAGAGCAGTTGCTGATATCATATTAGGTATAATTTTTTTCATGGTGATTTCTCTCCTGAGTTTTTGCAAATCAATAGATCATCTCGACAGATTTTTTCCAAACGGGATCAATATCCGTATAAATATCAAACATTTTTTTCAGAAAATCTTTCCTTTTGGCAGAGAATCGGTTTACCGGATAAGCATCAAATGCAGCTGCAAATTTTGCCGGATCTCCAGTTGCCAACGCTTCAGCATTCAAAGTTTGAAATTCTGAAAGTGAAGAGATCAATCCCTGGAAAGGAGAAGGGATATACTGATTTTCTGCTGGGGTAATGGTCTGTTTGAAAATATCCATGGTGTATTCTGCCGCAAAACCTTCCGGTAAACCGGAAATTGCTCCGTAATTCGGATGACTGGCAACAATCCGCATTTTTTTGATTCCAGCAACGGCTTTGAAAATGGGAATTGAGATATCATTATAATTTATTCCGCAGTAGGGATTATTGGAAATCGGAAGACTCCAATCAACGGATTCAGGATTTCGGGAAAGTTCGAAAAATTCAGAAAAACGATTATTTTCCCGTTCTTTAAACTCGCGTCCAGTCTTTTCCGGATCAAATGTCTTCCAGAATTCTAAACTGTTCTCCTCGAGGATCTGATAATTTTTGATAGAGATATGTGCCATTCCATCATATTCGGTGGAAAATACCAGGGTATTATATTTCCGGTACAATCTGTAAAGATCAGTCAAAACACTTTCCAAAATTTGTTTGGAAAGACCTGTTCGCTGAATATCCATGATTTTCCAGGAATCAGTAAGGGTTCTCGGAAGAAGGGAACTGTAAAGATCCTCTCCTTTGTAATCACCGCGAATGATGAACGAGAGATGATTGACTCCAGCAGCAACAACATTCCAGTTCGGATCGGATTCTTCTCTTCCGAAACAGAGTCTGGTCAAATCCCAACGGTGGTTGTTGAACCCTCCGCAAATTCCCAATGCCTTGATTTTTGTGAACCGGTTTACCATACAGCTGTAAACAGCAACAGGATTCGGAAAAATCAGCATTAATGCTTTAGGACTGAGCTTTTCCAGCTTCCGGGCAATATTCAGAATTGCATTTCCAATCCGCAATGAAAGAAAGGCTCCGTTGACAGTCAACTGGTCCGATGAAATATAACCATATTCGTGTGCAAGAATACGTGACATCGTTTCTGTCGGTTGCCGGCGTGCCGCCATTGTCAGGTAAAGAATATCAATATCTTTCAAACCTTCTTCTGTGGACGGACAGGATATTTTGCAATTCACAACACGGGAAAATTCCGGTGTGGCTTTTACCATTGCTGCAACAGCTTCGGCACGATCCTGTTTCAAATCAATAAAACGGAGTTCTCCGTGGTTGAAAATTTCCGGAGAATCTGACATCACTCCCCGTAAAATCGGCAGAAGCCGCAGCGATCCGCCCCCGATGAATGCTATTTTCATTTCAATTATCCAATCTTTTTCCTGACCGGGTACTATCTTTCTCCGGTCAGGAGGTTACAACTTTAATAGGAACCGGAAACAATCACCGTCCGCTGTCCTTCCGGACATTGGAACTTGACAGTTCCGTTTTTTTGCTTGAACGGCACGGCTTTCCACTTTCCGTTGTCCTGAAGCAATCTGATCTCTTTGACTTCTTTTCTGAGATGCAGCGCGATCTCTTCCATGGCATCAAGCGAGAGATTATAAACTGCGGCAAGGAAAGTGTTGTCTTCCCCGCGGAATTTATACATCAGATAGCAGCTGAGGTCAGTATCGACATAAACCGGAGCTCTTTTTTCATCCAGCAGTTCCAGCAGTGCCTGGAAATAAGGTTTCCGGTCTGCATGGTGAAGATTGATGTTCCGCGTCCAGACTTCTCTTGTCATGAGGATGGGGAGCGTGATGATGACACCGCCTCTCTCATTTTTGAACATGACTGCTCCGGGCGAGACCTTATTGGTCAGATGTGTCGGGCCATTGGGGAAGGGCGGTCTGACAAGTGTTGTCAGAACTCTTGCGTTCTTCATCGGAACAAGCTGTCCGCCCCCGGTTCTCTGGAATGAGAGGATGGAAGGGATTTTCTTTTTCTTGAGTTCGGGATCTGTGATTTCTTCCATTACACTCTGGGGAAGTTCAACCACTTTTTCAACACCGATCTCTTTGCCCATTCCACGGGAGAGAATCTCTCTTGCACCATTGATATCAGTGATCATCTTCCGTTTCAAAAGCTCTTTCAACTCATTATCAGAGAAGAACTTCATCTGGTCGCCGGTCAAAGCAACAATGGAACTGCCGTCATCACCGTAACTGCCTGCAATTCCGAGAACGCCGAATGCATCTGCTATAAAATCGCCTGTACGGATTATTTTTGCATTTTTTGCGGGATTCAGGAATGCGGGAGCTTTTGCCGGGAGCGGGGTTACTGCACCCAGCCAGCGGTAACGGCATGCGGTGTGATAGATCTCCCGCCATTTTTTCCAATTCTTTCTGACGGAATTCAGGTAAAGACGATTGATTTTTTCATCGTGGTATCGGTGGTTTTCGATCCACATTTTCACCCCGGTGCATCCGGTCATCAAAGAGGAGGTGATGTGCATATCCAGTCCGGTCAGGGAAAGGCTGTATCGGTTTTGCGGGTAGGTGTCACCTTCAGAAATCACCTGATCGACCTTATCTTTGATATAGTAAGTTTCTATTGCTGTATTCATCTGCCGGTACGGGAAACTCAATGCGCCGTCTTCCATGTAAAAACCGTTGTTCAAACGGACAAAAGGCGTGTTTTTTCCTGCAAGGATTTTTGCCATATCTGCTGAATATGCAAATTCCCCGCCTTCGCTGGAGGTGCAGTATCCGCATTCAAGATCGGGGTTGACGGAGTCGATACCTTCGCGGATGGCGGCGGCAACTTCCATCAGAGAGTCCATCGTCATTTTTACATAGAGATCCCCCAGTTTCCGTGATCCCGGATCTGTCTGATCAAAAATCTTCTGAAGTTCCTCTCTGGAGTACTTCTTACCGGCAATTTTTGCGAACCGTTCCAAATGAGCATTACAATAACAACCTGTTCCGGCAAGAACCATACGGAAATCATCATCGACAATAAGGAAATCCGGTTTTGCTTTGCAGAGGATGACAGCAACATTTTTCATGTACTCCCGGAAATTTCTGTCAAGGGGACAGAACCGATGATTGTTTCTGCCGTCCAGAGTGATGATTTCAGAAAATCCCGGCAACGCTTCAGAACGCCATCCGTGGGAAAGGGTACTCTGGATCAGGAATCCTGCTTTGGCATTTCCTTTGAGTCCGGCACGGATTTTCCGGAATTGTGCAGCCAACGCCTCTGCGTGCATATACGGTTTTTCCGCATTGCTTGGTTCAAGAGAGGAACAGAAAGCAAAGTGCGTGACCCCGCATTTTTCCAAGTCGGCACATTTTTTCCATTGCGCCTTGAGTTCTCCTTCTGTCCAGCGGTAAGGCTGAATCGAAATATGCTTGAACGGAATCATCTTTTTCTTTTCCAGATCCTCCTGATCAAGACAACCTTTCCGGTTTTTCAGGATCTTTTGAACAGAGTTATAAGCAACTTTCTGAACCGGAATATCCTTTTCTGCGGCAAGAGCTGTGATAACTCCGGCTGCTTCTCCCATAACCATCATTACAGGTTCCATCCGCATGGACGCATAAGAGACGTGACTTGCAGAAACACAAACGGGAACCGTCAGGTTTTCGCACTCTTTCTGAACGGGAAGAAGAGCTTTCATGGAGATCCGGTAAAATTCCCGGACGGAATGATCCCAGAAAGAACCTTCAAAACACATTTTTCCATCTTTAGCCAGACGGTTGCAGTTATGGGAATCCAGCGGATAGGAACCGAGTCCGATCGAATCTTCGGCAAGATCCTGCTGACAATCCTTTTGAGTCATGATATACATCCCTTTCATCCGGCGTGCTTCGCGGACATAAAGCTGGAAGGGCCAGTGATCGGTATCCTTAAATTCATCTTCGGGCAAGCCCCAGCGCGCAAGTTCGGCTCTGGTTTCCGGACGGATCCGGGGATCAGTCTGCAGAAAATAAAGCAACCCTCTGGTGTAATCCACATGCTGCTGCCAGAGTTTGGAACGGACTTCCCAGTTTCCTTCGGGCCAATCCCGGCTGAAACCGACCATGTCAGTTGTTCCGCCCTCGGCGTTGTTCAAGTCGACTTTCCCGTTTGGAATAGGAGAAAATTTAAGCAGACGCGGATGGAAATAGGGATTGAACTGTTCATGATAATGTTCCGGCAGCATGGGTTTCTTCTGCTTTTCCCAGAGTTCGATCCATCTGCCGAACACTTCATACATGGCGGGATCATAATTTGGCGGGGGTGTGATTTTTACCTGATTTTCTCTATCTGTCAGGCACATGCGGAAGTTGTAAGCCTGCGTTGTCTCATCCGCTTCCCCATCCTTTTTTCCCTGCCACTGCTGAAGCAGCGGAAGAATTCCGCTTTCCGGTTTCCCGGGGATCTTGAAAGCATCAATATCCAAAGCCCCGTTGACCCGGTAACCGGCATAACTCTCCCCGTATGTTTCCCGGGATTCTCTTCCGACTGTATAAGAGACCCCTGCGCCTGCAAGCAAATCGCCTTCGTAAGAAGCATCCATAAAGTAACGGGCTGAGATTTTCAATGCTTCCGCTTTTTCCGGTTTTGCGGGGGGAACGCCATCCACTCCCGGCGGTGCATAATCAAAAATCGCAGTTCTGATCTTTTTACCATCCATTTCCACCCGGTTCAGACGATGTCCCGTAATGAACGTGATATTCTTTTCCCGGATCATATCCCAAAAGATTTTTTCCGCCACATGGGGTTCGTGCCGGTGTCCTTTCGGACCCTGATAACGGCTGGCATATTCCGAGTTCTGATAGTGTTCTTTGATCCTCTGGTAGAACATTTCAGAGACACCGCCCAACTGGGCAAAATCCCCCTGATCCGTGTGTCCCAATCCGGCGGCACTCATCCCTCCGGGATGGTTCGTATATTCCACGACAACCACATTCAAGCCGAGGTCAGCTGCGGTGTAAGCAGCGGAGATCCCCGCTGCATTTCCGCCGTAAATGCACAAGTCAAAGTTTTTCATTTTGTTCCAACAACCTCAAAATAACGGACTCCACGTTTATCAAAAGAAGCCTTGACCGGAGTTCCCGGTTTTTCCTTTAATACAGCGGAACTCTTCTTTTTCAGAATAACCATGCCTTTTTTCACATCGAAAGTGTATTCTGCCGGAAAGATCTCACGGATTTCATAGCCATCTTTCTTTCCAAACAGTTTTACGGTATCAATGGTGAATGTTCCATTGACTTTTTTCCGGTCGATATTAGTAATCAGAACCAAAGCTCTGTTCTGGTCCTTTTTCAGGTAAACTGTTGCTTTCAGCCCGGGTGTAGAAACTTTGACCGGATTATCTTTATCCCAGAACCGGTACAGTTTGGAGGTGGTAAACCATTCATCCATGATTTCCCAGACCGGATAAAGGTTGATAAAGCCGATGCAATCTTCTCCGCCGCCGACTCCGGAGCTTGCCGGATACATGTTGTAACTCAAGCAGATGGGGATCAATTCCCAGGTTTTAGTTACAGCTTTCAAGGTCTTTACATAACGCCAGCTGTAGGAAACGAAAGTGTAAAGGTTGAACGGCGCACTCATCCGGTTATAAACCGCAAACCCGGCACGGAACTGGTGAGTGGTCATGTTGCTGTAATCTTCTGTCCAGGATTCCCCTTCACAGCAGCCGTCAGCAAATCCCCCGATGGGGGTGATGGGCGCATTGTGAACAAAGGTGAAGAAATCCGGAGCCAGCTCTTTGTGCATGGTATAAAGCCGTTTGAATGTTTCATGAACAGCAAAGACATTATTGGTTTTTCCGCGGGTTCCGTCTTCTCTCGTATATCCGCAACCGTGGAATTCGGAATCACAGAAAGACAGATTCACCCCATCATGGTACATTCCTCTTGCGCCATCTTCAAACCGTTTCTTATAGATCCAGCACAGATAATCCGCGAAAGCTCCTTTCCGGCAGTAGGAAACCGTATTTTTGCCGCCGTAATTCATGCTGAAGTTGGAGGAATTCTGCAGCTCTTTTCCATAAACCTGATGGATCGGAAGATCGGTTGCCACCCAACTGTAAGCACCGTCTGCAAAGACTCGGAAATTGTATTTTTTGTAGAGTTTCGGACTTATTTTTTTACCGAAAGGAGTCAACCCGGGATAAGCGCATCCGGCTGCAAGTTTTGCATAGCAGGCTCCTGCATAAGCACCTTTGATAGCGGACAGGCTCTTTTCCGGCAGATGGAAATAATATCCGAAGTGATATGCTTCCGGTTTCGGCATAGCCTTTACAGGGGTCGCCTGAAGTGCCATGGAATAAGTCCTGGCTGAAGTAATTTTTGTATCTTTGTTGATGAAGTTCCAGACGACATCGCAGGTTTCTCCGTTCGGTGTGATCTGAACATACTTATCCGTATTGAATCCTTCATCAGATTCCACCATGAGTGTCACGCCGGAGTCATCGCCGCCGACCCAGAGATAGTAGATAAAGACATCTTCCCATTTCCAGCCGTTTCCGGAGAATCGCCAGATATTCTGTTTCAGGACACCGCCTGTTCCATCTTTTTTCAGATATGCAGCCAGCCCCATGGAATCCACGGTACTCAATGCTCTTGCATAGTATGCGTTTTTGTCGGTCGTATTGAATTTCAAAGAGAGATGCTTGAGTGTCACCTTGCTCTTGGGATCCAGGGTGAAGTCGATCCGTGTAAAACCGTCATACTCAACTTTTACAGTTCCCTTCAGATTCAGCTGCGGATGTGTTGCCGTAAAATCGAACACTGCTTCCGTATCTTTTGTATAACGGCGGGTCAGTTTCGGATTCTTCCAGACGACTTTTCCCTTATCCGTTACAGCGCACAGTTCCATAGGTCCGCTGATGACTGCGCCATCCTGACTGATGATCTGTTCCGGGAAGAGGCTCTTTCCGAATTTATAGGTTCTGCCCCACATGGAAACAGAGTCTTTTGTGCTAGTCACCGGTGTGAACGGAACAGGCACTTTATCACTGATCCCCAGTTTATTGCCGAGCCACTCCGGTTTTTCAGGGATGTTGAATTCATGGGTTTGAACAGCAATCAGTTTTCCTTTGTCATGAAGCATGATGGTTGCTATATGAAGTCCGGGCTTGAACATGGCAAGAGATGTCATGCACCGCAGAACTTTCGGTTCTTTGTACGGAACAAGTGTAAGACCTTTGATCTCTTTCCCGTCAGCTTTTGCTTTGATGGATGCTGTTACCTTGAAATCTTTGGAAAGTCCCCCAAGTTTCTTCACATTGGAACTCAAAATCATTTTATTCTGCAGGAAAAGCGGAATGATTTCACAGTGAAAAGCCGGAAGCGTTGTAAACACAATGGTGTTTTCATACAGAACTTTTCCATCAGCAACGATGCGGTTGGTCAGGTGTAGATCCAGCGCACGGCGCAGATAAACCTTTCCCTTATTGTCGATCCTGATATTCTGTCCGTTTTTCAGAGAATTATCGACAAATTTATTCAGGGCAACTTTGTTTTTCCGGGAAGGGATCGTTACGATCATTCCGGCAGAAACTTTTGCGGTTTTTCCGGACGGATTCCGGATCTCTCCGCGGAGTGTGACATCGCCGCCTGTCAGATCATCCATGAGCGGAGCCAGTTTATACACCGGGATTTTTCCGCCGAAAACCAAACGCCCGGAATCTTCGATCCCGCCGAATCTTTTTCCCGGTGAGTGACGGTTCCAGGAACACCAGCGCATATCTTTCATTCTGGAATTGGTTGAGTAGTTTCTCATCAGAGAAATACCGATCTCTTTTCCATCTTCCGGAGTCTTCATTCCGAGTTCGCGGAACGGGATTGCCATTTCCACTTCCCAGATCCCTTTGGCAAAGGTTTTCACCCCGCCCACGATTTCGCCGGAGTCACGCAATATGCCTTTTACAATAATACCGGACGGTTTCCAATCTTTCAGCTTGGTCGATTTCCGGAATTGAACACTTCCCATGGCTTCTGTTGCAACAAGAAAAACGGATTCCCCTTTGTCTTTCAAATTCGTTCTGAGACGGATATCGAGAGAATCATTCATCCAGAAATCTTTTTCAGCCGGTTTTTTAAATGGCTGACCGCCCTTGCAGGTGCTGCGTGCCGCAAGGTAGATATTCTGATCATCATACATTGCATAGAATACAAAATCCGACGGAAGATATTTTCCTCCAAGGAAATGGGACAGCCCCGAAATTTCCACTGCATTCTTCCACTCTTCAGCCTTGATCGAACCGTCGATCACCGGCTTTTTATCTGTTTTCCCGATCGTGATTCTCGGAGCTGCTGCGCACAATGCCCCGAAAAATACTACCAGAAGACAACTGATCAATTTTCTCATTTTATTTTTCCCCTTCCTTTTTATTTTGCTTCTGCCGGACCGAGATACGCATTATCGAGATCGATCACACCGTTCATTTTGATATGAACAACGACCTTGACAGCATTGGCAGGCATCGCAAATGTATATTCAAATTTTTTCCAATCCTC
The DNA here is from genome assembly GCA_017456495.1 of Lentisphaeria bacterium. Classification (GTDB taxonomy): domain Bacteria; phylum Verrucomicrobiota; class Lentisphaeria; order Victivallales; family UBA1829; genus SIG79. The sequence continues at coordinate 6,170 of JAFTJI010000001.1, read as the reverse complement.
AGCGGAGGAAACCTTTTCCATTTTCCGGTTGTTCACAAAAACTCCGAGTACATTATTTTTTTTGTCGTAGGCGATAACCTGCTGAAGAAGGTTTCCATTTCCCTTTGCCCAAACGGTAAAACGATAGGTCTGTCCACCCTTGACCGGACGCCACCACTGGGAACAGGAACAGTTCTTCTTCGGGTCTTTCTGTTCAACACGGAGATAGCAGGAACCATTCTGAGAAGTTTCTGCATCCGTTACCATTGTGAATTTTGAGGGATTAGCCGGATTGACGCTCCATCCTTTTGGGATCTCATCAGCCTCAATATACTTTTTCAGTTTTTCAGTTAATTTTGCAGGAACGATCTCTTCAAAATCCGGATTCAGCAAAACATTCTGTGCTGAAAGAGCTGCCGCTGCTGTGAGTGCCAACGATATAAAAAGTTTTTTCATCATTCAAATCATCCTTCTCTTTAACTTGAAATCAATGACTGTTCCAGAAGTCTTTATCGACTGTTCCGGACTTATGTTCTGTGCCGCTGTTCTGGAAAACATGCCCACCGATGGCAAGAATATTGACTTTACCGGAGTGGCGTTTTACCAGACGGAACGTATATCCGTTGCCCGGCTCATCTTCATAAATAGATCCGGAAACATTATCAGCCGCATTCAGTGCATTTCCCACACCTCTGGAATCTGCTGCTGCGATGCCATCTGACTTGAGTCTGCCGACTTTTGTGTTGCGGGTATTCACCGCACTATCAACTTGATACATCAGATATTTGTTATAATAATAACTGAATCTTCCGCCGCAGGGAGCTTTATCAGTCGGACAGAGAAGTACCGGCACAACCGGATCCGTCATGAAGTTATAAGGGTTTCCTTTTGTTCTGAGATAAGGATAAATCTGTTTTTGCCACGCCTGACCGGTTCCGTGAGCCTGCCCGTTGGGCATATAATCGTTGTTATCTGCAGAATAACTTGCATTGGTCAGACCGAGTTGTTTCAGATTGGAAGTACAGCTTGTCGCCCGTCCTTTTTCTCTTGCATTGTTCAGCGCAGGCAGAAGCATTCCTGCGAGAATCGCAATAATGGCGATCACAACAAGCAATTCGATCAGTGTGAAATTTCTGGATTTACTGACATTCCTGAATGTTAAACTGGATTGATTCATAAGTCTTTCTTCCTTCGGTTTCTTTTTGTTTTTTGAGTTCTTTATTTGAACTGAAGACCGTTCGGATGATCCCGCTTCATCGTGCCAGTTTGAGATCATCCGCACGGAAATCAGTCAATGTTTTTCAATATCTTCTGAACTGCTTGACGTGAGCCAATGCTTCTTTCAGTGAGAATGTTGCAAGGCTGACATAGTTATCGCCGCAGCCGTAATACATGAAAACTTCATCCCCGACAACGACATTGGAACAGGGGAACACGCAGCTGAGACCCCATTTCGAGAAATCCCATTCATCTGCCGGTTCAAAAATCGGTTCCGGGGTACGGGCGATCACTTTCCGGGGATCTTCACGATCCAACAGCACAAGCCCGATCCGGTAGACACTCTGACGGTCCACGGCATGATAGGTCATCAGCCAGCCGTCATCTGTGGGGATCGGAACTCCGGAAGCTCCGATCTTCAGGACTTCCCAATCCTTTTCCGGCGCCATCAGAAGTACTTCATCCATAATATCTTCCCCGTCGATCATATCCCAGGGCATTTCCCGTTTGTTACTGCTCCAATGGGTCAGATCATCTGAAAATGCAAGCCAGATGCAGCCGGGGTGATAGTGCAGGGGAAGCATCCACGGAATAAATGCCGTCGGACGGTGAAGCATGGCATATTTTCCATTGATTTTTTCCGGAAAGAGTGCCACATTGGCATCACTGATATGCTCACTGGTGATGGGACCAAGCTTTTCGTAAGTGACAAAATCATCTGTGACAGCCAGTCCGACCCGGCGGAAATTGTCTGTCCACGTCGGATTCATGTTCCCGTTCGGACCGCAGCGTCTGGTTCCGCTGGCGTAATCGCGCCCGTTCAGCGAACGTCCCGCATAAGCAATGTAATACCGTCCATCCAGAAATGTTACTCTGGCATCTTCACAACCGGCATGGTCAAAATCTTTCGGTTCAAAAGAGTGATCCATCCAGATCCCTTCCCGTTCTGTAAAATGAAACCCATCCGTACTGTGGGCATAACCGAGACGGATGATCCCGTCTGCCGGGTTGGAATCTGCAGTAAAGACCATGTGGAATTTTGTTCCGTCATAAACGACTCCGGGGTTTCTGGCTGTTCCGCGCCACTGGATTTCCGGACGCGGACCCAGAATCGGATTTCCGCTGAAACGCTGTACTTTCAAGCTCATTTTTTTCCTTTCTATCATGTGAGGTAATTCCCAAAAGTCCAGCAGAAATCGGCAGAAAAGATTGCTGATGGGCTGAAAATGACAGTGCGGGAGCGACTGTTCAAAGAGTAATCTCCTGAACCGCTTCATTTGCAGTACACAACAAGATTTTTCTGATATTTGCAGAGACTTTGGAAATCAGTTCTCTGAATTGATATTTCTGACAGGCTTGATGATTTCCGGCAGCAGCTTTACAACACATTGCATCTTGCTTCCGGGGTCCAGCATTTTTTGAAGTCCGACTTTTCCCATCACTGTATAAAGAACTTTTGCCGATGGAATATCACTGTCACGGAGCGGGTGCAGATCGTCATATCCGCTGACATTGATCTCGTCCTGCAGTCCGGCTTCTTTGATCACTTCTCTTGCTCCGTGGGCAAGAGCATCATTCACAGCAAAAATAAAATCCGGCCTGTTTTTCCTGTTCAGAAGCTCCTGAACCGCTTCTTTTGCAGCAGTTACCTGCTTATCCAGAAACCCCGTGACACGCGGGATCTGTATGGTTTTCATCATATGAACCCCATTCTTGCGGGCAGCGGCTTTGATCCCTTTTTCACGTTCTTTATATGTATTGTCGTTGATATCAAGACCAATAGAAAGTACAACAGCTGTTTTGACTTTGTATTCAGAAAAAACATATTCTGCAAGATGATGCGCTCCGAAAAAGTCATCATTGACGACTGCGGCGACATTTTCCGGAAGATTTTTGAGAAATTCGCCCTGGTAGTTCAGAAGGATAAAACGCTTTGACGGGAATTTTTTTGCCAGTTCCAAAGCTGCTTTATGATGCTGTAAATCAATGACAAAAATCCCTTTCAGCTCAAATTCCAGCCCGCGGTCGCAGCGGCGGATCACACTCTCCGGAGTTTCGCCTTCTCCGGCTTCCGCAAGCGGGATCATGAATGCCGGAGAATTGTTCCTTGCCGCAGCTTCCATGATCCCGCAATACAGAATCGTTTGCAACGGATGGGAAACCGGATTGAGCGTCCCCAGAATCCCGCAAATTTTCTGTTTCCGGGAAGTATCTATCCCGGCAATAAAAGTTCCTTTCTTCGGTCTCCGGAAACAGACTCCTTCATTGATCAATTCCTGAAGAGCCACATCTGCGGTTCTGAGACTGACTCCGGCTTCTTTTGCTATTTGAGATACAGGCGGGAGTTTAGACATCGGGTGCAGTTTCCCATCGGCAACGGCACTCTTGATGGCATCTTTTAACTGGGCATAAATCGCCTTGTCTGAATTTTTTTCAATCTGAAAATTCAACATCGTCCACTTCCTGTGATTATACACATTATTCTGATTATACATATTATACCACAAGATGATAAAATGTCAACCCCCTTTCTTTTCTTTTTTCAAGTTTTTTTTTGATTTTTGCAGAATGTATTGATTATTCGACAGTTAGAACTTAAATCGGTTTGCGCCGGGAGCATGACTATCCATACAGCCACGGACAAACAACCGTTTTTCAGGTGTTACTCCGCTTTCTGCAGATTTCCTGAAGCAGACAAATGTTTGGCATGAAAATGTTTTTGGTTAACTTTGGGACGAAGTCAGTTTTTATAAGGAATGACAGACTGAAGCGTGCCGGAAGATACGATGTGTATAAAAATGTAAAAAACAGCGAACTTACTCGCTGAACGGTCCGTACCAGGCATCTGTATTTTCTCCGAACTTGACCGATGTTATTTCCGGAAGACTTAAAAGAGCAGATCGCAATTTTTCTTTCTGTTCATCGGCATTGATCCGCCAGCTCGATACGGACATAAAACCGTCGCAACAGTCCTCATAGCAAGCACCTCCGGCGTTAAATCCGTGCTGTTCGATCCGCCAATAAATATTGTCGATCATTTCGAACTGCTTTTCATGGTCAAAAATCGGAGGGAAGCAAATTCTGAAATCAAAGCCGATTTCTTTGAACTCTTTTTTGTGCAGTTTTCTGCGTAATCTTTTCTTCATTTTTTAATCTTTCAGATTGTTTTGTAAAAATACCGCGTGCAGGATGGTGCGGGGCTGTTTTTATCCTTGCAGCGCGGTATCAAATGATGTTTTTTCAGAGTGAAAACAATGTTGCACATCTGACAAATCATCGTTTACCCCTTGAGCACCGCCAGAGGGGTAAGGCGGACCTGTACTTCCACAAGATCTCTTTCAGATGCGATGACATCTTCAATATCCTTGTATGCCTGCGGAGCCTCCGAAAGATCCAGCACCTTCTTGCCCTTTCCGTAACGGGTCACCGGTTGCCAGCGGTCACAGACGATGCCCTCCATGGCTTCGTCGCACTCGGCAGCGGTCAGGGTATTGCAGGCAACGGTGCGGCTCATCCGGCGACCTGCACCGTGAGAGCAGCTCATAAAGCTTGCCGGATTTCCCAGACCGCGCACAATGTAGCTGGCGGTCCCCATGGAACCGGGGATAATGCCGATCTCATCGAGCTTGGCACTGGTGGCTCCCTTGCGGTGGATGCAGTAGGTTTCGCCGAAGTGTTCTTCAAAAGCCGCGTAGTTGTGGTGGATATTCACTTCCCGGATAAAGTTTACTTCCGGCACAAATTCCGCGATCACTTCCCTGCATCTTGCCATCATCCGCTGACGGTTTTCAAACGCATACTTCAAGGCAAAGTTCATATCGCGGAGATAATTCTGTCCTGCTTCATCCTGGATCGGCAGAAAAGCCAACTCCTTGCAGGGCAGCGGCGAGTAAAAGCGTTCACAAAGCTGCATTGCCTTCTCCTGATAGACATCTTCGACGCGCTTTCCGAGGTTGCGGCTTCCGGAGTGGATCATGATCCAGACAAAACCGGCATCGCTCTTCTGAATTTCGACAAAGTGGTTTCCGCCTCCGAGAGTTCCGAGGTTATGACGGTCAATATCGGTGACAAATTGAGCATCAGAACCATCTGTATCGAGATACTCTTCAAAACCATCCCAATCCTGCGGCCCCTTGTGCATCTTTCCTTCACCTGCCGGCACAAGTTCCTTGATCCGGGTGTGAATGGCACGCCGGAATCGCATATCTTCCAGCTTTTCAGCCGGAACATCAGTTTCCACGGCGACCATACCGCATCCGATATCCACGCCTACGGCGGCGGGGATCACTGCATCCTTGGCGGCAATTACTCCACCGATCGGCATACCGACACCGCAATGACAATCAGGCATCAGTGCCACATGATGACGCAGTGCCGGATGACGGGCAAGGTTTTCCGCTTGAACCATAGCACTTTCTTCAACATTCCGACACCAGCTCTTGATGTGGATCGGAAGACCTTCACTTCTTACAAATTCCATTTTCTTTTCCTTTCTTTGTTATTGTTTTGAGTAAGGTTTTTATTTCTATCAATACTTTAAGCAAAAAGCGTGCCAATATTGATAAGGTTAATGATTTTTTTTTGAGGAAATACCTTTTTCGAGCGTGATTTTTTTATTATAATGTTTTACTGCTTGCATTTTACAAAAAATATGCTATATTGATATATATAAAAATTTATATCCAAATATAGGATTTTATATCATGAATATTCTGATTTCTCTTTTAGGTTCTACTCTGGATGGTGCCGGCAGACGGCGCGGGCTCGCCCGTTGGAACGTCTGGCGTCCGTCAGTTGCGCTTGCCATGCAGAAGGATTTGCACTTTGACCGCTATCATCTCATATATCAGCCTAAATTCTGCGGACTGAAAGAACAGATCGTGGAAGATATCAGACAGTGTTCGCCATCCACAGAGGTGATTCCTGAGGCAATCATGATGGACGACCCCTGGGATTTTGAAGAAGTTTACAGC
>JAFTJI010000073.1 GCA_017456495.1 Lentisphaeria bacterium | reverse complement strand
GCCATCTGCCCGGATCTCTCCGCTGCGGTAAAGATCACGATGGAGAAAATAAGGTTTTCCCCGCTTGGAAATTGCCGGAATATCCCAGCTTTTTGCTGCGGGAACATACTCTTCCCACTTGTTCCACCAATGGATCCCGACGATATCTTCCAGAAAATGATAGACTGCGAAAAGCGTTCCGCGGCGACCTCCGCCGGTCAGGAGAAGGGTATCTCCCTTGCTTTCCATCTTCCATTCTTCCTCTTTCATCCCCTTGTTGTCAATGCTGAGCAGGATTTTTTTCAGAGGAACGCCGTTGATTCTGAAAGATCCTTTGATGACTTTCGGAAGGTAGTTCGCAAGTTCTTTCTGAGCTGTAAGATCGGCTGCGGTGACTTGGGGCGGAAGAATGATTTCAATTCCAGCAGCAGTCACCGAACGGTCAAAAGGGTTTTCGGAAATAAATCTCACTGCATCAAAATTTACAGCATTTTTCTTGTCCCAGCAGCGGAGCAGAACACTGCATGAAACTGCATCAGACGGAACAATGTTCCTGAGATCAAAATATTTCCAATCCCTGCTTGCGGGATAGTGACGGACAATCGTTTTACTCTTTTTATTCTTCAGTGTAAAATATGCGATCAGCTGCCAGCCGGTTCCTTTGTACATTCCCTCCACGAGAAACGGGACATTGGCTCTGACGGAAAATGGTGCGGAGTTCGCTTCACAGTAGCTGCCCTTATTCAGACATTCTACCATGAAATTGCCGTCGATCCCGCCGGCTTTCCGGATGGAGAGTCCCCGCCATTGAGCGGAGTTTTCCGGTTTCGTTCCGGCAGTTTCAAAAGAACCGTTTTTCAGCTGATCCGCCAGATTTCCGGATTCAAAACGGACATCATCAAAATAAAGCGGCTGAGTTTTGTTCCAGGTGCGGAGCATGACAACTGCGCGGATCGCTTTTTCCGGAACAGTCCCCTCCAAAACGAAGTCTGTCCATACTTTTGCGGCTTTCGGGGTCAGCTGAACCAGCTTTGATTTTTTCTTGGGAAGAGTGAAGAGAATATAAATGTAACCGGCTGCCCCTTTGTATTTTCCGGTGAGCTTGAATTTTGCTCCGGGAGTGACGGGGATATAGCGGCTGGATGCTTCATTATAGCAGCTGTCGGTACGAAGGACTCTTGCTGCTTTTGAGCCGTTTACGCCGCCCTTTGCGTCAATGGTATAACCGCCGAACCAGCCCGGCGCAGTCGTTCCGCTTGTGATTTCAAAAGATCCGTTGTACAACAGATTTCCGGCACCTGCCAGACTCCCCGCTGTAATGGAAAGTCCGGCAAAAAAAGACAAAATCTTCCTTGTCATGATGGTACAGATCCTGTTTGAACTCAGTTGATTCCGAAGTCGACGTTGGAGGTTTTAACTTTATCCCTGTTCCAGGATCTTACACTTCCATCGCCCATGAACGCATTGAATTTCATGCCATGTCTGCGGGGAAGAATGGAGATCGCTGTTGCTTTGGAGTTGCCGGGGTTGGAGAGGTTCCGGATATAGTACCCGTTTCCGGAATACCCCAAATCTGCAGATCCCGGCATGGGAGAATCTGTTACAACCAGTTTGGATGAAATATCTTTGACACGACTGGGTTTGACATACCATTTATGCGGGTTTGCGTTATCTGAGACGAAACGGCTTCCAGCCCAAAGGAACATCGCATAGTTCGCTATGGGAAAATCTTTATAGGCTTGATCGTCCAGAAGAATATGCCCACCCGGGACAGTATTGCATCTGAGAATGCCTGACTTGGAAATACTCTGAGACATGGTGATGACATTTGCGGTAGGATCTCCGCCTTTTTCGCCTGTAAGATACTGAATAACCTGCCAGAGCCAGATGGCACGCTGTCCGGAGAATGCGGAAAAACCTTCAGCCTGCGGATGGTAGCCTGCGTTGTCATGACCATAAAGAGCAAAAGACTGTCCGATCTGTTTCAGTTTTCCTGTACAGTCTGCGGCTCTTCCTTTTTCCCGTGCCTGATTCAATGCGGGCAAAAGCATTCCGGCGAGAATAGCGATAATTGCGATGACGACCAAAAGCTCAATGAGAGTGAATTTCTGTTTCATTATGATCTCCTGTTCAGGTTTGTATTTTTCAGTTTTTTGTCCAGGCAATATTATCTGTTTTGACTTCATATCTGGAAAGGTTTTTTACACTTCCATCGCCCATAAGGGAATTGAATCGTCCGGTATGGCGCATAGACATGATGTCAATGGCTGCCTGTTTTGAGTTACCGGGATTTCCCAGATTGGAATAATAATATCCGTCACTCTCTTTTGTCTGACTGCCAACAGCCTTATACGGCATCGGGGAGTCCTGAATGACTATTTTGGAAGAAATATTTTTCTGCTTGAGAGGTTTGACATAATACCCCGTTCCGGCTGAATAACGGTGTCCTGCCCAGACGATCCAGGCATAATTAACCATCGTAACAGAACTGGAAACATATCCTGTCTGAATCGTAGGACACATGAAGACCTGACTTTTTGCGATCCCTTCTCTGATCGCAACGGTTCCCGGTCCGCCGCCTTTGATGTTGGAAAGATAATCAATGAGCTGGTAAACCCAAAGAGTCCGCTGTCCACTTGAAAACTCGCCGGGATATCCATCAGCCTGCGGGTGATAATCTGTATGATCCTGACCATACAGATGAACAGCCATTCCCATTTGTTTCAGCTTATTGACACATGAGGAGGATCTGCCTTTTTCCCGTGCCTGATTCAGTGCGGGCAAAAGCATTCCGGCAAGAATGGCAATCATTGCGATAACAACGAGAAGCTCAATCAAGGTGAAGCTCATGAGCTTCTTGTTTGCTAGCAAACAAGAATAATTCCTCTTGGCATTTTTCATTTTCTCTCTCTCCTATTGTATGGTATTGTATGGTTTGTATTGTCTATGTATGTAATATTATATGTCATAAATGCAAAAAAGTCAAGCCCCTTTTTCTTTGATAATGAGACAAAATCAAAGAAAAGGGAGAAAAAAATGCAGTTGTTTGAAAACTATGGCGGACTATTCCTTTCCTGTGAAGAATTCTACATTGTCAACAAAGGTCTTGCTGTCCATTTTTTTCTCAAAACTGCGGAGCATGATTTTGGCTGTTACAGCACCTTTTGGAACTCGTCCCTGATAACTGTAACGGGTCCATTTTTTCTTTCCTCCGGTATAATGAAATTTCTGTCCCGGTTCAATGACCCGTTTGTTTTTTGCATCAAAGAACATCACATAAGCATAAGCCGGAGCCCCTTTCTGCCAATAGTGCAAGGCGTATTCCTTCTCCGGAACCACAGGAATCGGGGATGATACAACGCTGTCTTTTCCCTTTTCAGCATTGGTCAGCGCGACACAATTTTTTCCGTCAGCCGCCTCTCCTGCAATCGTTGCCGATTTGCTCCAGAACTGCAGCGCACCATTTGCCCCAGTCTGTTCAAAAGAACCATTTTTGAGCAGATTATCCGCATCAAGGAAATTGACACTTCCGAAGTATTCCGGAGAATAGTTGTGGAACGCAGTCGATGCCAACAGTACTTGATAAGTTCCGCTCCGGGGATTGCCTTCTGTCTGACGGCGGTAGATCTGGAATGTCAATGCCGGCATTTTGTCGAAGGTACAGCCGAAGTCTTTCCACGGAATGAAGACGGTGGTTGTCCAGCGGTCAGCTCCGCGGCTCTGCTTGAGTTTCATACCGCTTGTGAATGACCAGTCTGACACATGAATATCAATGGCACGCAATCCGTCCATGATATTTCCCCCCGCCGTGATCATGTAATGAAGATTGATCTCACGATCCCTGGAGACGAAGAAAATCTCATAACCGTCATCTTTCCATGTTGCCGGATCATCACGCTTTGTTGTTTTTGTATAGAGTTTTGAGATATCCGGTTCTTTTGCGACCAGGTGCAGCCCGATGCCTTTTTCGCTGGCAAGCAGATACATATCTGTCGTACTGTCTTTTCTGACAGTTCTTCCGTTCTTGTAAACCAGACGGTATTTCCGTGCATATTTCCAGGCATTATCACTGCTGTATTCCAGCGGTATCGGCTGTTTGACCAGCGGGATCCCCACGGTTCTGGAACCGGACCGGATCGCCAGCATTGTTTCAAAGAATTGTTCAAACTCTTTCTGCGTTCCGATGACCCGTTTTCCGTAAACCGTGTTCGGATCAACTTTTTTCACCGCTGCAGCCAACAGTTTCCGGAAGAGTTTGATATCATCTGACGTGTACATCGTTGCTTCTCCGCGCTTCATGAAAAGCTCTTCGGCTGTCTGCCAGAATTTTTTCATTTCAGCCGCTGCCGGACCGAAGAAGAGCTGATAATACTCTTCCAGCATGGCGTTGACATCCTGATAAGGATCCCAGAGAAGCTGACAGCGGACATAATCGTTCAAGTGAGTGGTAAAGGGGATTCCGACATAATTGTGGTTTTTCACGATCTGATCTCCGCCTCCGGAGGTATAATTGCCCTGTGCTTTTTCGCCCACAACATTATTTTTCAAGTTGAAGAGGATATTTTCTTTCATGATCGCCGGATAGAAGATCGGCAATCCCCGCAGCTGGGGAATATGATTGTAGATCGGATAAGTCCAGAGCTGGATCCGTGCATTTTTGGCAGCAAAGGACCTGATGGCTGTTTCGATCTCTTTTTTCTTTTTCGGATCCCGCAGATCCTGACGGCGGTAGCAGATACAGACTTCCATGTTATCCGGAATATCCATTTCCGGAGCGGTCCGATAGCGTTCGTATGCAAGAACTCCGATGATTTTGTCCGGATGGGTTTTCTTCAAAATTTTCGCGATTTCAATGGCGTGGTAAAACACCAGATTGGAGTGCTGTCCATTATAACCCAGATGCGGAGAATGGAGCTTTTTGCAATCCGGACATTCGCAGAGTTTGAATAATCCATCCTGCGGAACGATCGGATAGGTGGTGAACTCCGGATTTTTGTCGAAGAACTCTCCCGCAAGTTTTGCAAAAGCCTTGATTCCCTCTTTATTTGTCATGCAGAGATTTCCGAACGGGTTGGCTGTGGAAAGCTTGTGGAAATCCCGCTGTCCGCCGATCAAAGCGAAAAATTCCGGATTCGTCTTCTGGAATCCCTTCATCCGGCGGTAACTGTGATTGATGGGTGAACGGTCGCCTCCGGCACACATGCGATGGTGCCAATAAGGAAAGTCGGGCGTATCAACTCTGCCGAAATAGATTCCGGTAAAGCCGCGAGTCCGGAATGCCGGAGCAAAATATCCTTCCTGTGCCGGAACAGCAAAATCTTTTGATTGAGGGATGATGCTTCCCAGTTCTCCGGGCATATAGTGGCGGACTCCTGCATATTTTTCCAGAAACTTGTAAACACCGTTGAGCGTTCCCTTTTCGCCATACATGTAGATCCCCAGTTTTTTGTTCCCGTAGATGAACGTATGACCGTCGTAAGGCTCCCGTATCAAGGGGGTATCCCGTCCGGCGATCACTGCATATTTCTCTGTGACTTTCAGGAAATAACCGTCAAACTTGAGCTTTGTTTCATCCGCGCCAAACTTTTTTGTTCTGGGGGAAAGTCCAAGATAGATGGGATAAACATTTTTACCGATCTTTGCTTTTCTGTTCAAAACCGGAATTGTCAGCCCTGTCCGTTTGTTCAGATGCATTGCCAGCTCTTCCCCTGCCATTTTCTGAACAGGGTTCCTGTGATTTTCAACAACGATGACAAGGTTTGATTTTCCATCTTGGATCATGAATACATCCGCAGCCTGCAGGCTGACTGTCAGAAGTGTCAGAAATACCAGCAATTTCCCCATGAAAGATCTCCTTATTTGATTATGTTTCCGCTGAAGAATTTCACATCATCAAAGTACGCTCCGTCTGCAGCTTTTTTCTGGAAACTTCTGAGAATGATCTTTGCTTTGACTGCTCTTTTCGGGACTTTCCCCTGAAAGGTTTTCAGTTTCCAGTTCTTCTGTACACCGGTATAATAGAAATTGACTCCCGGCTCCGGAACGACTTTATTTTTTGCATCGAAGAAGAGTACATAACAGAATGCACCTCCGCCTTTATGCATGAGATGGAACATGTAATCCGTCTCAGCCTGAACAGGAATAAATGTGCTTCCGCTGTCGATAAGTTTTTTCCCTTCAGCGCAAAGATAGAGAGCTTTTTTTCCGTCTGCCGCATCGTTAACGAGCTTGCCGCGTTTGCTCCATCCGACCGGGAACCCATCTTGTGCTATTGATTCAAAAGAGCCGTTTTGCAGTTGATCTTTCGCAGGAATCAGATTCAAATCACCGAAATATTCCGGGGAATAATTGTGGAACCCGGCAGAGGGGAAGAGAACCTGATAATTTCCATTCGTCAGACTTCCGGAAGTTTGACGGCGGAACACCTGGAAGAGTATGGGCGGAAGTTTGTCGCAGGTGAAACCGAGATCCGTCCACGGAATGAAAATCATCGTGTTCCACTGCTTTGCAGTTTGAGTCTGTTTCAGCGAGAGTTTGCTGTTCCATGCCCAGTCAGCCACATTGACATCCACGGTGCGTTTCCCGTCCATGATGTTGCCGCCGGCGGTGATCAGATAATGGAGGTTTACGGAGCGATCCTTAGAGACGAGGAAAATTTCGTAACAATCATCTTTCCAAGTCGGGGCGGCATCTCTGACCTTGCTGTTTTTGACCAGTTTTGCTGTGTTGTCTTCCTTTGCTTCAAGGTAGATCGCAAGGCCTTTTTTATTCGCAAGCAGATACATTGTTGTTGCGTGATGGGGAACAACCGAGTTGCCATTCTTTGTGGTAAAACGGAAACTCCGGGCGTATTTCCAGACATTGTTTTTGCTGTAAGTCATGGGGATTTCCTGATTCACGAACTGAGCGGAAGCGGTTCTGGAACTTGATTTGATCTGATACATCGTCTTGAAGAACGGTGCAAGTTCATTTTTCAGCATTCTGATGCGTTTACCGTAAACGGTGTTTGCCGGAGCCTTTTTGATTGCTGCATCCAGAAGCGAATCGAAAAGTTTCAGATCATCTACAGTGTAGACTGTGGCTTCTCCGCGTTTCATGAAAAGATCCTCAGCGGTCTGCCAGAATTTTTTCATCTCTTTCTGCGCCGGACCATAGAACAGTCTGTAATATTCATCCAGCAGAGCTACGGTATCCAGAGAGGGATCCCAGAGCAGCTGACAGCGGACATAATCGTGCAGGTGGGTGCTGGCATGAAGACCGCTCACGCGCCCTTTGATATACTGATCTCCGCCGCCGGAATAATACCAGCCTTCTGCTTTTTCTCCTACAACATTGTGTTTCAGGTTGAAATTGATATTCTCTTTCAGGATCTTTGAGTAGAGCAGGGGGATCCCGCGCATAGGCGGAATATGATTGTAAAGGGCATAAGTCCAGACATGAAGTTTTGCATTTTTCTTAACATAATCCTTAAAGGTCTTTTCGATATTTTTCTTCTTTACCGGATCCCGCATATCCTGTCTGCGGTAACAGATGCAGACATACAGGTTATCGGGCAAAGTTATATCGGGCGCGTTGCGGTAACTTTCGTATGCCAGCACCCCGATGAATTTGTCCGGATGGGTTTTTTTCAGGATTTTTGCAACTTCTGAAGCGTGATGGAACACCAGATTTGAAAATTTTCCTTCTTCGCCCAGATGCGGAGAGTAGAGCTTTTTACAGTCCGGACATTCGCAAACTTTGTACAATCCATCCTGCGGAACGATGGGAAAAACTGCGAAATCCGGGTTTCTGTCAAAGAAGTCACTTGCGATTTTTGCAAACGCTTTGATCCCTTCTTTGTTGGTCATACAGAGATTCCCGTAATGGTTCGCAGTGGAAAGATTCGTGAAATCCCTTTTTCCGCCGATCAATGCAAAAAATTCCGGATTCGTTTTCTGGTATCTTCTCATATAGTTGTAGCTGTGGTTGATATGACAGCGTTCGCCGCCCGCATAAAGACGGTGGTGCCAATGGAGCCAATCAGAGCTTGCTTGTTCAAACCAGACAGCCCCGAACATGCGCTCCCGGAATGCAGGTGCATCATAAAATTCCTGTGCCTCAACGATAAAATCTTTTGATTTCGGGATGATTGTTCCGATCTCCCCGGGCATATAGTGGCGGACTCCGGCAAATTTGTTCAGGAAACGGTAGACGCCGTTGAGAGTTCCCTTTTCTCCAAATTCATAAATGCCGAGTTTTTTATTGCCGTAAACGAAATGGTGCCCGTAATAAGGATCCCGTGTGTTGGGCTTGTCTCTTCCGGCAATCAGGGCATATTTATCAGTCACTTTGAGGAAATAACCGTCGAACTTGAGTTTCTTCTCATCAGCTCCGAGTTTTTTTGTCCGGTCAGAAAATCCCAGATAGAACGGATAAGCTCCTGCCGGAAGTTTTGCGGAGTTGTTGATTACGGGGATCGTGATACCGGTCCGTTTTGCCAGATGTTCCGCCAACTCCCGTCCAGCCATTTTCAAAACCGGATTCGTTTCATCTTCTACAACGACGACCAGCTTGCTTCTGCCGTTTTTGATGATCTCCACCGGTGCTGCATTCAAAATGACCGCAACTCCCAGAAGAAAAATGTACAATAGCTTTTTCATTGTGATGAGGCTCCTTGTGTTATATTGACATATTGTTGATTTCGATTTCATTTCCCCTGAGCCGGAGTGATGGCTCGTAGAAATATTTCCGTTTGATATATTGTCCGTCAGTCAGATGCCGGATCATATCTGCTGCCATTTTATCCACCGGATAATGAACAATAGGAATTTTCGCGTCCTGAGCGGAAAAAATCTGCTCGTTCTGCGTCGGGATCACTACCGTGGGAATATCTGACATCAGGAACTGTCCCTCTGTTGAGAGATAAAATTCGTTTACATGGATGAGAAGACCGTCGAATTTTGTTTTCCGGTAAACTTCATTGATCCTGAGGGCAACATTTCTGTGCATTTCTTCCGGATCGGCACTGCGGGGTGTCGCAAATATCAGTTCTTCCTGTCCTGTATTTTTGGCAAACTTCCGGTATTCATCTGCGATTGTATTGGATTCATACATAATATTCGGCATGAAAACCGCGATTTTCCGGCAGCCTTTCTGTCTCAGATACGCAAAGGCCTTCCGGGCTGCGATTCTGTCCTGTTCTATAAAGTTGATCCAGTTCCCGGTGTGTTTTACAATTTCTTTTTCCTGTTCTCTGTCATTGTCGATATAAGCAACTCTTGCACCGAGAGCAGACAATGTTTCGAAGTAAGGGCTGAACCAGCTGTGGTTGACGATGACCCGGCTGTTTGCGTTGATATGAGCGAGATTTTCCCACCAGATATCGTTTGGATCATTTGTTTTGGAATAGATGACCGGCGTAACGCGCCAGCCTGAAATCGCCGCCTGAGCAATCAGTTCAAACATGAGATCCATGCTGTGGATATTGGTACAGCGCAGATATTCACAGCAGGGAACGAGAAATGAAATATTCCGGTCTTCTGTATCTACTTTCGGAATTTTGACAAAGGTTCCTTTTGCTTTGACCCGTTCAATGAAACCGTCATTTTCCAGCCGTTTCAAAGCTTCACGGATCGTGTCCCGGGAAACCTGAAACATGGCGGCACATTCAAACTCTGTGGGAAGTTTGTCGCCTTCCTTCAGAACTCCGGAGATGATCTCCTGCCGCAGCTTCCTGTAAATCTCATCTTTTTTCATCTGATATTCCCCGTCAATGTCTGATAATGTATGCTTTATGTGGGTTAAATATATATGCAAAATATCAGATTGTCAAGATTTTTTTTGAAAAAAATATTATTTTATTACTATTAAGCTTTTTTTTCTTTGTTTTTCACGTCTTGCCTGCTTGTATTTTATTTTCTGTAATGCTATTTTACCGCAGAAACAGCGTTTTTTACAAAAGGAGTTTTTTTGCTATGGAATTACAATGGCAAAAGGTGCATGAGTGTTATGAAGCATGGCTTCCTCTGGACTTCCTGCCGCCCGGTTCCGGTTTCATATACAGAAACAGTGGGAATATGTCGCCTCTCGACCCTCTGCCGTCGATCATCAGCCCATCTTCAAGCCATTCCGAATGTCAGAGTCAGGATGTCGTTGTGGTGGGAAATGAGAATACGAAAGAGTTCATTCTTGCCGGAGCTGTAACTGCTCGCCGGAGCTTTACTTTTTTTCAGGTGCATAAAGATGTCCGTCTCACGGGGATCCATGTCCGACAGCCTCATATCAAACCGGGAGAAACTCCGGAAAAGGTGATTCTTCTTCAGGGCAATGACTGGCGGAAACTTCTGCTGGAATATGTACGGATCACCGCAAAAGAGATGGGGGTGAAACCCATTGATCCCGCTGAAAATCTGACTGGTTACTGCACCTGGTATTACTACTATGCCGATGTGACAGAAGCTGATTTTCTGGAAAATGTTGATGTTCTGAAAACGAAAGTCGGCAGCGGTTATTCCCCTGCAGTGATTCAGATTGACGATGGTTACCAGCCGTTTCAGGGGGACTGGATGGATCAGGATTCCTCCTGGCCAACGCCGTTGCCGGAAATTGCCCGCCGTATTACTGACGCCGGAATCACTGCCGGGATTTGGCTCATGCCTTTTGTCGCCTCTACTGCCAGCAGAACATTCCGGGAGCATCCGGATTGGTTTGTGAAAAATTCTGCCGGAGAACCGCTTGTATTTTCCGGCTGGTCCCCGCCGCCGGATCACCTCTGGGCAAGTCTGGATGCAACCATACCTGCCGTGCGGGAACATATCAGAAACTTTATGCTCCATTTTCACAAAATGGGCTTCCGTTACTTCAAACTTGACGGTCTGCATTTCGGTTTGTCGTCCGGAGTATATTCGGATCCGTCTGCGACACCGCTCAGTGCATTCCGGTTGGCATTGCAGACGATCCGTGAAGCCGTGCCGGATGCCGTGATTCTCGGCTGCTGGCCGCCATTCATCGGATGTCTCGGTTTTACGGATCATTGCATCTTGAGCGTTGATACTGCCCGTTACTGGGTCTAAGAATCTACGGATTACCCCAACAACAGTTCTCCGTTCAGCTGCG
>JAFTJI010000072.1 GCA_017456495.1 Lentisphaeria bacterium | reverse complement strand
TAGAGTTTTTAAGTTGTTCGGCATCTGCATTGATCAGGTCAGCGACTTCCTTCTTGAAGGTCATTCCAAGAGAGAGGTTCATCGCGGCGAGCTTTTCTTTGATCTCTTCCAGAGATTTCTTACCGAAGTTACGGAACTTCAGCATTCTGGATTCAGATTTGGTGCAGAGTTCACCGAGCAATTTGATATTCGCATTGTTAAGACAGTTCATCGCACGGACGGAGAGATCAAGGACCTCAACAGGCTTGATGAACTGCTGATACTGGCGCATGACATCGGGATCAGCGGGAGCTGCGGGACGTGCGACATCGCTTCCGAGGAAGGGATTGAGATGGTCTCTGAGGATCTTTGCTGCCTTTTCGAGAGCATCTTTAGCGGTGACGCGACCATCTGTTTCAACTTCCAGCACGAGTCTGTCCATATCAGTTTTTGCACCCAGACGGGTTGCTTCCACCTGATAGCGGACATGGGTGACAGGGCTGAAGAGACTGTCAATGGCAATCGTTCCAAGAGGAGCATCCTTCGGGAAATCCAGCTTATTCTGTTCTGCAGGGGTCCATCCACGACCGTTCTTGACTTCGATTTCAGCGCGGAAATCGGTATCCTTGTCAAGGGTACAAATGACCTGATCAGGATTCAGAACCGTCAGAATCCCGTCGGTGGAAATATCGCCTGCGGTAACAACACCTGCTTTATTCTTGCGGATTTCGAAGGTCTTCGGTCCTTCAGCGTTCAGGATAAGGGAAACCTTCTTCAGGTTCACAATGATTTCTGTACCGTCTTCAACAACGTTCGGAATGGTTGTGAACTCGTGGGGGAATCCATCAATTCTTACTGCGGAGATAGCGGAACCTTCCAGAGAGGAAAGAAGCACTCTGCGGAGTGCGTTTCCGACTGTGTGTCCAAACCCGCTCTGAAACGGCTGAGCAGTGAATTTTACATATCTGTCAGTCGCTGTACTTTCCTCAATTTCCAGTTTTTCAGGAATCGGGAGCGCGTTTTCAGCCATAAGTATATCCTCCAAAAATATTAATTAGTCTCAAAAATCTCCCGCAGATAAGTGCGGGAGCCATACGAAATGTCTTCAGCAGAAGACCGGGTCAGACACGGCGTCTCTTCGGAGGTCTGCAGCCATTGTGCGGAACAGGAGTGATATCCTTGATCGCAGTGACTTCGATTCCGACGGATGCGATACCCTTGACAGCAGATTCACGACCTGCGCCGGGGCCTTTGATCCGGACTTCGACTTCTCTCATGCCGAGGGCTTCCGCCTTCTTTGCAGCATCAGCTGCAACGACCTGAGCAGCATATGCTGTGCTCTTGCGGGATCCTTTGAAACCATTCTTTCCGCCGGTGGACCAGCAGAGAACGTTGCCATGGAGGTCAGTAAATGTTACTTTTGTATTGTTGAATGTAGCAAGGACGTAAGCGATTCCGGAGGGAACCATGCGTCCGCCTTTTTTCCGTTTTTCAGCAGGAGCTGCGGCCTTGGCAGGCTCTGCGGCAGGTGTTGCTTCAACTGCCACTGCTGCTTTTTCTTCAATGTTCTCAGACATTCTGGAAACCTTTCAAAAATTAATTCGTCAGTGGGTGAAGATTATTTCTTCTTCGCCGGGGCTTTTGCAGCGGCGGCGGCCTTGGCATCTGCTTCAGATGCGGCAACACGACGCAGCGTTTTATCACGGATTGCACCGACTGTCAACTTCTTACCCTTGCGTGTACGGGCGTTGGTGCGGGTGCGCTGACCATGGCAGGGAAGTCCCTTGCGATGGCGGATTCCGCGGTAGCAGTTGATCGCCTGCAGACGACGAACGTCCTGAGCAAGAACTCGGCGGAGGTCACCTTCAACAACATAGTTGTCCTGGATCAGGGTGGTGATCGCAGAGATCTGTTCATCCGTAAGCTTTGCAGCTCGGGTGTTAGGATCAATCTGTGTTTTTTCGAGGATTTCTTTGGCAATGGCAGGACCAATGCCGTAGATGTACTGAATCGCGAACTCAATTCTCTTGTTCGCCGGGATATCGACTCCGATGATTCTGGGCATGACGGTCAACCTTGTTTTTGTTTATGACGGGGATTCTTTGCGCAGACAACACGCACGATACCCTTACGTTTGATGATTTGGCAGGATTCACACCTGCGCTTAATAGAAGCTCTGACTTTCATGACAGACACAACCTTCAATATAATTTTGTGCGTTACGACCCGGCTCCATACCGGATCTTACCTAATTTTTTTTCTGCGTAAACAGTGGAATCCGTCAATGCCGCGACGCATTGCGGTGAATACGCTTATCCGATTAATATACATCGGATTTTCTTTTTTTCAAGTTTTTTTTTGAAAAAAATAATTTTTTCCCACGCGCCAATCAAAAATGCAGCTCCATTTTCAATCGCGCAGGACTATCTTTCTATCTTCAGCACCTTATTAAATGCCGAAATTTGTTTTCTCAGCCTTCTTTCTGGCTTTCAAGATACTGCTTTTTCTTCTCTTCAAGAAGAAGTCCAACTTTGTCAGTGTCAATCGGGAAATACTGCTTTTCTTCCAGATAGGCAAGAAATCCAAGCCAGTCCTGGTGGTTCCAAGATCCCTTTTGTTTCTTCACAAAAGTCATGGGGATGGGAGATCTTCTGAGTTTTTTGAGGTTCGAATCCTCTTTGGAGAGTCTTTCTGCCATGATGATAACTCCTGTGTTAATGTTTTTACCTTCTTATTTAAAGACATCTTTATACAAGACATCTTGTCAAGCAATATGTTCGATCGTTCCATCTGATTCTTCTGCCGGATATCTCGTGTGCAGGAGTGTCAGTTCTATGGAATCAATCCCCGTTTTTTTCTTTCTGACCGCTGTTCTTGAAAATTTTCAGGTTTCAGGCAGCATATCCGGATTTTTTATAACGCCTTCTCCGGATGGAACTCAAACTTTGGTTTCCGTTTTTCAGGCGGGCAAAAGCCATAAGTTCTTATTACGGAAATGCAGGAGAACACTGAAACAGTCTTTCTCCTGCATAACTGGAAGCTCCGGTAAAATGCCGCCGGAGCTTCGAATAAAACCAAAACACCAATTAGCGTTTGGAGAACTGGAAGCGTCTTCTTGCGCCGGGCTGACCGGGTTTCTTACGTTCCTTTTCACGGGAATCGCGGGTGAGCATTCCGTTGTCCTTGAGAACCTGTTTGGTATTTTCGTCGAGGACGAGGAGAGCGCGTGCGATACCGTGGCGGAGTGCGCCGGCCTGACCGGCTTTACCGCCGCCGAGGATGTTGGCGCGGACGTTCACTTTTCCGGTATATCCGGTTGCAGCGAGGGGCTGGCAGATATAGCCGCGGAGAGCTTCGGTCTGGAAATATTTTTCAAATTCAACGCCGTTGACGACGATCTTGCCTGTGCCTTCAGAGAGACGAACGCTTGCGCTGGCAGATTTGCGGCGACCGGTTGTGCAGATTTCATTGCTCATTCGGAATCTCCTTAGATTTCAGCAGTTTCGGGTTTCTGTGCAGCGTGCGGATGTTCTGCGCCTGCATAGACTCTGAGTTTACGGAACTGAGCGCGGCCCAGGCGGGTATCGGGCATCATTCCCCAAACAGCATCACGGATCATGCGTTCCGGATTGTTTGCGCGGACTTCTTTAGCGGTGATGACTTTGCGGCCGCTGCGGTAGCCGGTGTACTTTTCATATTCCTTCTTCACGTTCTTTGCGCCGGTGAGGAGGACTTTTTCCGCATTGATGACGATGGCATAGATACCGGTGTCAACATGAGGGGTATAGGTGGGTTTGTCTTTTCCGCGAAGGGCGTTTGCAATCTTGACTGCGAGACGTCCCAGGGGAATACCTGCTGCGTCGAACACAACATGCTTGCGTTCAATTTCGCCGGCTTTCGCCAAATAGGTCTTCATCTTTAATAATCTCCGATATTTTTTCAGCGGGATCAAATGATCCCTGTTCCGGCACCCGGGCCTCCCCGGATAACCACGTTTTTTTGGAACTTTCACTTCCGCCAGAAAGCTTTGTTCCTTCAAATATCTGTCGTGTGATCGGGTTGTACACTTACAGATTCTGATAATCTAGCACAATTTTTCAATTTTGCAAGTCATTATTTTAAAATGTTTTATGAAAAAACACTTTTTTTTGACATACCGGCAGAAAAAAGTTGATTTTGCACAGAAGATTTCAGAGTTTTATTTAAACCAGCCGAAGATGCCTTGTTTTTTCTTCTTCAATTCTTTTAACTTGTATTTTGCTCCCTTATGTCCTTGATCAGCCGCCTTTTGATACCATTTTATGGCTTCTTCGTAAGATCGAGATACTCCATACCCGTTTTCGTAGCAGAATCCCAGATTGGCTTGAGCATCGGCATAATTCTGTTCAGCCGCTTTCCGATACCATTTCACGGCTTCTTCGTAAGATTGAGATACTCCATCGCCGTTATAATAGCAATTTCCCAGATTTTTTTGTGCTCCTGCATGATTCCGTTCTGCAGCCGCCCGGAAATATTTCACAGCCTCATCATAATTGCCGGCATCGTAATATTTCTTTCCGGTTGTGTATAATTTCTCAGGATCATTTTTCAACTCGTCTTCCAGAGAGTTTTGCACACGTTCCAGAATTTTCATGGCAGAATCATATTGTTTATCCTTTTCTGCCTGTTCTGCAAGATTCAGGAGCTTTTGCACCATATCTGGCACTGTACCGATAAGCTGATTCTTCAAGTTTTCGATATCAAGTTTCTTTAAAATGACATCATAGCTTGAATGATTTTGAAGAGGTATGCTGTTAATGACAGCGGCTTCAGCTCTTTCCGGTGCAACAACGTCAGGCGAAACATTGTGATTTTCCCATCTCTGGAAAAGAGGTACATTTGCCCAGCGGGACATGGGACCTCTCCAATCAACATCCTGATTTTCGACCGGGAGTTTCAATTCCTGCTGAAGCCGGGAAAAGGAAGTGATCTGCGCGTTTTCGATGACTGTAATAAATTTCTCTGTGAAGTAACCCTGTTGAGTTTTAAGGTTTTCGTATGCCTTCTGTCCGGTACTGCAGGAACTCAAAATCAGAGGCGGAATGATTTCCCTGTTGGTATTTTGTACAACTGCTTTATCCAAAGCAATATTTCTGCTTTGACCGCAGCAATTGTCATCCCCTGAACGGTCGGAAAGAAGATTTTTACGGCAGCAGTCAAGAATGAAAAACCGATGTAGTCCGGGGATGCGGTCTGTCAAAGAGATCAATGCTGAAAGTGGAAGGGCTCCCAAAGCATACAGATTGTCGTCGCTGAAACCGCCTGCACCGATGAGATAATGTTCCGAATCATGTTCGCGTCCGTGTCCGGCAAAGTAGAACGTCAAAAGATCTC
Source organism: Lentisphaeria bacterium (assembly GCA_017456495.1). Taxonomy (GTDB): domain Bacteria; phylum Verrucomicrobiota; class Lentisphaeria; order Victivallales; family UBA1829; genus SIG79. The sequence goes on along the minus strand of JAFTJI010000072.1, from coordinate 10,879 downwards.
CGGGATTCAGAGTTTTCATGATTTCCTGAATTTTGCCAATAACAGACTCATAGGATGCTCTCTTATCCTGCAGAATATGAACAGAAAATCCGGCTTTGGAAAATGCCAGGGACATATTATAAGCATCAGCCGATGCGCAGGACAGTTTAGGAATGCCATTTTCATAGTCATCGATTCCGATAAACAAACCAACCCGTTTCATTATTTTCTCCTTCTCAATATTTATAAAAACAGGCTAATATATATTGTATCTCCATAAATTTCAAGTCTTTTCTATGAAAAATTACAGACCACAATACCATATCACTGCAATACTAAAGACGTTTTTTCAGGCAAAATCTGACAGAGGAAAAGAAAAAAAACAGAAAAAATTACATCTCTTTCCCGGGGAAAAATTTGTAATCCTGCAAAACAGTTGTTATATTACCCTTGTTGGAATATTTGATTATGAAAGGGACCCCATAAATGAATGTAACGAAAAATACACTTGAACGGTGGTCTGCACGTCACTCGGCAGATCTCTATGGGATCAATAACTGGAGTGCCGGTTATTTTACTGTAACAGACGATGGAGAAGTGGCAGTAACGCCGTTCCGTGAGCCCGGAACACCTGCAGTCAGCCTGATGGATATTATCGAAGGTGTCAGGGAACGCGGAATGAATATGCCTGTACTTCTGCGTATCGGAAATATTTTGAACTCACAGATCAAACGTTTACACAGCAGTTTCCGGAAAGCGATCGAGCAGACCGGTTACAAGGGCGTTTATAAGGGCGTTTATCCCATTAAAGTGAATCAGCAGCAACAGGTCATCGAAGAGATCACACGCTATGGAAGAGAGTTCCATCACGGTCTGGAAGCAGGCAGCAAAGCGGAACTTCTCGCCGCACTGGGGAACCTCAATGATCCCGAAGCCTGTCTGGTTTGCAACGGCTACAAGGATGAAGAATTTATCGACCTCGGTCTTTATGCCCGCAAGCTGGGAATGAACTGTTTTCTTGTTGTTGAGATGCCCGGCGAAGTGGAAACCATCATTCAGGAGAGCAAAAAACTGGGGATCCGTCCGCAGATCGGATTGCGGATGAAGCTTTCCACCCGTGCGGGCGGACAGTGGACAGAATCCGGCGGAGACAGAAGCGTTTTCGGTTTGAATACTGCTGAACTCATCAACGTTGTCGACCGTTTGCGCGATGAAGGTATGCTGGATTGTGTGCGGCTGCTGCACTATCATATCGGTTCCCAGATCCCCAACATCCGGGATATCCGTAACGGGATCATTGAAGCCAGCCGTATCTATTGCGGATTGGTGGAAGAAGGCTGCCAGATGGGATATCTTGACCTCGGCGGCGGTTTGGCTGTCGACTATGACGGTTCCCACACGAACTATCATCTGAGCCGCAACTACTCTCTGGATGAATATTGTGTTGACGTCGTGGAAACGGTTTCCGAGATTTTGACAAGCAATGGCGTGGAGCATCCGACCCTTATTACAGAATCCGGGCGAGCCACCATGGCGTATTACTCTGTGTTGGTGTTCAATATTCTGGATGCCACCCGGTTTGAGTCTTCCCAGGTTCCCCCGGTACCGGAAAATGCCTGTGAATATACCAAAGATATGGTTGCGATCCTTGGTCACATCAACACAAAGAATCTGCAGGAAAGTTATCACGATGCGATCTATTACCGTGATGAGATCCGGATCCTGTTCAAGAATGGTCGGATTTCCTTCCGGGAACGGGCTCTGGCAGAAACTGCATTCTGGAATGTCATGTCTTCCATCAACCGGGAAGTGAAGAAACTGAAGTATATCCCCGATGAATTTGAGGGGCTGGATTCTGCAATGGCAGATATCTATTACGCAAACATCAGCGTGTTCCAGTCACTGCCCGATGCCTGGGCGATCGACCAGTTGTTCCCGATCATGCCGCTGCACCGTCTGCAGGAGTTTCCGAACCGTCAGGGGATCCTTTCCGATATCACCTGTGACTGCGATGGAAAGATCGACAAATTTGTGGATCAGCATGATGTCCGTCATACGCTCCCGCTGCATGAACTTCATGAGGAAGAGGAATATTATCTCGGTGTGTTCCTCGTTGGAGCTTATCAGGAAACACTTGGTGACCTGCATAACCTGTTGGGAGATACCAACATCATCAGCGTGAATATCAGCCCGGAAGACGGACGTTTTGAGATCGTGAAAGAGATCGAGGGCGACTCAGTTGCGGACGTTCTGTCCTATGTTGAGTTCGATCCGAAGAATCTGTTTGCCGCATTCCGTGCGAAAGCGGAAGAGGCTGTCCGCACCGGTTTGATCAAGCCTGCGGAACGCCGGACGATCATGGCTGCGTTTGAAGACGGTTTGCGCGGCTACACCTATTTTGAACGATAATCAGAGAAATCACTATAAGGAGAGAAAAAGATGTCAAAAAGAGTTCTCATCATTGGAGCCGGCGGAGTCGGCAGTGTTGTGGCACACAAATGCGCTCAGACTACAGAGTTTCAGGACATTTGCATTGCCTGCCGTAATGAAGAACGGGCAAAGAAACTTGCTGCTCAGCTGCCCCGCCCGGTTCAGACCGCATCTGTGGATGCAGATGATGTCCCTGCACTGGTCAAACTTCTGAAATCTTTCAAGCCTGATGTTGTGATCAACGTTGCTCTGCCCTATCAGGATCTGCATATCATGGATGCCTGTCTGGAAGCCGGAGTCAACTATGTCGATACCGCAAACTATGAGCCCCCTGAAACAGCCCATTTTGAATACAGCTGGCAGTGGGCTTATCAGGAACGCTTCAAAGAAAAAGGGCTCACGGCTCTGCTGGGCAGCGGATTCGACCCCGGTGTGACCAATGTCTATTGCGCATGGGCTAAGAAGAATCACTTCGATACCATCGAACAGATCGACATCATAGATGCCAACGCAGGCGACAACGGGCAGCCGTTCGCAACCAACTTCAACCCGGAAATCAACATCCGCGAAGTCTCCGCTCCCGGAAGATACTGGGAAAACGGCGAATGGATCACCACCAAACCGCTGGAAATCAAACGCACCTATAATTTCCCCACCATCGGCGATAAAAATATCTATCTGATGTACCACGAAGAACTGGAATCCCTCACCAAGAACTTTGCAAAGTACGGTATCAAGCGCGCAAGATTCTGGATGACCTTCTCCGACAACTATCTGAACCACTTGAACGTTCTCAAGAATGTCGGCATGACCCGGATCGATCCCGTTATGTATGAAGGCAAAGAGATCATTCCGCTTCAGTTCCTGAAGAAACTTCTTCCCGACCCCGCAACCCTCGGTCCGCTCACCAAAGGAAAGACCTGTATCGGCTGCGTGATCCAGGGAACCAAGGACGGCAAACCGCGCACCTATTACATTTACAATCTCTGCGACCATCAGGAAGCATACCGCGAAGTTCAGTCTCAGGCGATCTCCTATACCACAGGAGTTCCCGCAATGATCGGCGCACTGCTGGTGGCAACCGGAGTCTGGAAGGGCGCAGGTGTCTTCAATATGGAAGAGTTCGACCCCGCACCGTTCATGGAAAAACTCACAGAATACGGGCTCCCCTGGATCGAGCAGTTTGAAGATGTCGTCGTTCCCTGAGACCCCTTGTTTTATCGTGGAAGAACGCCTGCTCCGGCGGAATCTTGAGATCCTTGATTCCGTCCGGAAACGCACCGGCGCAAAGATCCTGCTGGCTCAAAAGGCGTTCTCCATGTACAGCGTTTATCCCATCCTTGCGGAAGTTCTGGACGGAACCTGTTCCAGTTCGCCGGATGAGGCACGGCTCGGCAGGGAATATTTCCCCGGCGAGGTTCATGCCTTTGCTGCGGCATATTCCGAACAGGATCTGAAAACGCTTCTGCCGTTGTGTGATCATCTGGTGTTCAACTCGTTCTCCCAGTGGGAACGGTTCCAGCCGATCATCAGGGAGTACGCCGGAAAAGTCAGTTTCGGTGTGCGCTGCAACCCGGAACACAGCGAGACAGAGACCGCGATCTATGATCCTTGCGCCCCCGGATCCCGTCTTGGGATTCTGCGGAGTGCTTTCCCGGAAAAGATGCCGGAGGGAATCGACGGTCTGCATTTCCATACGCTCTGCGAAAAGAATTCCGATGCTCTGGTTCGGACGCTTGCGGCGTTTGAAGAAAAGTTCGGCGATCTGATCCCGCAGATGAAGTGGATCGACTTCGGCGGCGGACACCACATCACCCGTCCGGATTACGATGTTGATCTGCTTTGTGATACCATCAACGGTTTCCGGAAACGCTATCCCCATGTTCAGGTTTATCTTGAACCGGGCGAAGCCATCGCACTGAACACCGGAACGCTGGAAGCAACGGTGCTGGATCTGACCTGGAACCACATGGATCTTGCAGTATTGGATGCTTCTGCGGCGGCGCACATGCCGGATGTTCTGGAAATGCCGTACCGTCCGAACATCGTCGGCGCGGGAGAACCGGGAGAAAAGGCGTACACTTACCGTCTGGGCGGACCGTCCTGTCTGGCGGGAGATGTGATCGGGGATTACTCCTTCGACGAACCGCTGACCCCGGGAACGCGTCTTTCCTTCCTGGATATGGCGCACTACACCATGGTAAAGACCAACACCTTCAACGGATTGCGTCTGCCGTCTATTTACTTGAGGAAAACGGATGGCGAACTGCAACTGATCCGGAAGTTCAGCTACGAGGATTTCAAATCACGGTTGTGAGCTGAAAAAAAGATTTTATGGATGACCGGCTTATTTCTTTAAGTCGGTCATTTTTTCTGCCGCAATTCTGATGCGGACCAGATTTTTATAAATTCCACGGAACCAGCTGAGCAGCAAATGAAAAACAATCGTCCATAAAGTCGCAAGCAGAATGATTCCCATGAAAGGACTTGCAGAAGCATACTCCTTATTGACAATACATACCGCTGCGACAGCAATACAGACGATCAGAATGATGAAATACGCGATCAGGTTGATCGACTTCAATTTTGTGATGATATAGAAGACTTCCTGATCTTCCTCATCTCCAAGCTGATCTTCCGGAATATTCGGAAGCGTTTTTTTCATCGGCATCTGTTCCGGTTTCGCTGAAACTTCTTTTTCGGTGGCTGCCGGTTCGTTGATCGCGCGCTGACAGTGAATACAGGTGGTATCTTTTCTGGAAATGGATTTTCCGCAATGAGGACACTGGATCGTATCGTCATTGATCACTTCGATTTCTTTCTGGCAACCCTGACATTTGAACTTGCCGGCGAAATCCTTCGGAAGAGTATTTGTTGCACCGCAGGTCGGGCATTCAAATGTTCCGACATTTGCGGATTCAAGGTCTTCTGAATTCTCTTCCTCTGTGACTTTTGGCATGAAAAATTGTTTATGACAAGTCGGGCACTCCACTTCCGAACCGAAAAATTCTTCCGGAATCAGAATAGAGTCATTGCAGAAAGGGCATACTGTAGGACTGTCAGCCATGAAATCTTCTCCTGAAATTGTTTTTCTATAAATAATAGTCAATATTTCTGATTTTTCAAGCAGAATTGTAAAAAATCTCAGAAGAATTTATGCAGATCCCGGCTTTATTCAGGTGCATAACAAAAAAACACTGGATTTTCCGTCTCTGATGCAGAGGTTAGGGCAGTTGTAAAAACCGTATAAAAACTCTGTACAACACAGTTCTTTCACAAACTTTGATTTTACAGCAGCCCTTTCAACAAAAATTTTTCCGGACGTTTGAAATGCCTCTTGCTGCTTCATCCCATTAAACCGTTTCGATAGTTGTCGAGTCATCGGAGACGGATTCCCACCATGCCTAAAGCAGAGAAATCCCTGCCGGAATCAAAAATATTCCCAAAGGAATGGTCAACAGGAAATGCACAATACCTTTCCATTTTTTTCCGGCATAGAAATCGTGCGCTCCTAAAAATCTAAGATACAACGCTAACAATGCATAAGTTAGCGATTTTTTTAATTTCAATTTTCCAGTTGAAGAATTAGGAATGTTGGAAAAGTTGATTGTTTCAAGGACAACTTCTACTATACTGTCCGGCAGGAAAAACTCCAACATAAACACCAATGGCGTCAACACCAATGCAAACGGACATCGGATGATAAGAGCAAAGAGTTTTCCAATGAAAGACGTGTGTTCTGCACTGTTCTCTGTTTTAAGGTAAAGAGAATAATTTTCCGGATTTCCGTTCTTATTCAAGTTGATCCTAAAATATAATGATAGAAAATCTACAACTAGTATCTTTGTCCGGGGATTGCCCTGTCTGATTTCTTCAGCACTTGCCGGAGTTACGATGGCAGCTCTGCCGGTAAAAATCAGACCATTTTCCACTTCGACTTTCTCAAAGAAATAGCCCAAATGTTTTTCCTAACTTGATTTAGCATAAAACAGGTAAAAATCAAGGTCTCCTTATAAAAAAATATCACAAAAGCAAGTCGGAGGATAATGAGTTTACAAGGTAATTTAAAATACCTGTAATTCTGTTTTCAATGCAGACTTGAAAGGAACATTCGTGTGCAGGGAATTGAGCCAGCGGCGGATCTCTTTTTCATAGAGCAGCTCCGGTTGTTTCAGCATGGCAATGTTCCCCAGCTGTTCCAGTTCCCGGATCCTGTCGAACGTCAGGAGTTTATAATCTTTTCCGGGTGCAAGCCCGTAACTCTGACCGTAAGCAACCAGCGGAAGTACCAGATCCATGTCAAGAACAAACAAGCCGGACGGATGCTTCTGTGAACCGAACAGCTTTTGTCCGACTTCTGCGATATCCTCAGTGTAGTTCCGGAAATTTTTACTGATGCACCAGTCCGGATTCAGGTGCGCCCCGAACTCGATCGCCGCTTCGTAAAAGGACAATATCCGTTCAGCCTGATAGGGTCGTTTCAGAGTCGGACGGCGGGAAATAAACCCAATATCGCGTCCCGACTCGATCAGAAGCCATGACACTCCCTCGCGGATACTGCTGTGGGGATCCGTTATGATGTAATCGAATCCCTCGTAGTCACGGTTGAGAAGAAGCACAGGAATATTTCTTTTCTGAAGTTTCTCCAGGAACGGGATCTTTCCGATGTCAGGACGGAGGCACACTACAGCTGTTCCAGGGGTGCTTATCCTTTCGAAATCCGTCTGGATCTTGTTGATGGAAAGAAACTTGACGCTGATGTTAAGGTCCTCAAAATTGAGCGACGGCATGTCGATTTCTGAATGACGGTCAACGTCAAAGTCGCAGAGGATCGTCAGATTATTAACCTTCTGTCCGGGCGGAGTCCTGTTTATCACGAAAGTCCCGCTGCCCTGTTTGCCTGAGAGATACCCGTTCAGCATCAACTGTCTGATTGCGCACTCGACGATGGTACGGGAACAGCGGAACCGCTGGCACAGTTGATTGCGTGACGGGATTTTACTGCCGGGGACGAGGTGTCCGCTGCTGATCCCGTCCAGAAGATACTGCTCAATCAGGGAAGTTTTGGTCAACATTTTATTCTGCCTCTTTTTCTTATGAGAAATATAATACAAGAATACAAGTTTATCAAGCGCAAAACGTATATTTTTTCTGTTTTTTCAGATTTATTTTTATGAAAATAAGACAACTTTTTTTATAAAAAACACGTTATCTCTATGGATTTTTTCAAGAGCTTGCAGTATATTGTACCGGAAAAAGCAAAATTACTTAAAATCTAAGGAGAATAAAATGGACTTTGTAAAATTCGGTATCATCGGGATCGGCAACATGGGAACCGGTCATACCAATTCTATCAGCACTCTTGCCAATGCAAAATTGACCGCCGTGTGCGATATCAATCCCAAGGCGTTTGACCGGATGAAACCTGAGATCCGGAAAGATGTCAAGTGCTTCACCGATGCAGAAACTTTCTTTAAGGAAGCTGATATCGACGCCGTTATCATTGCGGTTCCTCACTACTCTCATCCCGATCTTGCTATCATGGCTATGCAGCACGGAAAACATCTCATCGTTGAAAAACCGATTGCTGTTCATAAAAAAGAAGCCGAACGCATGATTGCCGAAGCCGCAAAACACCCGGAACTGAAAAAGTCTCTGATGTTCAACCAGCGTACGCTGCCCGCTCACAAGAAGATCAAACAGCTGATCGACGGCGGGGAACTTGGGAAGATCAACCGCATCAACTGGGTCATTACCGACTGGTTCCGTTCCCAGAAATACTATGATTCCGGCGACTGGCGCGCCAGCTGGAGAGGCGAGGGCGGCGGTGTGCTGCTGAATCAGTGTCCTCACCAGCTCGATTTGTGGCAGTGGTTTTTCGGATTACCCAAAACCGTCCGCGGTGTGGTGAAGTTCGGAAAATATCACGATATCGAAGTCGAAGACGAAGTCAACGTCTATATGGAATATGAAAACGGTACGGTCGGAAACTTTATCGCATCCACCGGAGAAATGCCCGGGACCAACCGTCTGGAAATCGTTGCTGAAAGAGGAAAACTCACCTTTGAACGCGGCGAACTCCTTTTCATCCGCAACGAGATCGAGACCTCCGATTTTATCAAAAACACAGATAAAACCTTCGGGATTTCCGACAACTGGAAGTGCGAAATCCCGTTCTACGGCGATATCAACCAGCACCGGAATGTGATCGAAAACGTTGCAAATGCAATTCTCAAAGATACCCCGCTTATCGCTCCTATGGAAGAAGGGATCCGCGGTCTTGAACTCGGAAACTCCATGCTCCTTGCAGGCTTGAAAGACAAAGTCGTTACTCTGCCCATGGATTCCGATGAGTATGCTGCAGAATTGGAAAAGCTGATCGCAACAAGCCGCTATCAGAAAAAAACAGTCGCAACAGCCGCAAGTGCAGAAGATATGGCAAAATCATTCTAACGATATTATCAAACAGGAGAACTTAAAATGGAACTTCCCGACAGTCAGATCGCAGTCACTCTTTTCAACCTGCGTGAATATTGCAAAACCGAAAGTGAATTGGATGCAACACTGGATAAACTTTGCGAAATCGGTTACAAAGCTGTTCAGGTCTCTGCAATTCCCCTTGAGCCGGAAGTAATCAAACGACAGCTCGACAAGCACAACCTTTTCTGCTGTGCAACCCACGACGGACTTCCGATGATCAAGGATGATACAAAGCGTCTTATCGACAAAATGCACACCCTTGAATGTGATTTCGTCGCTCTCGGTGCTCCTCCGCTTGACTATATCAAAGACAGAAAAATTTTTGATGAACTTATTGATATTTTCAACACAAAAGGTCCGGAGCTGCTGGCTGAGGGAATCAAACTCGGATATCACAACCACCATTTTGAATTTGCTCACATGGAGCCTCACAAGCCTGCATTGGAACTCTTCTATGAAAAAACCTGCTCAAAATGCGTTTTCTCTGAGCTGGACGTCCATTGGGTTCAGCGCGGCGGTGCGAACCCCGAAACCTGGATCCGCAAACTTGCAGGTCGTATCCCTGTGATCCATTTCAAGGATTTTGCCATGATCGAGCTGAATCCGGTGTTCTGTGAAATCGGCGAAGGAAACCTTGAATGGGACAAGATCATTCAGGCTTGCCGCGATACAGGAATCCGCTGGTACTCCATCGAACAGGATGCTCCCTATCCCGGACGCGACATCTTCGAATCCATGAAGATCTCTTTCAACAACCTGAAGGCGATGGGCGTAAAGTAATTTACTGCCCGGGCTGTTGCGAAAACTTTGGATTTTCAGGGGAAAACAACTATCACTGAACATGTTGTGATCATTATCGGCTGCCATCTCAAAAGGAACGGAAGAGTTCCTTTTGACAGCAGTCGGTTTGAGCGAAGAGTTTTCAACTGTAAATTCGATGGGAATCCCGGGAGAAAAAGAGTTTTTTGAGGTTTAGCAACAGCCTGAAATCCCCGTTCTGATAAACGGTTAATTTATATAATCATTAACGCCATCTGTCATTTTTTCTGCGTTTTTTCCGGAGAACTTTGCGCTGACCAATTAAAAATCGGCATCCATGGAATCCATGCGTTTGGATTATAGTTCAACAAACCGATCTGTAAGCCGCTTTCAGCTTGATTATATATTCCGAGCTGAAGAATATTATTCTGGGAAATATTGGCAACTCCAATTGAAACTCCGTTTGATTTTCCCACACCTGCAATCATCATATTGACGATTCCAATGGATACTCCTGCGTTATTTTCCAATAAATTTATTCCCCCTAAAGATATTCCGTTGTTATCTACTATCAGATTGCATAACCCCCAAGCCATTCCATTATTTTTATATAGACTAAGAAGTCCAAGCGATAATCCGTTATTTTCAAGCACGGAAATAATATTTATTGAAACACCGTAACATTTTCTGGTCAAAAGAGTCGCAATGCCCAAATTGACACCGTACACATTATTTTCGCTCATTCCCATGCCGGGAGAAAAAAGAATACCGTACACTTCTGTTTCGCCCGGATCAAAAAGGGCTATAGGAAAAGCAACAATATTTACGGGCGTCCATCGAACACCTCTAATAGCAGAAGCTCCTCCGTGAGCATAGACATTTAACGAAAAGATCGATACCACGATCAATAATAACAGTTTTTTCATTGCTTTTCTCCTTAATAGCGGACCGGACATTTTTCATGAGAATTTTTTTCTGCTGTTAAGATGACAGAACAAGGTATTAATTGCAAGCAGAAACTCTCATTTTTCATTTTCTCATCATATGAGCGAAGCGAATGCTTCATAGCTGAATGAAATGAAGCTGCTTCATATTGTGGAGCGGTAGCGAAACAATGCTTCATCGTCAGGCTTTTATGAAGCACGGCTGCGCCGTATGAAGCGGCACGTAGTGCCATGAAGCGCACCTGCGGTGCATGAAGCGAAGCCTGACGGCTTCATTTTTTTTTGCC